>CALYPF010000021.1 GCA_945271245.1 uncultured Enterobacteriaceae bacterium | reverse complement strand
GACCGTTGGTGGTGACGGTAAGTGGATCACTTTTTACCCGTTGTTGACATCTGGCCCCACACGACCACTTTTTGGTCTTTTCCGGTACCCTCAGCACCGATATAATTCCCTGATGAAAAGAACTCACGATACTCTACCTCCGGAACACACCGTCGCTGAACTTGCACATTTTGCCTGGTGCGTCCTTGTCGCATTACGTACCGCGCAGCAGGATGGTCAGGCATTGTCGCCACTCAGCACGCATACATTTTTGCTACGCTGGTTAACGGTGGCGTATAAGCAAAAACGGTTTCCACGAACCATTGCATCCGATATTGAAGGATTACTGACGCTGGGGCGAAACAAAGGTCTGGCTGCTGGCTTACTTAACCGCGTGGAGTATCTGTGGTCATCCTGTGCCGGGCCGGTACCCGCTCAGTCTGATTTGTACCGGCTGACGTACGTAATTGAGCAGCTTAAATCGCAGGGCTGGGTAAATGCCGTGGTGAGTGACGAAGAATGGGACAGTGAAGGCCTGGCCGAAGAATACAGCGATACTGATGCACTGCTGGTCAGAAAGTCAGCCCTGACCCATGGATTTTCTGATGAGGGCAAGCTGATTGCACCGATTGAATTTATTGTGGCGGGTGACTTGTCAGCCTGTATGGCGGTTTTCCAGGCCCATGCACTCCCTGTCGTTATGCTGACGCCTGGCCGGATCACCTTGCATCCCTGAAACTAAATTAAACGTACACTGCCGGGGCATAAAACCGATTGTCTTCCTGACGCTTCCCTTATAGCTATTGCTGTGTTTCCCGCTTAAAGCCTGGCTATGACTTGCAGCCCTTTTATCTCTTTCTGATCTAAAACCCTGTCTTTGAAAAACGCATGGGCATTTTCACTCTCTTTATATTGATTTAGATCAATTCAAGATCATTTTATTAACAATTTCCTGTTCATTTTAACGGTTGCGACATAAATGTTCGCTCATGGTATTACCGGTAGTTCATTTTACTGGTATGCCAGTACTATTCACTATTAACATTTAGAGGAAAATTCTTAAGAATTTTCCAATTGCGGATTGAATATCGGTATATTTGATCTTGTTTCGATCATTATTCTATTATCGCGTGTAAATCACTTTAGTCTGAAAGTGCACGCAGCGATAAACCGAGGGATGATGAGATGGCCGACAGTTTCCAGAATGAAGTGCCAAAGGCACGTATTAATCTAAAGCTTGACCTGCATACGGGGGGAGCGAGCAAGAAAACGGAACTCCCTTTGAAATTGCTCGTGGCGGGCGACTTCAGTAATGGTCAGGAGTCCGCGCCTCTGTCAGAGCGCAAAAAAGTTGATTTAAATAAAAATAATTTTGATGCGGTGTTATCCGAATACTCCCCAAACGTCAATCTGACCGTTAAAAACACCCTTGCTAATGATGGCAGTGAAGACAACATAAGCCTGACCTTCCGGAGCATGAAAGATTTCACCCCGGAGCAGGTTTCCCGGCAAATCCCTCAGTTGAAGGCCATGCTTTCCATGCGCAATTTACTCCGTGATCTCAAGGCCAACCTTCTGGATAACCAGGCATTCCGAAAGGAACTGGAAAAAATTCTGCTCGACCCGGCGTTAAGCGCAGAACTTCGCTCAGAGCTGTCTGCTCTGGCCCCGAAACAGCCGTAACGGTCACGATGATTTAACGGATTAAAAAGGAAGATGTTGATGTCTGTAAAAAATGAGAATGCGGCTGGTGGCGAAAGCGTGGTGCTGGAACGTCCTGCAGCAAGTGGGGTTTATGCGTCCCTGTTCGAAAAAATCAACCTGAACCCGGTGTCCGAGCTGAGTGCGCTGGATATCTGGCAGGATGCACAGGCGATGTCGGATGCGACTGCGGATGAGCGTCTGACGGCGGGGATGCAGGTGTTCCTGGAGTGCCTGACAAAATCGGGTTCAAAAGTTGAAAAACTCGATAAGACGCTGATTGACCACCATATCGCAGAGCTGGACTACCAGATTAGCCGTCAGTTGGATGCGGTCATGCACAGCGAAGAGTTCCAGGCGGTAGAGAGCCTGTGGCGCGGCGTTAAGTCGCTGATTGATAAAACTGATTTCCGCCAGAACGTAAAGGTGGAGCTGCTGGATATGTCAAAAGAAGACCTGCGTCAGGACTTCGAAGACAGCCCGGAAATCATCCAGAGCGGACTGTATAAACACACATATGTTGATGAGTACGACACCCCGGGCGGTGAGCCGATTGCCGCGCTGATTTCTGCCTACGAATTTGATGCGTCTGCGCAGGATGTTGCCCTGCTGCGCAATATTTCAAAAGTGTCTGCCGCTGCACACATGCCGTTTATCGGCTCAGCTGGCCCGAAATTCTTCCTGAAAGACAGTATGGAGGATGTGGCCGCGATCAAAGACATCGGCAACTACTTTGACCGCGCTGAATACATCAAGTGGAAATCCTTCCGCGAGACGGATGATGCCCGCTATATCGGTCTGGTAATGCCGCGCGTACTCGGTCGCCTGCCGTATGGCCCGGACACTGTGCCCGTACGCAGCTTCAACTATGTCGAAGAAGTGAAGGGCCCGGATCACGACAAATACTTGTGGACCAACGCCTCGTTTGCCTTTGCGTCTAACATGGTTCGTAGCTTCATCAACAACGGCTGGTGTGTGCAAATCCGTGGCCCGCAGGCCGGCGGTGCTGTTCAGGACCTGCCTATCCATCTGTACGATCTCGGTACCGGCAACCAGGTGAAGATCCCGTCAGAAGTGATGATCCCGGAAACCCGTGAATTTGAATTTGCGAATCTCGGCTTCATTCCGCTGTCCTACTACAAGAACCGCGATTTTGCCGCATTCTTCAGTGCAAACTCCACGCAGAAGCCAGCTATCTACGATACCGCCGATGCCACAGCAAACAGCCGTATCAATGCCCGTCTGCCGTACATCTTCCTGCTGTCACGTATTGCCCACTACCTGAAGCTGATTCAGCGTGAAAACATTGGTACCACCAAGGACCGTCGTTTGCTGGAGCTGGAACTCAATACCTGGGTGAAAAGTCTGGTCACTGAAATGACCGATCCGGGTGACGAGCTGCAGGCATCCCACCCGCTGCGTGACGCAAAAGTGATGGTGGAAGACATTGAGGATAACCCGGGCTTCTTCCGTGTTCGCCTGTATGCGGTGCCGCACTTCCAGGTGGAAGGGATGGACGTCAACCTGTCACTGGTTTCCCAGATGCCGAAAGCCAAATCGTAAGGCGAGGGGAAATCAGGGATGAAAATTCATCGTCCGTTATGGAACGAAGGGGCCCTGCTGGCCCCGCAACAGTTCCAGCAGCAGTCTGAGTGGGACGCACTTTCCCGGGCCGGTGTTGCCGCCCGTGGCAGTGCGTTCCCCTGGGGCGTCGGTCAGATAGCGCTGGATGAGGCGATGCTGGCCTCCGGTCGGGTCCAGGCGCAGTCGCTGCGTCTGTGGCTTCCGGATGACACGCTGGTTGATACCCGGCACAGCGACCTGCCACCGGAGCCGCGAGAAATCGAGGCTCCGGCTTCTGGCCCGGTAATGGTGTATGTGGCGTTGCCGGTTATGCAGGTCGGGATCGTGAATGTACAGACTGACACGGCTCCGGCAGAGCGTCCGTTGCGCTATCGGGAAGCCTGGGAGACGATCGCCGATCGTTTCGGTCAGGAAGAAGAGTCGATGGCGGTGGCCCGCTTTAATCTGGCCTTTCGTTTCGGACATGAAGACAACGGCGCATGGGATACCTGCGCCGTTGCCCGTCTGTTACGGGACGGGCAGGGGGGCTGGCGTCAGGATCCGGATTTTATCCCGCCAATGGCGCTGTTCTCGGCCAGCCGTGGATTGTGTGAGCGACTGGCGCTGTTAAACCGTCAGCTGCGCTCACGCCGTCAGCGTCTGATGTCCATGCGCCGCGAGAGTAATGACCGGATGGCCGATTTTGCGGTCGCCGACGTGTCGCTGTTCTGGCTACTCAATGCGCTGAACTCTCATGCCCGTGTGCTCTCAGAGTATGAGCGCTTCCCGGACCGACATCCTGAGCAGGTCTGGGCGGAACTCACCCGTCTTGCCGGCAGTATGCTGACCTTCTCGCTGGAGCATGACCTGGATGCCATTCCGGGGTATGACCACCGCCTGCCTGAAAACACCTTCCCGCCATTATTTGATCTCATCAGCGAACTGCTGGAAGCGAGCCTGCCGTCACGTGTGGTGGCGGTCAGAATGGACAGGATGGATCCGGAAACCTGGAAAGCGGTGCTGCACGATATCCGTCTGCGCGATGAAGCCGACTTCTATCTGTCTGTTCGCTCTAACCAGCCTGCCTGGCAGATTGCTGAACGCTTTGCGGAAGTCTGCATTGCCGGAGCGCCAGCCAGCGTCGGTGAGGTGTCGGGCGTGGCCGTGGAGGGGATTAGCCTGATTGCGCTCAGCCGCGTGCCGGCCGCACTGCCGGTTCGTCTGGAGAACCAGTACTTTGTGCTGGATATGGAGAGCGATGCCGCGCGTGAAATGCTCGACCAGGGGGTCTGTGTGTTCTACGTTCCGTCCGTGCTCGGTGAGCTGGAACTTGAACTGTTTGCGGTACTGCGCTCATGAAAAAAGACACCGATATTGATGCCCTGATGGCTGAAACCTGGCTCACCGTGGCGCAGTTGCGTCACGGTGGTGAGGTCACCGATGGCCCGGCGCTTTACGCGGCCTGTAAAGGGCAGGTGGACAGCGTGCGGGAAGCGCTGGATCGTGCCGGGTATGACAGTGAAAGCATTGATCACATCACCTATGCCCAGTGCGCCCTGCTGGATGAAACCGTCCTGAACCGTAAGCCGGCAGAGAAATCGGCTGCATCCGGGGCTGGTGAGCTGCCGTTAGCAGTGACTGAAGAAGCAGACACGACACCGGCCGTCACGCTGGATGCGGCCCAGAGAGCCTGGCGCTCAGCGCCGTTACAGACCGTCTACTTCGGCACCCTGCGTGCCGGTGGTGCACTGTATGACCGTATCGCAGAAGTGTTGCGCCAGCCTGCGCCTGAGCAGGCGGTGCTGACCTGCTACCAGCGGGTACTGGCGCTGGGATTCCAGGGGCAGTACAGCCTGTCAGGCGTGGGACAGTCCCGTCGTGATGAGGTGATTTCTGCACTCAATGAACGCGTCCCGGCGCTGGAAATCGCTGCCTCCCTGGTGGTGCACAAAACCGGTCGTCGTCGCTATAACCTGCTGCGCTCGGTCTGGTTCTGGATTGTGCTGGCCGTCGTACTGACCGGTGCGGTGTGGCTGGGTGGTCATCTCTGGCTGCAGGACCTGCTGCACCAGCAACTGCCGGAGCTGCGCTGATGGGAGGACGAACGCTTGCCCGTGCCGCGTTACCGGTGCTGGTTTGTCTGGCTGCCGTGCTGTGGCTGGTATGGGGCTTTCTGGCCTGGGGGGGAACAGGTAAATCACTGTTGATGCTGGCGGCTCTGCTGGTTTGCGGGTGGATAATCCTCCGACGTTACCGTCACCTGCAGCCTGCTCAACAGGTGGTGGATGCCGGTGACTTTCCACCGGAAGACCATACCGGACCGGTGGTGCTGGTCTGTGGGGATGTGGATGACAACATGTTTGCCCTGGGACCCTTCCGGCGCACGACCCAGGGCTGGTACCTCCAGGTGGCAGAGCTGACTGAGCTGATGCCGCTCGCCACTCGTCTGCTGGCACGCACCCCGGTGATGGCCGGGCAGTTGTCGGTAATGTTCCGCTGTCTGCCGGACCGCCATGATGACGAGGCGCTGTTGCGGGCGTCCCTGAAAGCGCTGCGCCTGCAGGTGAAGCAGCTTCGTGGACTGACCGGGTATGACGTTCCGGTGGTGCTGAATGCAGAATTCAGTGGCCCGGAGACGCCGTGGATAGTGGTACGGGGTACAACGTCTCTGGTGTGCCCGGAAGACGAACCGGCGGTGACGCTCAGTGAATGGCAGCGTACGGCACAGACTGCCACTATCCAGCCGTTTCTGGCCCAGGCGACCGCGATGCTTCACTCGGTCATGCTGGATGAGCTGGGCAAATCCGACCGGCTGTGTCCGGCGATACGCCCGTTTGCCGTCACCCTGCGTCTGGGGCTGATACAGACTGCTGCCCGCGCCCTGTGGCCGCAGTGGCTGTTCCGACTGACCCGCATTTCTCCTGCGATCCGTGTCTGTGCGCATGAGCAGCGCTGGCATTTTGCCGATCCGGTGTTGCCGCTGCTGATACCGTACACCACACCGTTACAGGGCGGTAAAACCGGACGTCGGGTGGTGGTGGTCCTGCTGCTGTGCGCACTCGGTGCCCTCGCGCTGTCTGTTATGCATAACCAGACCCTCATCCGCCGGGTGGCTGCCGATCTGCACCGCTAGCAGGCCATTCCGATGGATCACTACGCGCCGAAAGCCCGGTCGCTGCACGCCCTGCAGCAGGATGCATTGCTACTGGAGCGCTGGCAGCGTCAGGGGGTTCCGCAACGCTATGGTCTGGGGCTGTATCCGGGCGAACGCCTGTGGCTCGCGGTTCAGCAGACGATTGATACGTATGTGCCACCGCCACCGCCACCGAAGCCGAAACCCAGACCGGTACCGAAGATTATTCGTCTCGACAGCATGTCGCTGTTCGATTCCGGCAAGTCCGTGTTGAAGAGCGGTTCGACCAAAATGCTGGTCAATTCCCTGGTGGGGATCAAGGCCAAACCGGGTTGGCTGATTGTGGTCAGTGGTTACACCGACAACACCGGTAACCCGCAACTGAATCAGACGCTGTCCCTGAAGCGTGCTGAAGCGGTACGCGACTGGATGCGGGACACCGGCGATGTGCCGGAGAGTTGTTTTGCGGTTCAGGGATACGGTCAGGACCGTCCCGTCGCAACCAATGACACAACGGAAGGGCGTACGCTCAACCGCCGTGTCGAAATCAGTCTGGTACCGCAGGCCGACGCCTGCCAGATACCGGGCAAACCCTCAGCGTCATCGCAGGATGATGACATATCACAACACAATGGAGAGTAATTCCATGGCAATTCCTGTTTATCTCTGGCTGAAAGACGATGGCGGCGCGGACATTAAAGGGTCTGTTGACGTTCAGGATCGTGACGGCAGCATCGAAGTGGTGGCGCAGGAGCATAACCTGTATATCCCGACCGATAACAACACCGGAAAGCTGACCGGTACGCGTATCCACACGCCGTTCAAATTCACCAAAGAAATCGACTCCTCCAGCCCGTACCTTTACAAGGCGGTGACCACCGGTCAGACCCTCAAGTCTGCGGAATTCAAGTGGTACAAAATCAACGACGCAGGTCAGGAAGTCGAGTACTTCAACACGAAGTTAGAAAACGTGAAAGTGGTGAAAGTGAATCCGGTCATGCATGACATCAAGGATCCTTCTTACGAGAAGCACAACCACCTTGAGCAGATCGAGCTGCGCTACGAAAAAATCACCTGGACCTACAAAGACGGCAACATTATTCATTCCGATTCCTGGAACGAACGCGCCACCGCGTAAGTCACGAGCGGACGGAGTCTCTCTGTCCGCTTTTTTGTTTTGCATAACGCCTGCCTCGCGGACGTTCTGCAAAGCAGCCATACATTTTATCAGCACTGACCTTATGGGCATCGGTTAACGGCCAGGGGCGGTAGCGTGTCAAAAAGAGAGGGAATGAAATCCATGGAAAATCCAGCCGTTCTGTTACGCCGCCTGAATCCTTACTGTGCCCGTGCGATGGAAGGGGCGGCCTCGCTCTGCCAGACCCGTGCGCATGCGGAAATCCTGCCTGAGCACTGGCTGCTGAAGCTGCTTGAGCAGGGTGAAGGTGACCTGACGGTGCTCGCCCGTCGCTACGAGTGGGATATGGATGCGCTGTGGCAGGATTTGCTCGGCTGGCTGGATAATCAACCGCGCTCGGTGCGCCACCGCCCACAGCTCTCGGAAAACATTCAGATGCTGATGCAGGAAGCCTGGTTGCTGGCCTCTCTCAATGGTGAAGAGCACATTCGCGGCATTCATCTGCTGATGGCCCTGACCGGTAAACCGAAACTGCTGCGTTGTGACGGTCTGTGGCCGATGCTGACCCTGGCACAAAGTCAGCTGGAGCGTCTGCGTCCACTGCTGGATGCGCAGTCGGACGAACGTCCGGAAGTGCAGCAGGAAGCGGAACTGGCCAACACGGGTGGCGATGTGGAAATGGTCGGCCGTCCGGTCGGTGCCGGTGACAGCACATCCATAAAAGACGGTGAACTGTCACCGGCCCTGCAGAATGCCCTGGATAAGTTTACCCTCGATGTCACCGCCAAAGCGAAAGACGGGAAGATTGACCCGGTGTTTGGCCGTGACACCGAAATTCGCCAGATGGTGGATATCCTTTCGCGCCGTCGCAAAAATAACCCGATCCTGGTCGGTGAGCCGGGTGTGGGGAAAACGGCGCTCGTTGAAGGGCTGGCACTACGCATCTCCGAAGGCAATGTGCCAGAAAGCCTGAAAACGGTGGTGCTGCGTACCCTCGATCTCGGCCTGCTGCAGGCGGGCGCAGGGGTGAAGGGGGAATTTGAGCAGCGCCTGAAAAACGTGATTGATGCGGTGCAGCAGTCCCCGGTGCCCATTCTGCTGTTTATCGACGAAGCCCACACCATTATCGGGGCAGGTAACCAGGCGGGTGGCGCGGATGCAGCTAACCTGCTGAAGCCTGCGTTGGCCTGTGGTGAGCTGCGTACCATCGCCGCCACTACCTGGTCCGAATACAAACAGTATTTTGAACGCGATGCCGCGCTGGAGCGCCGCTTCCAGATGGTGAAAGTGGACGAGCCGGACGACGAAACTGCCTGCCTGATGCTGCGCGGCCTGAAATCCCGCTACGCCGAACACCACGGCGTGCACATCACTGATGATGCAGTACGCGCTGCTGTCACGCTTTCCCGCCGTTATCTGACAGGCCGTCAGTTGCCTGACAAAGCCGTTGATCTGCTGGATACCGCCAGCGCCCGCGTGCGCATGAGCCTCGACACCGTGCCGGAAGCGCTGACGCAGTACCGCGCGCAGCTCACTGCACTGGACATTGAGAAGCAGGCGCTGCTGGAAGACATCGCGCTGGGCAACAATCAGCACGGCGAACGTCTGGCGGTGATTGAACAGCAGCAGAACGATCTGATCGTCGAACTCGACGAACTGGAAAGTCAGTATGGTCGCGAGCTGAGCCTGACGGAACAGCTGCTCGACGTGCGTCAGGACATCAGCCGCCAGACGGATATCAACCACCTGCAAAACCAGCTCTCCACGCTGCAGGGCAGCACGCCGTTGCTGTCGCTGGATGTCGACACCCGCACCGTGGCGAACGTGATTGCCGACTGGACCGGCGTGCCGCTCTCCTCGCTGATGAAAGATGAACAGACTGAGCTGCTGATGCTGGAAAATGAAATCGGTAAGCGCGTGGTTGGGCAGGATGTGGCGTTGAATGCCATTGCCCAGCGCCTGCGTGCAGCCAAAACTGGCCTGACGTCCGAGAACGGCCCGCAGGGCGTGTTCCTGCTGGTTGGTCCGAGCGGGGTGGGGAAAACCGAAACCGCGCTGGCCCTGGCGGATGTGCTGTACGGTGGCGAGAAATCCCTGATTACCATCAACCTGTCTGAATATCAGGAGCCGCACACCGTTTCGCAGCTCAAGGGGTCACCTCCGGGTTACGTGGGCTACGGGCAGGGCGGTATTCTGACCGAAGCCGTGCGCAAGCGTCCGTACAGCGTGGTGCTGCTCGATGAGGTGGAAAAAGCCCACCGGGATGTGATGAATCTGTTCTATCAGGTCTTCGACCGTGGGTTTATGCGCGACGGCGAAGGGCGTGAAATTGACTTCCGTAACACCGTGATCCTGATGACCTCTAACCTCGGCAGCGATCATCTGATGCAGTTGCTCGATGAACAACCGGATGCCAGTGAAAGCGACCTGCATGAACTGCTGCGCCCGATCCTGCGTGACCACTTCCAGCCCGCTCTGCTGGCCCGTTTCCAGACAGTGATCTACCACCCCCTGGCAGAATCCGCCATGCGCACCATTGTGGAGATGAAGCTCAGTCAGGTCAGCAAGCGTCTACAGCGTCATTACGGCCTGACCACGCATATCGGTGACAGCCTGTATGACACGCTGACGGCCGCCTGCCTGCTGCCGGACACCGGCGCGCGCAACGTCGACAGCCTGCTCAACCAGCAAATTCTGCCGATACTGAGTCAGCAACTGCTCACTCACATGGCCGCGAAGCAGAAACCGCACAGCCTGACGCTTGGGTGGGATGAGAAAGAGGGCATCGTGCTGGAGTTTGATGCCGTACAGAAAACTCAGCAGGAGATGAACGATGACTGAACGCTTAAGCAGCCTGGCGCAGAAGGCGATGGATGAAGCCCTGGGCCTGTCCCGCTACCGGGTGGATGTGCATGACTGTTCACATTTCCTGGACGTGCTGCGGTTTCGTGCCAGCGAATCGCTGAGCCAGCCGTGGCGTTACGAGGTCACCGTCACCTGTACGGCAAGTATTGCCAGCAGTGAAGTCATGTTGAAACCGGCCTCCTTTACCTTCCAGACGCCATTGTTTAATGGCACGCCAGCTGTGCCGGTACGCACGGTATACGGCGTGGTGGATACCTTCCGTCGGATCTCGATGTCGGGGGATGAAATCACCTATGCCCTGCGCATCGTGCCGCGTATTACTCTGATGCAGCACACTCAGCGCAGCGAGGTGTACCTGAACCAGTCGGTACCCGAAGTGGTGGAGCAAATTCTGCGCGCCCACGGTCTCGAAGGGGCGGACTTTGAGTTTCGCCTGTCGCAGCATTACCCGGTCCGTGAACTGATCACCCAGTGGCGTGAGACGGATCTGGAATTTATCCAGCGCCTGCTGGCTGAGGTGGGCATTTTCTGGCGTTTTGAAATGGACAGCCGTATCGAGCAGGATGTGGTGATTTTCCAGGACAGCCAGATGCAGTATCAGTTTGGCGTAAAACTCCCGGTGATCCCGCCTTCACGCACCAGTGATAACGGCCAGGAGAGCGTCTGGGATATCAGCCCGGAAGATCATGTGGTCACCGGCAGCGTTGCCAATCGCGACTATAACTACCGTGAAGCGCTGACGCCGCAGGACAGTTCGGTGACTGTCCGTCAGGAAGGTGGGGCCACCACCGGCGAGACCTACCACTACGCGGAGCCGTTTTTGAGTGAGGGCGATGCTGACACCCCGGAAGGTGGCGCCTGGTATGCCCGTCTCCGTCATGAACGAGCACTCAACGCACAACAGCTTGTCACCGGACGTTCAAGCAGCCCGATTCTCACCCCCGGCGAGGTGCTGGAGCCCCAGGGCAGTATCCCAGACTCGTTGAAAGACGGCATTGTGATCGTCGGCGTTCAGACTTCGGGGGCGCGTGACAAAGGCTTTCAGCTGCGCTTTGCGGGTATTCCGTACAGTGAAACGGTCTGCTACCGCCCGCCACTGCTGAACCGTCCGGTGATGGCCGGCTCCCTGCCTGCCCGGGTGGAAAGTGATGAGAAGCATGACACCTATGCGTACCTCGACAATCAGGGGCGCTACCGCGTCCGGCTTGACTTTGACCGCAGCAGCACCGAACAGGGCTATGCCTACCTCTGGCTGCGCATGGCGAAACCTTATGCCGGGGATACCTATGGCTTCCATTCCCCGCTGCTTGACGGGACTGAAGTCTCGGTGATGTTTGACAGCGGGGATCCGGACAGGCCATACATCGCCCACGCCCAGCATGATTCAGAACACCCGGACCACGTCACCCGCGACAATCACACGAGAAACGTCTGGCGTACGGCGGGGGACAATAAACTTCGCCTGGAAGACAAGCGTCAGGAAGAGCACTTTAAGCTGGCGACCCCTTACGGGAAAACGCAGCTTAACGGTGGCCATGTGGTGGATGCTCAGCGTGAGCCACGCGGTACCGGTTTTGAACTACGTACCGATGAATACGGTGCCGTACGTGCCGGAAGAGGTATGTTCCTGACCGCGGATGCGCAGGCAAAAGGTGAAGGACAGATGCTGGAAATGGCGCCGGCTGTCAACCGCATCAAGCAGGCCAACAGCGAAATGCAGGCACTGAACAATGCGGCTGAAGCGGCGAAAGCGCTGGTCAGCGATATTCAGGCTCAGAACAACCTGGTGACGCAAAGCATTGCTGACTTGCAGGCAGCGGTCCTGCTGGCATCCGCCCCGCAGGGGATCGCGTTTACCTCAGGCGAGCACCTTCAGCTTACCAGCACACAGAATACGATGCTGACGGCCGGTAAACACCTCGATATGGGAGCAATGAAAAACATCTCCATGAGTGCTGAGAATGAACTGGGACTGTTTGCGCACAAAGCGGGTGTGCGAATGATAGCTAACCTCGGTGATGTCGAAATGCATTCCCGCCACAACACACTGGACATGAGTGCGCAAAAAGAACTGACCATCACCAGTACTGACGATGAAATTGTTATCAGTACCCCTAAAGCCCTGACGGTGAATGGCGGCGGCTCTTACCTGAAACTCAGCGACAGCGGTATTGAGCACGGCTCGAAAGGTGACCTGACCATGAAGGTGGGGGAATACCTGGTGCCAGGGAGTGGTGGCGATATGCCCTTTTCTGCACCGGATTTCAACAGCACTGAGATAGCCGAAGTTAAACGCGTCATCAGCAAACCACTGAGCAACTGAGGGAACAGACATGTCGGTATTACCTAAAATCAGCTGGCCGGTGCCATCTAATCGTGGCAATGACTTTGCTAACCAGGAAGACCTGATGTCGCACCTGGAAGGTGAAGCGACGGGCTGGTACATGGTGGGAAGCAATGGAATGTGGCATGGGGGTATTCATATCACGAATGCCACTACGCCGTGGTGTGCGCTGAGCGGTAAGACGGCTTCCGAGCTGCTGGATTTTCCTGTTCCGTTCAAAGGTGAACAGAGCGTTCGCTGTATGGCAGACGGGGAAGTGGTGGCGTACCGGATTTGTCGCGATTACCTGACGGTTCCCTGGGAAATGGGGCCTCTGAGTGTCTCTGGCTCCTTTGTCCTGGTGCGGCACTACATTCAGCCTGGCGAGAAAAAAGAGAACGGCCTGCATTTTTATACGCTGTATATGCATCTGGCTCCTTACTCCGCTTACGCTTCCAGTGAAAACGAAACCCACTGGATTGTGAATGATAAACTGCCTGTATTTCGCCGTGAATGGACGCCTGATGCCAGTGCTGAGAACAGAAACACTTATCGTGTAGCCACAATCCCGAAAGGTGCACTGATTGAATGGGATGCGACAAAAGCAAGCTGTAGTGCTACAGGGCCTAAGGCACGCCGTTATGGCCTGGTCACGTTCAAAGGGCTATCCGATAAAGCGAAGGCAAAAGGCACGAAGACCAGTCTGGTAGAAGGGCAACAATACTGGATCCTGACGGACAGAGATAATCTTGTCCCGTCATCCGGTGCGGCTACGCGTCCGTCGTGGTGGTCGCATCTGTTACCACCTTATGCAGAGCCGATGCAGTTTGACACTGTTGTTTGCCCCACGCCGTACCCGATCAGTGCCGGTGATAGTATCGGCCACCTGGGTTATTTCCAGATCCCGAAAGAGGGTGGGTATGATGTCCGCTATCAGGTCCACATCGAATGCCTGAGTGCTGATGACACGTTACCCGCTTTCCTGAAAAATCCTGAGAAGGTGGGGGAGAGCACGCCGCTTTACCTGAAATGCCCGTCCGGCCTGCCGTTGTTCTCGAAAGATCTGAAGACAAAAGCCATGGTCAGCAGTGGGAGAACTTCACAGGGCGAGGCGGTCCTTAAACTGGGTCAGGTGAAAACAGAAAAAGATGCACAGGGGCTGGAATACTGGTTTTTGCCCTATGCGAACGGCTATGTGCCGAAAAGTAACACGTCGGTTGAAACCCTATCTCAGTACGATCTCGGTAAACTCGGATTCACAACCACTGTGGACGAGGCACCGAGCTTTGATCACCTTGATGGTACAACATCGCCCAAAGGGGTGGTTCGCAGTATTCTTAATCGACTGCTGGATGCATCAAGCGCTGACACGCGGTTAACTCATCGTACTGTCCCGTACAATTATCAACGGCTTTTGAATCGGATCGACAGTAGCGTCAGCCCATATTCATCACAGGAATATCTGAGCGCTATCCATAACCCATCTTATCGCGATGTAAAAAATAAGATGATAGTGAAACACCCTAGTGAGTGGTATCACAAGAAGGAAACGTCTGTCTGGCAGTCGTTTTTGAACAAGCTGACGAGTGATGCACCGGAATGGAGAGAATACTGTGAAGGTTATCTTGATAAGATGGTGTGGATGCAGGATGCCAGTAAATTAAAGCTTGGTTCTTCTTTGTGGCATATGCATCCGGTGGAGTTTTTAGGGGCAATGAAAGGTGTTCCAGAACATGAAATCACAGTCGAACTGATAGAGAAACTATTGCAACATGCAAATCCGTGGTTTACAGGAAAGAGAGGAGGGAAAGCTTTCGCTACTCATTTTAAGAATACCTATCCTGCGGTTTATGAGTTCGACAAGCAAACCTTTGTTAATCTTCTTAACGAGCAACTGACTGAATACGGAATTACTGGTGCTTATCACAAGGCTCACTTTTTGTCACAATGCCTCCATGAGTCTGCACATTTAGATACAACCATTGAGTTCGGCTCTGGACATAACTATGACCCAGGGCAACATAAAGATGCGATCAAGAATGGTAATACAGTTGTTGGAGATGGACCTCGATATAAAGGGAGGGGACTAATCCAACTAACTTGGAAGAAGAATTACCAACACTTTTCTCAATATGCCGGCATCGATTGTGTTAGCAATTCTGATTTGGTTGCATCAGTAATGGTTAATGCGATTAAAGCATCTTGTTGGTTTTGGCGGAATAATGGCGGCGTTCATAAAAAACATAATGCTAAGGGCGACATTAACATACTAATCGATAATGAGAAGGATAATGTAGAGTTAGTTACTCTTGCCGTTAATGGCGGGCAAAATGGCTTAGATGAAAGAAAATCATATTTCGAATCAATTAAAAAGGAATGGGGCTTAAAATAATGACATTAAGTAAAATTAGTTTGATAGCCTTGCTGAGCCTTTCAACTTTCAGTGTGTTTGCTAACTCAGCAGGAAGAGTGCCTACAACATACGATGGACTGACATTGACTGAAGCTGCGAAGGATTTTGTATCTAAAGGTTACTCGAATGTTTCCGTGAACCTTTTGAATAATACTAAATATCTATATCTGAGTAGTGAGAGCGATGTCAATAAATGCTCAGTGGTTTTTAAGGTGAATAATGACAGTATAGAAAATACTCCGTCTGCGGGCGCGGATGGGAAACTCTGTAATATAACGGGAAATGATGGGCGCGTAATTAGCTCCAGAAGGGACCAGGGGGTTTGGTTCAATGATGTTTATCGGGTTTCCTCTGATGATGTGTGGTCATTGCTTTTTACAGATTCTTGTGCCGATTGCCAGCAAGTAAAAAGAATACACTACAAAAATGGCGTTAAAGATTATGAGGAGTTAATGACTGGAGGTGACGATTATAAAAATAGAAAACCATTAAATGGTGGCATCTCTGTTGATAAAGCATTTTTATATTCTGCTCCTGATGAATCAAAAAAAACGAAAGCGTATCTAATTAAAGGGGATGCTTTCTCACTTGTTGATATGTCTGAGGATGGCTCCTTTTATAAAATTAATTACAAACCAGCCAGCGGGAAGAGTAAGGTGTATTGGGTCAAATCAGATGATTTCGATCTTAAATGACCATGGGTTAAGACGCAGTGGGTATTATCTGCGTGAGGTTGTGAAAATTAATCGCTGAGTAAAAATTGGAACGGAAATGTTAAAGATTATTCGTAAAGGGGATAAGACGACCCACGGTGGTTCAGTATTAACAGCCTCAGCGACCATGAAATTTGGGGGCATTGGTGCCGCCCGTAAAGGGGACAAAGTCTCCTGTCCGGATCATGGCAATACGACCATTGTAGAGGGCAATCCCAACTATCTGGATGAAGATGGTCTCCCTGTGGCATTCGAAGGCCACAAATGTGGCTGTGGATGTACGCTCATCAGCTCATTTTCCGCGGCAAAGGTTAGCTGACAATGCCGGTTTATCTGGATGAAGTTCCTGACAGCGCCGATGGTATTTCACGTCCGGTGACAATACGTTGGGTGATTTTTCTTGTCGTCATCATGCTGGCAGGTGTGATGCTGACCCTGTGGCAATGGACCGGAGAGCGGCGCGGGATTTCATTCTGGTTTACAGCGCTGGGGCTGCCTTTTTGCCTGTGGGGTATTCTGGCTGTTTTTCGGCATATCGGGTACCGCCTTGAGCTCAATGGTGAAGCTGGATGGAACTACGAATGTGATGAACTTGAAGACACCGAAATCTCACGCGGCAGGCGCTTTGCCTGGGTTCTTGATACCTGGGTACAGACCCCGGCTGGCCGGGGGACGGGAAGTCTGAGTGCGGCAATAGCATCAGGCACGCTGCTCCTGAAAACGGCCAAACCGCGAGCCGGTGGAGAGCCTGTCAGGCATGCCCGGATAACGGAGTTTGATGACGATCCGGAGGCCCTGACAAAAGCTGTCGTAAAAGTGGCAATTCGCATCAGTAAAACGCTGGCCCGCCTGCCGGAGAAGCTGCCGTGCTGGCTGATGTTCGAGTGTGACGCTGACGTCACGGTGGAGCAAGAAGCCGGGCTGCTGCAGCTGGTCACCGATAAATCCGGCAGAGCGCTACGCCAGATACCAGGGAAGGGCATGGATGCGCTGGATTACTGGCTGGACCACCGTTGGGACAAACCCGCTGCACTGGTTGTTCTGACACTCTCGCTTCGACCATCACCGCAGGAAAATGATGCGGAAGCCATAGCGGCAATGGTGCTGTGTAACCGAAAGAGTCACCAGTTTCCGGATGCGGTCAGGTTGCATCGCCCGCAAAAGAGCAGCCCGGAAACACTGACTCACAACATGGCACACGCTCTGCGCTGGGCTGAATTATCCCCAGATGAGATCAAAGGTATCTGGATCACCGGCGAGGTCGTCACTGACAGGCCGGGTCTGAATCAATCCTGTGAGGACAATAAATTAACGCTCAGCCTGACGGACGGTATCAAAAATATCGACGCCACGCTCGGGTATGCCGGACAGGCATCGCCGTGGATAGCGGTGGCGCTGGCTGCAGGCAAAGTTTCGGAGCAGGGCGCGCAGCTGGTTGCTGCGCAACCGGATCCCGGATGTGACGATATCTGGCTGGCATCAATGACGGCAGAAGAACGAGAAAAGGACGTTAACAGGGAATGAGCCGCGATAAAAAAGAAAAGACCCAAACCAAACCAAAATCCTTGCTTGGACTTGCTGTTCTGGCGCTGATATTTGTTTCCGTGATAATCGTTTTTACGCTGACAATCGGCAGTGACTTTATCGCCAGGACGTTTGGACTTGGTCCGTATCCGCTTGAATGGATCGTGACGCTCTGTGCGATCGTCAGCGTCATCCTGTTGACCCTGCTCTGGGGGCTGGAACACCTGTTCTTCATCTCCGGAAGGAAAGGGGCAAGACGAACCTGGGGGCGCAACAAAGCCTCTCCAGCCACCCTCCCGGACAGCAACGCCGCGAATACCTTTGTTGACGAAAAAGAGCGGGCAGAGAAAAGTTTCAGTGCCGAAGCCCTGATCGACCACCTGCAGCTGCGCTACCGTCGCCGCTGGAAAGCAAAAGTGCGCCTGCTTATGGTACAGGGCAGCGATAACGATATTGAGAAGGTGGTGCCGGGGCTGAAACGCGACCACTGGCAGGAAAGTGACGGGATTGTGCTGATCCACGGTGGCCTGTCTGACAGCGTGCCGGATGACGAGTTTCTGTCGGTGCTGAAAGCAGTTCGCCCACAGCGCCCACTCGACGGGGTAGTGCAGGTGATGAATGCTGCGGCTCTGCCAGATACTGCAAAACAGGATACGTTGACGCGTGTGCGTCAGAAAACCGATGCTCTGCTGGGCTGGCAGCTGCCGGTCTGGCTGTGGGTCGTCCGGGAAGGTTCATGGGCGCATGATGGTGAAGGCGTTCCACCAACGGGAGCCCTGTTTGGCCCGGGTGTCACCGCAGATGAGACCCGTACCACGCTTGCGGCACTGTCGTCCGAATTGCAGACGCCCGGCGTGGCAGCATTGCTGGAGAATTCACAGCATCACTGGCTGTTGCGCCTGTCAAAAGCCCTGCGTGGCTCGCTGCGGCGCTCCCTGGTCCCGTTGCTGACCACGCTGATGTCGGGGCCAGCTCCTTACCGTCTGCGTGGGGTGATGTTCAGCCCGGCCTTGCCGGGTGCCACTACGGTTCCCCATGCGCGTCTGTCGCCGCCGGTCTGGCAGGCGCTGGAAGAAGACAGCCTGCAGGCCCATACCCGTAAAATCGGTGTCCACTGGCAGAAAGTTCTGCGCCTGGTCCTGCTGGGGCTGATTCTGTTGTGGGGCGCGGGTACGTTGCTGTCACTTTCTGTCAACCGCACACAAATCTGGCTGGCGCAGGATACGGCACGCACCGCCGCCGATACCCGACAGCCACTGCCCGAACGTCTGCGTAATCAACTTCTCCTGCAGCAGACCATTGCCCGTCTGCAGAACCGCGAAGTTCATGGTGCGCCCTGGTACACCCGGTTCGGTCTGAATCAGGACAGCGACACGCTGAAGATGCTCTGGCCACTGTACGCCCGTAACAACCAGACGCTGATGCGCGATGCGTTGGCCAGTGAGCTTCACCGCCAGCTGAATGATTTTGTGCAGCTGCCGCCGGCAAGTGATGCGCGTACCTCCGCCACCCAGAAGACCTATAACCTGCTGAAAGGGTATCTGATGCTGGCGCATCCGGACAAAGCGGATGCGAACTGGCTGGCCGGTAATATGCTCAAAGCCTGGCCGTCACGCTCTGGCGTATCTGACGCTGTGTGGCAGACGCAGGCACCGAAGCTGCTCGGGTTTTATGCGCAGAACTTACCGGCGCACCCGGCGTGGAAAATCACTCCCGACCGTGAACTGGTGGGCACCGTACGCCAGATTTTGCTCAAGCAGATTGGTCAGCGTAATGCCGAGTCTGGCCTGTATCAGGAGATGCTCGGGCGCATTGCGCGCAACTGGCCGGATTTAACCCTCGCGGATATGACCGGCGATACAGATGCCTCGTCCCTGTTCTCCTCGGAAGAAGTGGTGCCGGGGATGTTCACCCGCCAGGCGTGGGAAGAGCAGGTACAGGACGCCATTGATGAGGTGGTGAAAACCCGCCGTGATGAAATTGACTGGGTGCTGACGGACAAAAAGCAGCAGGCCAGCAGTGACATCTCACCGGAAGCCCTGAAACAGCGCCTGACCGAACGCTACTTCACTGATTTTGGTAACGCCTGGCTGAACATGGCCAACAGTATCCAGTGGCAGGACGCCGGGTCGCTCTCCGAAGCCATCGCCCAACTGAACCTGCTGGCGGATGTGCGTCAGTCCCCTCTGGTGGCGCTGATGAATACCCTTGCCTGGCAGGGTCAGACCGGGGCCAAAGGTGAAGCCCTGGCCGACTCCCTGGTGGACTCAGCTAAAAAACTGGTGGGCCGTAATAAGAACGCAAAACAGTTTATCGAACAGGCGCAGGGCCCCAAAGGCCCGCTGGACGGCGTGTTTGGCCCGCTCACGGGTCTTATGGCCGGCAAGGACGGTACCGGCTCAAACGGTAACCTCAGCTTCCAGTCCTGGCTTGCCCGCGTGACTCAGGTACGTCTCAAGCTTCAGCAGGTGACCAGTGCCCCTGATCTGCAGGCGATGGCGCAGATGCTGGCCCAGACCGTCTTCCAGGGCAAAGCCATTGACCTGACCGACACCCGTGATTATGGCTCTCTGGTGGCGGCAAGCCTCGGGCAGGAGTGGAATGGCTTCGGGCAGGCGCTGTTTGTGCAGCCACTCGATCTGGCCTGGCGTCAGGTGCTGGCGCCAGCTGCAGGTAGCCTTAACGCCCGCTGGCAGAGCACTATCGTCTCGCAGTGGAACACCGCCTTCGCCGGACGCTATCCGTTCAAGGCCACAGGCAGCGATGCTTCTCTGCCGCTGCTGGCCCAGTTCCTGCGCAGCGACTCCGGGCGTATTGCCGCATTTATCAAAACTAACCTCGGCGGCATCCTTCATCAGGAAGGCAGCCACTGGGTGGTGGATCCGGCTGCCAGTCAGGGAATGAGCATCAGTCCCGCATTTCTTACCGCTATCAATAAGCTGGCCGATATCTCGGATATCGTCTTTGCCCAGGGCGATGCCGGTGTGCATTTCGAGCTGATGGCCCGACCGTCGCGCGATGTGGCCCGCACCTGGCTGACGCTGGATGGTCAGAAACTGGATTACTTCAACCAGATGGAAAGCTGGCAGAGTTTCACCTGGCCGGGTAATACGTATTACCCCGGTGCGGACCTGAGCTGGCGTTCAGTGAACACCGAAATGCGCCTGTATGAAAGCAACCAGGGGAACTGGGGGTTTATCCGCCTGCTGGATAAGGCGCTGATCACTCCGCTCGACAGCAGCCGCACCCAGCTGGTGTGGATCACCCCGGACGGTAATCCGCTGAAATTCATCCTGCGCAGCGAGGTCGGTGACGGGCCGCTGGCGCTGCTCAAGCTGCAGGGCTTTAGCCTGCCGCAGAACATCTTTGCCGTCGGTGCCGCCGACAGCACACTTTCACTGGCGGGAGACGAATAATGGCGACGGCAGAAACGTTACTGAGCCTGTGTCTCCCGGATGCGACTCAGCGCGCTGCGCTGCTCGCACATTCCCGGGAGAGTCTTTCGCTCTGGAACAATTGGCTGATACCGCTTTCAACCGGTAACGGGGCAGGAGACGATCCGACCTATGAGGATGATTTCCAGCTGATGCGTGAGGAAATCAACAAACTCTCAGGTACCGATACCGATACGCTTTGCCGTCTGGCTGAACAGGTTGTGACCTGCCAGGCCCGTGATATCCGCGTGGTCACCTGGTATATCTTTGCCCGTCTGCAGCGTGATGGCGACAGCGGGCTGGCTGATGGCCTGGTGCTGCTTACCGCCATGCTGAAACAGGCAGGGCAGCACTGTCACCCCCTGCGCAGCAATGCCCGGCTGGCGGCACTGGAATGGCTGAACAGTGACAAGGTGCTGGACGCGTTCTCGCGCTGGCCGGATGTGACGCGGGAAGATACCGCCCGAACGGCAGCCGCACTGTGTCTGCTGGAAGAGGCTGTGGCAAAGATGTCAGACAGCGATCAACCCTCATTTACCGGCTTGCTGCGTACTCTTGAAACCCGCCTGGCCGGCGTTGGCGGACTTGATACCCCGGTGGCTACCTCACATCAGGAGGAAACCACCGACGTCGGAACCTTCGCGACATCAGGCAGTGCCGTACCGGCTACGACCGCCGTTAAATCGGAAGTGGAGCTGGTCCGCCAGTTGCGCGTGTTGTCCGGCTGGGTGGTGGAGCAGCCGCAGGGCTGGCTTGCGGCTCACCGGATGATGAAAGCCGCCCGCTGGGACCTGGTGACGCAGTTACCGGCGCTTGATGCCAGCGGTCGGACTCGTTTACTGCCCCCGAAACCGGACTACCGTGCGCAGCTGAAACGCCTGTACCTGCAGCAGAGCTGGACCGAACTGATTGAACAGGTGGATGTGATGTTCACCGAAGGCGGCAACCGCTTCTGGCTCGATTTGCAGTGGTACCTGTGGCAGAGCCTGAGTCGCGCGGGTGCCCCCTGGGAGCACTGGGCCGATTACGTGCTCAGCGACCTGAAGCTGATGCTAAAACGCCTGCCAGGACTGGAAACGCTCGCCTGGAATGACGGTACGCCGCTCGCCGATGAGGTGACGCTCAACTGGATTGCCGAAAAGGTTAACAACGACATGCCCGGGTTCAATGAAGAGCCCGCCGTCCTGCAGGGAACTCAGACCGATGACATATTTGCGCTGGAAGCAGAGGCGATGGAAAAAGGTGACCGCGATGGCCCGGAGGCGGCGCTGGTCTGGCTTCAGAATCGTCCGGAGATGGTCTCTCCCCGCAGCCGCTGGTTACTCCGTTTACTCATGGCGCGGGTGGCAGAACAGTACGGGCGCAATGAGCTTGCCCTCCACCTGCTCGGTGAACTCACCGACAGTGCCCCGCAACTGACCCTGAATGAGTGGGAGCCGGGGCTGCTGTTCGATGTGCAGGCCCGTCGCCTGCGACTGCTGCGGATGAAAGCCGGGCGCAGTGAAAGCGACAAAGCCCGTTTTGCCCCGGAAATGGACAGCCTGCTGGCCGGGCTGATTGCCCTCGATCCGGCGCGTGCGATGGTGTTGTGCGGTTAATCGTTCCCTGATATTGCTGGTCATCACCTCTGATGACGCGTTCTGTTTTTTTTTGATATTTTCTACACTCAGGAACTCCGTCCATGGATGATTTAACCCTGCGTTATTACGAAGCCGAAATGCGCTACCTGCGCGAAGCCGGTAAAGAGTTTGCCCGCGCCCACCCTGACCGGGCAGCCATGCTCAATCTGGATAAGACCGGGGCACGTGACCCGTATGTGGAGCGTCTGTTCGAGGGTTTCGCTTTCCTGATGGGCCGTCTGCGAGAAAAGCTCGATGATGACCTGCCGGAACTGACCGAAGGGCTGGTCAGCCTGCTGTGGCCGCATTACATGCGCACCATCCCGTCGCTCTCCGTGGTGGCCTTCAGCCCGGAGTGGCAGCAGCTGCGCAAAATGGAAATGCTGGAAGAAGGATTTTCCGTGCTGTCACGCCCTGTCGGGCCAGAGAAGGCAGTCTGTCAGTACCGCACCACCCGCGAGGTGCCGCTGCAGCCGCTGCATCTGAGTGAGGCCCGTCTGCAGAC
Organism: uncultured Enterobacteriaceae bacterium; assembly: GCA_945271245.1. Lineage (GTDB taxonomy): Bacteria > Pseudomonadota > Gammaproteobacteria > Enterobacterales > Enterobacteriaceae > Apirhabdus > Apirhabdus apintestini. The sequence continues at coordinate 13,140 of CALYPF010000021.1, read as the reverse complement.
CGAGCCCGATGGACGCGCTGCTATTCGTCTGCGTTTCGACTGCCCGGACAAAGTGGACTGGACCAGTGCCGGTATCGAGAAGGTGGCTATTTATCTTGATGCCGACAGTCCGGTGGCCTCGGCCCTGCACCTGGCGCTGACACGTCGGGTGCAGGCAATGTATGTCCGCCACGCTGAAACCCACGCGGAACGAGTCCGCTTCGACGGCTGGTGTAAACCAATGGGCTTTGACGACAGCGACCGCCTGTGGCCAAAGGGTGATTCTGCGTTCAGTGGTTATCAGTTGCTGCTGGAGTATTTCAGCTTCCGCGAGAAATTTATGTTTGTGGAACTCAGAGGCCTGGAGCTTGCCGGACTGAGTCAGAAAACCACCTGGTTTGAAACTGATATTGTGCTCGACGGCGGCTGGCCGTCAGACCTGCCATTTGAGACGGAAAACTTTCGTCTGCACTGTGCGCCGGTGATTAACCTGTTCTCACTGGAAGCGGACCCACTGACGCCTGACCCGCTGCAGAACGAATACCTGCTGCGCCCGATGCGCGTGCAGGACGGTCATACGGAAATCTACAGTGTGGATGCCATTCACGGGGCGGTGAAAAACGGCAAACACCCGTATGTACCGTTCACCAGTTTCCGTCACCGTGGGGGCATGATGCGCTTTGATGCGCCGGAGCGTTACTTCCACACCCGCGTCAAGCGTGGACCCTCGGGGCTGTATGACACCTGGCTTATCCTTGGTGGTAAGTCGTTCGAGCTGGAGCAACTGTCACAGGCTCCGGAGTCGCTCTCTATCCGCATCACCGGCACCAATGGCCAGCTGCCTCGTCGCTCGCTGGAAAGCACCCTGCTTGACCGGGTAGTGAAGGCAGGCAAGGTGCCGGTTCGGGTCATGAACCTGAAGGTGCCGACTTTGCCGCTTTATCCGCCTGCCAGTGACCGTTTCCACTGGCGGGTCATGAGCCATCTGGGCTCCAGTTTCTTAAGCATGATGGATAACCCGGAGGTACTGCGCGGGACGCTGGCACTGTACGACTGGACCGATGACGAGATGAACCGCCGTCGCCTGGAGGCGATTGTGGCCGTGAAGCACACCCTTATTCGTCGCTTTGAGAAGGGCTTTATGCTGCGCGGCGTGGACATTGAAATCACCCTCAATGCCGACAATTTTGCCGGGGAAGGGGATGTCACGCTGTTTGGCGAAATGCTGCACCGCTTCTTTGCACTGTACGCCGATGTGCACCTCTTCAATCAGCTCACGCTGGTACTGCAACCGACAGGGAAACGACTGCGATGGAAAGAGAATCACAGCCAGCACATTCCGGGCTGACGGAGCGGCTTGCCGGTGACATCTGGCGGGTTAATTTCTACCGCTTCTGTCAGTTGCTGGAGCAGGGAAACCCGGATGCGCCGAAACTGGGCAGTACCGAGAAACTGTCCGCCGACCCGGTGCGTTTTCGCCCGTGGCCGGGGATGGGATTCCCGGTCAGTGAGCTGAAGGCGGTCGAAACCGACGAGGACCACCCGGATCTGTCGCCGACGGTGCGCACCACCTTCCTCGGACTGTACGGGGTAGACTCCCCGCTGCCGACGGCGTACCTCGATGATATTGCGCAGCGCCGGGAAGGACACGAGACCACCACCGCGTTTCTCGATATCTTCAGCCACCGTATCCACACCCAGTACTACCGTATCTGGCGCAAATACGCTTACCCGGCAACCTTCGAAGCTGGCGGCGTGGATGAGACTTCTCAGTGCCTGCTGGGTCTGGTTGGGCTGGGTATCCCGGGTACGGCGGAGCAGATTGCCACGCCGGTCTCCCGCTTCCTGGCGCTACTGGGGACCATGCGGTTGCCAACCCGAAACGCCGAAGGCATCCGCCAGCTGGTGAGTCTGCTGGCCCCGGAGACCCGGACCACGGTTATCAGCCCGGACCCGGTGAAAGTTCCTGTGGAGAGCCGCAGCGGGCTCGGTAAAGACAACCGCGTGTCGCTGTCACAGCGCGCCACACTTGGCAAAACAGGGAAAGAGGCCTGCAGCCGTATCCTGCTGATGCTGGCAACCGACAACCCCCAGGAGGCACAGGGCTGGTTGCCCGGCGGTCAGTTGCACACTGATATGATGGTGCTGCTGCGGGTGTACATGGGTTATCGCTCCGATGTACGCCTTCGCCTCACGGTACCGGTAAGCTGTCTGCCTGAACCCCGTCTGGGTAAGGCAAGTCGGGTACAGCTGGGCCGCACCGGCGTGCTTGGCCTGAAGCATGACCGTCCGGCAACCCACTCGCACCTCACCGTGAGCCTGGGCACTTATGAAGGGCTGACCTGTGAGAGCCTGCGACCGGCAGAGCCCGGTGGCTACCGTTTCGACTGATATTCCGGAACGCAATACCCAACACCAGACACATTCAACACACCCCTGTTTCTGAAGGCTGAAAAGGACTCCACGAATGACTTTCGCTTCCCTGTCGCGCAGCGTCGCACTGATGCTGCTCTGTTCCCTGTTGACCGCATGTGGCCTGACTCAGGCCGTATCGGACGGCACCGTCAGCGCAACCAAGGCCATCTTCTACAAAAAAATAAAGGTGCTGCACCTGGACTTCGAGCCACGTGCTGCCGCCAATGCCGATGAAAGCCAGACGCCGCTGGCCACCATGGTGCAGGTGTATCAGCTTAAAGACCGCCAGAAGGTGGATGCCGCCGATTACCAGAAACTGCTGCGCGATGCGGACACCACACTGAAAGAAGACATCGTCGCCAGCAAGTCATTACTGGTGATGCCTAAAGGCAGCGTGACCCTCAATATGCCAATGGACGAAGATGCTAAGTATGTGGCGGTGGTGGGGCTGTTTAACCGTCCGGACATAAAGAACAACACCTGGCGTCTGGTGCTGAGCCGCGATGACCTCGATCCGGATAAACCGCGTACCATTCAGCTGAACAGCACCGGGCTGACCCTGGTGCCGGTAAAGGAGTAAGTTCATGGACACCCTGCAGGATAACTGGCTGGCCCTGTTTGACGGGCAGACCCGCTATACGCTTGAGATAAATGACAGTCCTCTGAAGCCCGATGTACTGAACTTCCACGGTCGAGAGGCGCTGAATGCGCCGTTCAAATGGACCATTGAGTTCACCACCGCGCAGCAGGGCATTGCCCGTCAGGATGTGATGCTGAAGTATGCCACGCTCAGCATGCGCTCTGGCCGTGTGGTGCAGGGTATCATTACCGGCTTTAAGTACCTGAAAGAAACCGCAGACCAGACGCATTTTGCGGTGACGCTCTCCTCGCGCCTGGCGCTGCTCGCCCATACCCGCCGCTGTGCGGTGTACCAGAATGTCTCCGTGCCGGAACTGGTGGAGCAGATACTGCGCGCCCACGGGCTGGAGGGCTCAGACTTTGCGTTCCGGCTGGAACGCACCTACCCACCGAGGGAACTTATTACCCAGTGGCGGGAGACTGACCTGCAGTTTATCCAGCGCATCCTTGCCGAAGACGGTATCTGGTTCCGCACCGGGGTGAACACCACCACCGGGCTGGACACGGTGACCTTTGGCGACAGCCAGCTGCAGTATCAGTTTGATGTACGCCTGCCTTACCGTGAGCCTTCTGCTCTCCATGACGGTGCAGTGGAAGCCGTATGGGATGCCAGAGTGTGGCACCACACGGTGACCGGTCGCGTGGCCACCCAGGATTACAACTATCGCACCGCCAGCACGCCAATGAATGCCGTCGTCAGCGTCAGAAACGAGGCGGCCACCACTGGAGAACACTACCGTTATGCGGCCCCGTACCGCGAAGCCGGGGATGACACCTCCTCTGAACCGGAAACCGAAAGCGGGGCGTTCTATGCCCGTATTCATCACGAACGTGAACTGAACAAGGCCATCCGCCTGCACCTGTTCAGTAACGCCAGCCACCTGACGCCGGGCATGGTGCTGGAGACCGGTGACAGTGAGGTACCGGAGCTGAAAGAGGGGATGGTGATAACGCTTGCCACCTTCCGCGCGGCCCGCGATACCCGTCTTCATGTCTCCCTGTGGGGAATGCCTTACAGCGAGCAGTTCTGTTATCGGCCGGAGCCAGGGCCCCGTCCGGTGATTGCCGGGACGCTGATGGCCCGCGTGGAGAGTGAAGAGAAGAATGACCCGTATGCGCACCTGGACAGCCAGGGCTGCTATCGGGTGAAACTGGATTTCAGCCGCGAAGACGCAGAGCCCGGCTATAACTACCTCTGGGTACGCCAGGCCAAACCCTATGCCGGGGATACGTACGGCTGGCATACCCCGCTTATCACCGGTACGGAAGTGGGTATCGCCTTTGACGGTGGTGACCCGGACCGCCCGTATATCGCCCATGCCTTCCATGACTCAGAGCATGCCGATGTGGTCACCCGCGACAACCGTAGCCAGAACATCCTGCGCACAGCCGGGGATAATGAACTGCGAATGGAAGACCAGCGCCAGGCCGAGCATATTGCACTGAGTACGCCGTTTGGTGCCACTGCCCTGAATCAGGGGCATATTGTGGACACGCAGAACGACGTTCGCGGCACCGGGTTTGAGCTGCGTACCGATGAATACGGTGTCATCCGTGTGGCAAAAGGGCTGCTGGTGACGGCGACGGGTCAGCCCAAAGCCGAAGGCGATGTGCTGAGCATGGATGAAGCCCTGAGAGAAATCGAAATGGGCCGTCAGCGTCTGGCTCAACTGGCGGATGCCGAACGACAGGCACTGGCGCTGGAAGCGGATGTGGCCAGCCAGATAGCGATGTTCAGTGAACGACTGAAACCGCTGAACGAGGTGATTCACTTCACGGCCCCGGAAGGCATGGCCTTTACCAGTGATGAACATCTGCAATTGGCCGCAACCGACAATATCGGCATTAATGCCGGTGGGGACATCAGCACCGGTTCGCTGGGCAATACCGCGCTGCTGGCAGGACAGACCCTCGGGTTGTTTGCACAGGGCGGTAAGCTGAGTCTTATCGCCGACCAGGGCCCGGTACAGGTGCAGGCACAGAACGGTGGGCTGCATATGAGTGCGGCGCAGAAGCTCAGCATCAGCAGCATGAGCGACATCCTGTTTGCCGGCAAAAAGAAGGTGACGCTGATAGGCGGTGGCAGCTACGTGAAGATAGAGGCGGGTGGCATTGAGTACGGAACGCCGCACTCCTATACCCGCAACATCAAGCGTACGCAGAAGCTCCGTCCGGCGAGTCAGAACATCTCGTTTCCTCTCATGGGAAACTCACATATTTATTCTGCGGTTTACCAGCTGCAGGATGAGCAGGGCAAACCTCTCGCAGGAATGCCTTATCGTCTGAAAACGCCGTCCGGACAGGACGCTACTGGGTACAGTGACGCAGAAGGCCGGACTGTTGCAGTTTATACCCGCGAACAGGAAGCGGTGGATTTGCATGTCGTACCGGATAAGCCGCAGCCGGAAGAATCCATGTGGTTTATCGGTGATGGCGACCAACAGCAACTGACAACCGAATTCAGGGAGAATGTGTAATGGAACTGCCTGATTTACCCGATACCCCGGGCGCTGACATCCCCACCGGGACCAATAATCAGCCGTGGGACTGTACGACAACCGGCGTTGAGATGGTGGAGAAACAGTCGCGCTTACCGACAACCAACAGCCGCCAGTATCTGCATATCAAAGTAGAGTACGCGATGCGTTTTCCTCGGTTGTCGGCAGAAATCCGTCGCAACGGTAAAAGCTATCAGATGAGCCTCAAGCAATTGATGCTGAGTGGGCTTATCCGGGTCGATGAAATTAAGCGCGATTACCGGTGGTGGTACAAAGCAGAAGTCCCGTTTGATATGCGCACCACTCCGCCACGCCCGTTTCTCAGCAGCACGTTACTGGAAGAAGGTGCTGGCAGGCGGCACACTACCAACCCCTTCCCTGTGTCAGGCCGGGGGATTTACCGTCGTCCGGATGTCATTATTGTAAAAAACATGAATGATCGCTGGCCGGGGCTTGCCGGGCCGGATACGGAAGGGCAGATGCACACTGATAATCTGGAGCGCCTAGTGGAGGTGAAGTTTCCTGGGGACAAACTTGGTCAGGATCAGTACGATGATTACATGATAATTGTCGGCCTTAAAAAAACTAAAATGACTATTTTAGAGATCCACGATTGTCGTCCGCAGGAGCAGCAGTGGAGCGATCAGGTCGTCAATGTGACGATGAAAGCCTGGAAGACCAGTGGGGCGAAATACTGGCCACTGTTCCTGTACCCACCCATTTTCACCCCACGTCCACCTGCCACCCCGGTGCCGGCGAAAATTGAGCCCTGGACATATGCCGGGAAAGCTGTGGCAGACCTCAGTGAAGGGGCTGTCAACAATATCGCCGCTGGCTGGCATGCGCTGTCAGAAGAGATGCAGCAAAAGCTCAGCCAGGCTGCAGGCTGGCTGAACGACAGTGGCGAGTGGGTATACTCTCAGGGGTATCAGGCATGGCAGTGGGTCAGTCAGACAGGACATGCAGTAGCGTCATGGAAGGATGAACAGCTTCGGGCTGCGTGGCTGAAAATCCAGAAAACCACCGATATGACACTGGATATGCTGAAACAGGTCGACTGGGTTCAGGTACTGACGGATGTGGCTGTCACGGTTGGTGTGGTGCTTGTCGCAGTAGGTGTGGGGGTGTTGATAGTGACGTTAGGTGTCCCGGAAGCCCTGTTGGCCGCGTTTTTACTGATTATTCGTCTGGCGATAACTGCCTGGGAAGCGCTGGCAGCAGTACTGGGAGCCGGAGTGGTCGGCACGCTGGCAACCCAATAAGGAATGAGAATGGAACTGAATGATTTAGAACTGCATTATATCGAGAAGTGGTTGCCGGAAGCGTCCGTGAAGTATAAGGACGGCAGTCAGGCGGTGAATCTCGGGCTGATAATCACCGTATTTTTTAAAGATGGCCATTTGCCAGAAGTGCGTCAGAAGATGGTGGAGTGTGTGGATCGCTTTTTTGGCGAATGTAAGCCTCATCTGAAGAAAACCGTATATAAGAAAAAATGGGTTGGGATTACGGAAAATAATTACCAGAAAAAAAGACAAGAAATTCTGGACTCAACGCCAGAAGAGGTTTTCTCATGGTATTTGGGAAGCTCCGAGAAAGACTATCATGCCCCTGATTATGAAATTCTCATTATGGGGAAAAGGATATTTCATAACGATAATAATCGTTCTGTTATCAAGCTGACATTTCCACTATCACTGTTAAAAGAGTCGGATGGTAAAGATCGTTACCAGTCCTGGTTGATTTGGCTATGTAATACTTTTGCTGTCGAAAGTGGTTATGCAGGGATATCTTTTATTCTTCCAGAAGAATTCCATCAGATGCTCCCGTATGAATACAAACTTGCCCAGAGATTTCCGGGCGTGATGGTAGATTCTTTGGGGACACTGGAGGGCGGTGAGGCAGTGAAGGGACTTAAGGGCCCTTGCTGGTATACCATTCTGGGCAATCTCTGGCTGGAAAAACTTGGTGGTGCAGAGAAACTGGCTCACCGACTGAAGAACATACCTGAGATTGAACTGTTGCCCTATAATGGTGGGCTTATCCTTAAAGCCGGAAAGCTACCGCCTGCACTGGGAGAAACTAAAACAGAAGCTTTACCGCCATTACTGGCGAAAGTGAATCAGATAATAAAACCTATTCGTCAGGACGGGCATAACAGCTTACATTTCTACTCAGAACATGAAAATTTTCAGTTTGAGGAAGAATCCTCCATGGCATGGTTTGCTCGCTTCGATGGAGCCAGTGCTGCGCTTGATAAAGAAGATGAAGGTAAGTCCTGGGAGCCGGTCAGGATCACCTGCTGGAGTGGTGAAAAATCTCAGTTTGAAGGTCGATGGGCCACCATTGTTAACGGGACGACGCAGTACACCCAAACCCGCGACGGGCAGATTATGCCGGAGTTTGAAGATAAGCATGGTAAGAAGCACCCGGCCCGTTGGTCGCTGCTGGAAAGAGATGATGGTGGCAGCGTATTTGCTGTGACTCCAGATGAGGGAGATTGATTCATGTCGCGTAATTCGCCCTCATTATGCGAGATGCTTTACGGTAATTTTGTTGGCGATCTCGACCTTCAGCATATCAGTGAAGAAAATCAGGTCATCCTGTCGGTGCTGGATAATATGCAACGGATCCTTAACTGCCGTGCCGGCACGCTGGCACATCTGCCGGACTACGGTCTGCCGGAGATGACCACTATACTGCAGGGGCTTCCCGGCACCGCACATAAACTGATGTCGGCACTGTCAGCGGTTCTGTTGAAATATGAGCCCCGCCTGAAATCCATTGATGTCGTACTGCTCGATCAGCACATCCCCGGGGAACTGCGCTATGCCATCGATGCCGAACTAAGGGGCATCGGACTGGTTCGCTATGGCACCGAGTTTGTGCCGGAAGGGCGGGTTCTCCTGCGACATCTTAAGCAACAGCAGTATCTTGACACAACAACCCGTCTGTAAGGCCAGAGAACACCATGTCAGTAAAATCACAGTTCCTCAAAAAACTGCAGGCCAGACAGTCTGCCCCGGTCTCGTTTGCCTGCAAGACTCAGGCCGATATCGCAGAATTTCGCCTGAGAATAACGCAGCTTCAGGAGCAGATGGACACGTGGCTGGTGAATACCGGACTGAGTGTGGAGGAGTTCACTGCATCCGTCACGGACCTGCTGGTGGAGGGCGGGGCTTTTGACATTTCCGGCATTGTCCTGCGTGTCGACGACCGGGCCGTAAAGTTTGTGCCGGTATTTTTGTACGGTCAGGGCGTGACTGGGTGTGTGGAGGCGACTTTCCATGATAGAGAACGCATGACTCCACTGGGGCGTTTATTCATGCGGTCAGGTACAGTGAGTGACTGGACCTTTACTCCGCCTGGTACTTTATCCCGTCCCGGGCAGTGTTTTGATGAAAGTACATTTTTTAGTTTGATCCTGGCGCTTCTGCCATAGTTGCGGGTATTGCAGTACCCGTCCCCTCTGAATATGCAGAAAGCGAAGCTGCATAAACGACAATCTTCAATAGTATCCTGATACGCCTGATGGACAACTGGCCATGAATGACATGACTCCCCGCAAAATAAAAACCGGCGGCGACCCGCGCATGCTACCGGATTATGCCGCCCTGCGTGATGAACTGAGTAAGCTGACGCATCCGGCGCGCCCGGACGTGAACTGGCTTTATGTCGAAAAACTCTGCCTCTCACTGTTTGAGCAGAACGGTGTGGAGCTACAGACGGCAGCCTGGTACACGCTGGCCCGTATGCAACTTTCCGGCTTATTCGGGCTCAATGAAGGGCTGACGATACTCGAGGCTTTGATAAGTCATCAGTGGGGCGCACTCTGGCCGCAGCCAGTCCATGCCCGTATGGAAATCCTCAGCAGTCTGAGTCAGCGTCTGCAGCAACGGATGCGCTCGCTCCCGCTCAATTACAGTGACCTTAGCCAGTTGTACCGTGCGGAGCAACTACTTACAGGTCTGGGAGAGGTATTGCAGCGCTTGGAGCTAAAACATCTCAGCCAGCTCGATACGTTGCGTACCCTGATGCACAACAGTGCTGTCCGGCTGGAAAACAGTGATAACACAACCAGCACCAGATCGAACATTCAGCCTGGTATTGTGTTGCCTGCCTCCGTGATGAATGAGGCTACAGCATCCGCGAGAGACCTTACTGGAGGTGATACGCCAGAGAGCGCAGTGAAGTGGGTGTACGTTGCGCAGCCGGAACCGCAGCCGAACGTGGAGGTGCTGGCAGTAATGCCTGCGCCGGTTAAAAAATGGAAATCTTTCGCTGCCGGGATGTGTACCATGCTGGTGATAAGCGCTGCCGCAGTGTGGGGCTGGCAGTATCTTCACCGTACTGATCCACTACTGACCCATCTTGCAGTCTCACTGGCACCATTACCTGTACCTCTCACTCCTGAACAACTGGATATGTTGCGCCAGCAATCTCCGTCAGCACAAACTGTGATAGCACAGACACAACAGCAGATTGCCCGACTGGACAAGCTTACTCCTGACTGGAATCTTGCTTACAGCCGAAAACTCACAGAACAGGCTCAGGCGCTGTGGCCGGAACAGGCTAAACCTCTGGCACAGCAGTGGCAGCAACAGATTAATATCTCAGTACTTCCTGTCGATACAATTAACGGCTGGCATGAAGGGATGACACAGCTTCAGGCACTTGCCGATAAACTGAATGCGCTAGATGGTCAAAGAGGAAAATACATTACCGTCAGTGAACTTAAATCGCAGGTCTTTGGCATGCTGACAAGCTTCCGGCAGACCGTGCCGGTGGAAGAACAGCTTCGGCAGTTGAAGCTGCTCCCTGAAGATTCGCTGCAGCGTCAGCAGCAGATTCAGCAGGCTGAGCAGCACCTCCGGGCTCAAATCTCTACGCTGGCGCAGGAAAAACATCGTGAGTGATGTAAGAGGAACTGGCGAGGTGGGTAAAACACAGCGACACCGTAATCACAGGACACAGTGGACGGCCACCGAAATTACGTTTGTGGAACAACACTATGGTCAGTTGTCTGCCCGTGAAATTGGGGAGCGGCTTGGCCGGTCTGCCAATGGGGTGGCCCGAACTGTTCAGCTTTTAGGTCTGTCTCGGGGCGTGGCACCACCCTGGTCGGAAGAGGAGCTGGCATTGCTCCGGAGCCACTATACAGAAGGTATAGAGTATGTAATGTCATTGTTACCCGGGCGTTCACGCAAGGCTATCTGCCAGCAGGCATCCCTTGCCGGGCTCACTGGTCGCAGTAGCTGGAGCCTTGAAGATAAGTCCTTTCTGGAAAAGCATTACGGCAATCTGCCAACAAAAGAAATTGCCGCCAGACTGGGCAGAAGCGTCAGTGCGGTGAGGGCGGCAGTGGTCAAATTTGACCTTGGAACGTGGAAAAACAGGCCCTGGACGGAAAGGGAACTGGTGTTAATGCAGGCGCACTACAGTAAAGGGATTGATAAAATAAAAGCGTTGCTGCCGGCCCGTACCCGGGAGGCCATTTTTGCCCAGGCCGGAAAAATGGGGCTGACGAAGCCCCGGTTGTGGCAGCCTGATGAAGACAGCCTGTTAAGAGCCATTTATCCTGAGTCTGGTGCCCGTGGCGTAAAGGAGAAGCTTCCCCACAGGACGATCCCGGCGATAAAGCACAGAGCAACCAGTCCGGGGCTGAGGTCCTTCAAAAGAAAAAAACGGATATCAAGTGTGAGACATGATGGTGGAGGATAAAGTTGCACAAAAGCTGGAGGCTGCTGGTCTCTGGCGCCGGGCTGCCAGTCGCTGGCTTGATGTGATGCAGCACCATGGGCTGACGGATCAGCAACGTGACCGGATACGTCAGCACAGAAAATATTGTCTTTCCTGCGCGAAGCCCATCAACTTCCCGGAGAAACTGGATGTAGCGGAAATCGCGAGGGCAGCAAAAGCCACACAGGAGCGAATGGGACTGAGTCAGCCCGACGGGGCGGCTTTCAGGTTGAAAGACAGAGAAAACATTAACAGGTCAGATGCCCGAAATGTCAGTTCAGCGACTGCGGATGAGGGTATTTTCGGGTGTGACCTCATCGAAAACGATATGCTTATCAGTCCCGATGGCATTGATATTAAATCTGAAAGTACAGGGGAGGCGTCGTAACGAAAATGATAATCATGAACTGTTCGGCTGCTGCGGCGCAGTATTTGTACGGGAAATACAAAAAAGGACTTGATGAAGGTTTTTTTGAACCTGTTTCTGAGGTCTGTGATACGGTTGCCGGGCGGCAGGAGAGCAATGCCGACGGCAGCCTGCTTCAGTGGGTGGTGCATGCGGTGAAAGTCGGCAGGGCAACCTGCCTGATAGCGATGGAGCTGAATACCCGCTGGGTTCACGTTATTCATCGGGTTCGTAAGGGCGACGTTAACGGGTTTGTTGAGCGCCTGAATGAACGTCTGGTCAATGGTATTGAGTGGGTGGGCACGGATTTGTCCCTCATCACACCGGAAGAGATGACGCGCTCAATTGACCGCTATTTTGAATGTCACCGGGAGCTGCGCTTTTATCAACAAACCGACCGGAGTGTGATGACGCACATTGCTCAGGTGAGCGCGGAGTACCGCTATGTTTATCAGTCTGTTGGTTCCTTCCCGGATGACGAAGAAACTGCGCTTGAATTTGATCTCCGGCTGAATGATACCCTTCGTAGCCGTAAAGGAGACTCAGAATACTGGAAAGCCAGCGAGAAAATGCTGGAATACTGGCTCGTTACTTTTGCTGGCAGGAGTAATGCTGCAATGACCGAAGCATTGAATGCGATTCGGGATGCAAACATTGCATTCGTCAGGAGTTTGATGGATCGCACTCCGGTGGAGCATGTGGGTCAGCAGTATCATAATGTGACTGACCTTGCTGTGTTCAGGAAGAAGCGTCAGCACTGACGATATTTGAAGGACAGCCACAGGGAAAGATCACGGTGTGCCGCAGGCACACAAAGTAAGCGCAGCAACGGATGTGTATAAGCTTGTGAAGAGATGGTGGCAGACCCACCGAAAGCTGTTGTCGGAAGGCGCTTTCAAACCACCCCAACTGCTGCGGTAAAGAGCCATGGTGGTGAGCGCAGGGGGAACAGGCAGTTACCATCATGATGGGCTGGTTTTGGAACGATATAAGCGCTGGAGCATGGCTGAGGCGGCAAGCACAATCCGGGAATCGGCACTTTATGTCTTTAACTCTGAAAGGTAAACTAAGCCCATTCACAGGAGCTGTAATCACGCATTGCTTAACAGCTGATACGCAAAGCCGTGTGTACAAAAGCAGGAAGGCATATGACAAGTCGTCCCCAGATGATAATCAACATGTTACAAGCGAATCCCGATAAGCAGTTTACGGCTCGCCAATTAGCACAAGAAATCATTGACCATTACGGTGCAGAATTGGCTGAAAAGCGTAAAAACCCACGTTTTGCTAGCGATGAAGCTTTTTTAAGCCAAATTACCGCTGAAGTTGGTGGCAGCCGGACTGTTAAAGCGAAAGCTATGTGTTCGCAGGTGATGACGCGTGATAAACCAAGACCACGATTGTTTTATTGGGGAGCTGTTACCAACGGTGCAAAACTGATCCACCCCAGCGGTTGAAAACTGATCC
>CALYPF010000020.1 GCA_945271245.1 uncultured Enterobacteriaceae bacterium | reverse complement strand
AGCAAAAACCCGCCGCAGCGGGTTTTTTAATGAGTTGAAGCTGACCGATAAGCCGGGTTCTGTCGTGGACAGTCATTCATCTGGGCCAGCAATCGCTCACTGGCTCAAGCAGCCTACCCGGGTTCAGTACGGGCCGTACCATGTGAACCCCTATTTGGCCTTGCTCCGGGTGGAGTTTACCGTGCCACGGACTGTTGCCAGCCGCGCGGTGCGCTCTTACCGCACCCTTTCACCCTTACCTGTGCCCGCAAGCGAGCCATCGGCGGTTTGCTCTCTGTTGCACTGGTCGTAGGCTTACGCCCCCCAGGCGTTACCTGGCACCCTGCCCTATGGAGCCCGGACTTTCCTCCACTCCGCCCGTCTCCCCGAAGGGACGACGACGAAGCAGCGACTGTCTGGTCAGCTTCAGCGCGAGAGTATAGAGGGTTTCGGCGTGGCTGTCACCCGGCGCTTTCAGTGCAAATTAGCTTTCCGCCTGGTGTTCGAGCGCATACTTATACAGCGCATTTTTCTTTACGCCATGGATTTCAGCCGCCAGCGCCGCCGCTTTCTTTAAGGGCAGCTCCGCCTGCAATAGGGTTAACGTCCGCAGCGCTTCCGGCGGCAGCGCATTCTCCTCGGCGCGGTAGCCTTCAACGATCAGTACCATCTCGCCTTTGCGCCGATTCTCATCCTCCTGCACCCAAGCCAGCAGCGCGGCAACGGGCGCGCCGTAAATCGTTTCCCAGGTTTTTGTCAGCTCACGCGCCAGCACCACGTAGCGGGCATCGCCCCAAACGGCGCACATATCCGCCAGGCTCTCAATCAAACGGTGAGTGGATTCGTAGAAAATAAGCGTGCGAGGCTCCTGCTCCAGCGCCTTCAGCACGTCGCGCCGCCCCTTCGATTTCGCAGGTAAAAAACCCTCATAGCAAAAGCGATCTGATGGCAGACCGGCGGCGCTAAGCGCGGTTATGGCCGCGCACGCCCCCGGCAGAGGGACCACGCGCACGTTCGCCTCGCGGCAGGCGCGAACCAAATGGTAACCAGGGTCGTTAATCAGCGGGGTTCCGGCATCGGATACCAGCGCAATGCTCGCTCCTTCCCGCAGTTTCGCCAGTAGCGTTTCCGCCTTTTGCTGTTCATTATGATCGTGAAGCGCAAAGAGGCGCGCTTTGATAGCAAAGTGCTGGAGCAACAGGCCGGTATGTCGGGTATCCTCGGCGGCGATAAGGTCAACGGATTGCAATACAGAAAGCGCACGCTGCGTAATATCTTCCAGATTTCCTATAGGCGTTGGCACAATATATAGCACGCCACTTAAAATAGCCGCTGAATCGTGTTGTTTCATTGTTTCATCCGTTTTACCGATTTAATATTGATAACTGCGTAAAAAAGAACACTGGATACAGTATGGTACCGTCTAAATTTATTCGTTCGAATGCCGGACGCTGCTTGCCCGTATTACTGGCAGCGCTGATTTTCTCCGGCTGTAGCCTGCAGCCGCCAGATAAGAGCGGCACTCTGCTTCAGGGTAAAATGCAGGCAAACTCTGCGTATTACCTGCAGCAGATGCAGCAAAACGCTGATGATAGCAAGACCACCTGGCAATTACTCGCCGTGCGTGCGCTGTTAAAAGAGGGGCAAATTCAGAAGGCCGACGAAATTTATCGTCAGTTGCCCGGGCAGTTAACGCAGGCGCAGCACCAAGAAGCGCTGTTGCTCAGCGCCGAATTTGCCGTTATTAACCGCGATCCGGTGACCGTTGAAGACCGCCTTGGCAAACTGGATCCCGAGTCGCTTTCTCCCGAGCAGCGCGCGCGTTACTGGCAGGCCCGCATCAACGCGGCCCAGGGTAAACCCTCGCTGGCGCTGCTGCGCGCGCTAATCGCGCAGGAGCCGCTTCTGCCCGCAGCCGACAGGCAAAAAAACATCGATGCCACATGGAACACGCTGGCGACCATGACGCCTGCCCAGGTTAACGCACTGGTCATTAACGCCGATGAAAATATCCTTCAGGGTTGGATAGATCTCCAGCAAACCTGGAGCAGCCAGCGCGGCGAGCCGCAGCAGTTAAAATTCGCTATTACCGACTGGCGCACTCGCTATCCGAATAATCCCGGTGCAAAAATGCTGCCCACTGCGCTGAAAAATATTCAGAATTTCACGCCATCCTCAACGGACAAAATCGCACTTATGCTGCCGCTAAACGGCCAGGCGGCGGTATTTGGCCGGGCTATCCAGCAGGGTTTTGAAGCGGCGAAAAATATGGGTGTGGTGCCGGTGGTACCGGCCGGCGGAGCCGCCGCACCTGCGCAGGAAGGACAAGCGACAGATATAGATAACGCTGCCGGTACGGATAGCAACGACGGCGCGGCCACGCCCAATGACGATATCGTCAGCCCATCCAGCGCCGATACCGATGCGCTGACCGGTGAGCAAAAAGCCGCGGCCACGCAGGAAACCGTTGCCCAGCCGCAACCTCAGCCCGCAGCGCCGATTGCGGATGCCGCACAGGCCAAACCAGCGGCCCAAATTACGGTTTACGATACCAGCACGCAGCCTATCGAACAGCTATTAGCGAAAGCGCAACAGGAAGGCGCATCTATCGTCGTCGGTCCACTGCTAAAGAACAATGTCGATGGCATGTTAGGCAGCGGCACGCCGCTTAACGTACTGGCTCTGAATCAGCCGGAACACATTAGCGGTCGCGCTAATGTTTGTTACTTCGCACTTTCCCCGGAGGATGAAGCACGCGATGCCGCTGCACATATCTGGCAGGAAGGGCATCGCGCGCCGCTGCTGCTGGTACCGCGCAGCGCGCTGGGCGATCGCGTCACTAAGGCCTTTAGCGAAGCCTGGCGTGACCAGGGCGGCGGAGCCGTATTGCAGCAAAAATTCGGTTCTGAAAATGAACTACGCCAGGGTATTAACGGCGGCGGTATCGCCTTAAGCGGAACGCCGGTGAATGATATGCCTGCTCAAAGCGCCGATAACGGCCTCGATCAGCAGTCACCTGACGCTATCGCTCAAAATCAGGGCGGCGTCGACGCCGTTTATATTTTGGCGACGCGCGCGGAAATCGCGCTCATTAAGCCAATGATCGCAATGCGCGCAGGCAGCCGGGGGAGTGCCGCACTGTATGCCAGTTCGCGCAGCGCGCAGGGCAGTGGCGGTACCGATTTCCGTCTGGAAATGGAAGGGCTGCAGTTCAGTGAAATACCGATGCTGGCAGGCGGTAACCCACAGCTTATGCAGCAGGCGCTCGGGGCATCGCACAATGATTATACGCTGGCCAGACTGTACGCGATGGGCGTAGATGCCTGGGCGCTGGCGAGCCACTTTACGCAGATGCGTCAGGAGCCGGGCTATCAAATTAGCGGTAATACCGGCACGCTCACGGCATCTCCCGACTGCGTCATTAGCCGGAAAATGTCATGGCTGAAATACCAGCAGGGCCAGGTAGTTCCCGTGATGTAACGCCGCAGGGGCGAGGCCGGCATTATGAAATGCTGGCCCGCCGCTGGCTGGAAAAAAAAGGCCTGCGTTTTATCGCCGCTAACGTGCGCTTTCCCTCCGGCGAAATCGATCTCATTATGTCGCACGGTGAGATTATCGTTTTTGTTGAAGTCCGTTATCGCAATAATGCGCGCTACGGCGCGGCGGCGGCCTCTATTACCTACAGCAAGCAGCGTAAAATATTACGCGCGGCCCAGCGTTGGCTCGCCGGCCACAATGGGAGTTTTGATACTGTGGATTGTCGATGCGATGTGGTAGCCTTCACCGGCAATGAGGCTGAGTGGATAATAGATGCCTTTTCCCTTAATGAATAATTTTGCAATTCAGTGAAAGGATAATCGTGCTCGAACGAATCAAAGCCTGCTTTACGGAAAGCATTCAAACTCAGATAGCCGCCGCCGAGGCGCTGCCAGACGCCATCGCGCGCGCTGCGGATACGCTGGTGCAGTCCTTACTGAACGGCAATAAAATTCTGTGCTGCGGCAACGGGGCTTCTGCGGCGAACGCGCAGCATTTTGCCGCCAGCATGATCAATCGCTTTGAAACCGAGCGTCCGGGCCTGCCGGCTATCGCCTTGAATGCAGATAATGTCGTGCTAACCGCTATCGGGAATGACAGGCTGCATGAAGAAATGTACGCCAAACAGGTACGGGCTTTGGGCCACGCCGGCGATGTGCTGCTGGCTATCTCGACCAGCGGCAATAGCCGGGATATTGTTAAAGCGGTAGAAGCTGCCGTTACCCGGGACATGACCATTGTTGCGCTCACCGGCTATGACGGCGGCGAGCTGGCCGGGCTGCTGGGGCCCCAGGATGTGGAAATTCGCATTCCCGCCCATCGCGGCGCCCGCATTCAGGAGGTCCACATGCTTACGGTCAACTGTCTGTGCGATCTGATTGATAATACGCTTTTTCCAATACCAGGATAATGAAAGGAGCAACCATGAAGGCGATGACGCCACTGGCAGTCCTGTTGGCTGCATTATTACTGCAAGGCTGTGTCGGCGCTGTTGTCGCCGGCAGCGCCGCCGTTGCCACCAAAACGGCCACCGACCCCCGCACTGTGGGTACCCAGGTAGATGACGGTACGCTGGAACTGCGCGTGAGCAACGCGCTGGCCAAAGATGAGCAACTGAAAAAAGAGGCGCGCGTCAGCGTTACCGCCTGGCAGGGTAAAGTTCTGCTTACCGGGCAGGCTCCTTCTTCGGCACTCTCAGCCCAGGCAAAACAAATCGCTATGGGCGTTGACGGCGCGCGTGAAGTCTATAACGAGATCCGCCAGGGGCAGCCGGTCACGATGGGCACGGCGTCTTCCGATACCTGGATTACCACTAAGGTGCGCTCCCAACTGTTGACCAGCGACCAGGTGAAATCGTCGCGCGTGAAGGTAACGACTGAAAACAGCGAAGTTTTTCTACTGGGCCTGGTGACCGAAAGAGAAGGTAAAGCAGCGGCTGAAATCGCCAGCCGCGTCAGCGGCGTGAAGCACGTTACTACGGCATTCACCTATTTGAAATAACGTTGCTTTCCATGTGCGCAGGCAATGGCAGAGGCGTAAAACTCGCGTATTGTGAACATTTTATTCGCGTCTGGCGTTCAGTATAAGCCCCTTTAGGGGGCTTAAATACGCCCTTCTAATGCTGGCCGCATTTACCTTTTCTCTTCCTCTTTCGCCATTCCGTCCTGGCGTCGCGCATAGCTGCGAATTATTTCTTCGTTTGTGCCTGCCGAGTCCACACTATACCCAGCTGGCCAAAAGTAATTGCCCCCAAAGTTTGTGCTTTCTGAGATAAGGAAATGTCGCAAATAATCCAATCGCTGTTCGTTCTTTCACAAATCCTACTAGTTCCGAGACATTTAAGCCGGGCGGCGCTCCACTCTTACTATCAGACATATATGATCTAACTGCACATTTAGCACAACTACTTTGCATATTGCCGTAAATATTGATGCTAAGGTAAAACTCTTTACCGAGGTTGCCTTTGAGCATTTTGTATCTGCACTGCGGTGACCCATACGAGATGATACTGACAGCGATAAAATGCGTAGGACGCGAATTTATATCTGCCCCTGCTATTAACTCATTAATTTACTAGTGAAATACCAAGGCGTTACTTAGTACAGGCATTCTTCATGCTACAGCCCCACAGGATCCATCGCCACCTCCCAGGAGATGGTTTAGGTTTAGAGATAGCAGTAAAAACGACGGTCGGCAGACGTAGTTATCATTGGCCTGTGGTTCTGACTTATTGTCTTAAGATTTAATGCCCCACAGGGCTGACCGTGAATTTTTTAAAAGGTTTATAACGCCAGCGACGGAGTTGGGGGTTTATCGTCTATGCCTGAGAAGAGGATATTTTACTCCAGCACTAATGCATTCATTTTTCCGTCACTCAGGTTTACTCAGGCCCCCTTATCATGCGATTTAAAGAAATCAATCTGGCGCTATTGATTGAACGCTCCGTCATCCAGCGGCGCTAACGCGCGTTGGGCAAACAGTCATTGCTGCAATCCAGTGATTCCTCCCGCTGCGGGGCACGCGAGCAATTGATTAGCAAAAGAACCACAGGATCGCTGGAAGTAGACGTATCAGGAAACTTTATTTAACACTTGGTTAATCATGGATGACAGTTCGTTAGCCTCAAATTTAGCGACATAACCATCCGCCTCGACTTTTTGAACGTGCGCTTCATTAGCACTTCCGGATAATGAAGAATGGATTACAACGGGAAGCCGTCGCAGCTTTTCATTGCTCTTCACCAGACGAGTTAACGTAAATCCGTCCATTTCCGGCATTTCCAAATCCGTGAGAATAAACGAAATTTTATGGTTTATCGGCACACCTTCGCTTTCCGCTTCGCTGGCAAGATCCTGGATCTTCACCCATGCTTCCTGCCCGGTGGTGCACATTTGGTGGGGAATTTGTAGGTTATTCAACATATTTTCCAGCATGCTGCGGGCAACCCGGGAATCTTCAGCCACAATCGCCGTTGTGCCAGGGCGAACATTAACGTGACCGGAAGGTAAATCATTGGTCCGTAAATCATGCTGCGGAGATGAAATATCATACAGGATTTGTTCCACATCCAGTACCATCGTCAAATTGTTGGTATCGGCGTTCTCATCCAGGCAGGCGATGCTGGTGATGTAATTGCTATTGACCGCTTTTTCCGCCGTATGCACTTGCTTCCAGTCCAGGCGCGTAATGTTTTCCACGGACTCAATGGCAAAAGCCTGCACGCTGCGTGCAAACTCCGTAATCAGTAATATATTTAAGTCCGTGGTGGGTTTGTAGCCCATTACGGCCGGCAGGTCGATAACGGGCATGACCTGATCGCGAATATTAATAACGCCCAACAGAGGAGATTTCATTCCTGCAGGTTTCGTGAACTCTTTCATTGGCAGAATTTCACGAAGCTTAAAAACATTAATTCCAAAGAGTTCCTGTTTATCATCAAGCTCAGATTTTCCCAAACGGAACAATAGCAATTCGAAGCGGTTCGAGTTGGTTAAATTAGCTCTGTCATCAATATCTTTATTAAAATTATCCATCTGAACCTCAATCTAAAAATAGCTATCTGACTTATCGGCACAGCGCGCCAAATTCTGAATAGCAATGTATGGCCAGAAGTGCGGATAACTTGGCGTCAACGGCTGCGTAACCGGGTATTATCGCCCCTCTGGCTGGAACAATCTGTGCGACTTACGGAGCATCTTTAACCACCACACTCTCATGCCTTGCGCAAAAGTGACCGGTGTTAGTGACATAAATATTTAGGTAATCGCGGCCATCCCCGCGTCGTAATAAAAAAACGCAAAGAAATTTCACCAGTGACGCCTGAACGAAAAGAAACGAAAATTATCAGTAATTCTTTGAAAAGGATAAAATTTAAAAAGATTTCCAGGTAAATTATCAACCTAATAAACTAGCCAGCATGACTGCTTATTCCGATATTATCATAAAGTGCTTTTTTATATATCACTAAAATATATATAAATAAAAATACTTTAATTTCAAATACATATTCAACAACAACAACAAAATAACGCCCCACTTCGCACTCGTATGACACCCTTCATAGATAAAGTTTTATTAATGTTTTGCAGGAATAGTCCGATATAACCACATCGTAGTTAACGTTATACGTCGGAGCATGCATCAAGTATGAAGAAGTTCACCATTAAAAGAATTTTGCTTTCCATTAATTTCATTTATTTCATTTTCATCCTGATGTTCGCCGTATCATCCTTCATCTCGATGCATACTATTTCAGGAAATATGGATGGTCTTATTAAAGGGTTTTATCAATATAAATCTTTGTCAGATACCGTATTTATCCTTAAAGAAATAGAATTAAAACAAGAAAAAGATCCCACATTGCATATCGATCAGGCGAATGCCAGTTTCGCCAGATTCATGGAGGTCGCTCCGATAACAACCGCTGCCGGCGTTGAAAAAACAAAACAGCTAAAATTAGGGCTGGAACAGGCAATAGCAGAAATACAGCGCGGTGAGAATGCCACGGGAGCCGTCGCAAATTTGGAGAAGCTGGTTTCCGATTTTACCGGATTAATTGTGGAATATGACGTTGCGGGGAGTGCCACCTATTTACAGCAATTTAACCTTCAAAAGAATATTTTGATCGCCATTATTTTGGCGCTGTCATGCGGGCTGATTTTTGTTTCCAGCCTGGTTATCAAAAACACCATTACCTCACGTATCTTTGCAATAAATAAAGTATTGCAGGCCATGAGTCGCGGCGATTTTACAGTAAAAATGACGCAGCAGCGCAACGATGAAATTGGTGAAATGACGCTGGCGCTTAACAACGTCGCCCAGGAATTAAATACCACGATTGCCGCTATTAAGCGCAATGCCAATATTATTGATGCGTAATCAAGCGAAATCGCAGACGGAAATACTGATTTAGCCTCGCGTACCGAGGAGCAAGCCAGCGCGCTGCAGGAAACTGCCGCCAGTATGGAAGAGATCAAAACCACTGTTGCCAATAATACGGAAAACGCTCAGCGCGCCAATCAGCTGGCCTTCTCGGCGAAAGACACCGCCAGCAAAGGAGCCGAAGTGATGCAGGATGTCGCTGTGACGATGCGTCATATAGAAGAAAGTACGCAAAAAGTTTCTGATATCACGAGCGTCATTAATGGGATCGCCAGTCAAACCAATATCCTGGCTCTTAACGCTGCCGTAGAAGCCGCACGCGCCGGTGAACAGGGGCGCGGTTTCGCCGTGGTTGCCGCTGAAGTGCGAAACCTGGCCTCTCGCAGCGGCGATGCTGCAAAAGAAATTCAGGCGCTAATTAACGACGCCGTCAGAAATATCAGCCACGGTTCCACGCTGGTGGTCAATGCCGGAAACACTATGGATGGCATTGTGACGTCGGTCGATCGTGTGAGTAATATTATGCAGGAGATTACTACTGCTTCTGAGGAACAGAATACCGGAATCACACAAATTGCCGTCGCGATTAATCAAATGGATGCGATGACCCAGCAGAATTCCGCGCTGGTAGAATCGTCAGCCCTTAATACGCGCACGTTGAGCACTCAGGCGAATGAACTTGCCGCTTCTGTGGCTATCTTCAATGTTGACGAGCCAGCGCCGGTAGCCGTATTAACCACGCCAGCCGAAGTGCAAAACCGTCCTCCTGTTCTGACCTCGCCAAAGGCGAAGGATAAAGAGAGCGAGTGGAAAACGTTCTAACCGCCAGGCAGCATAGTGTTCCGGTAATGCTCCGCTTTCTGTGAAGGCGGGGCGTTGCTTATGCTGTGCGCACAGAACGCAGAAAATACTGCCTGAAAACCGGCCCCATCAATCTATCTCAAACGTCGAGCCCTCTGAGCAGCCTTAACGCCATTTACGTACCAGAGCATCAGCGCCGCGCCGGATATCATCACGCCGCTTCACGGCCTGCGAGTACCCCTCACAACCCTTTGCTACGGCAGCATTAGACAGCAAAAACCGTCATTTACGTACCACCGGAGCCATCAGCGCCGCGCCGGATATCCTCACGCCGCTTCACGGCCTGCGAGTACCCCTCACAACCCTCTGCTACGGCAGTAGCAAAAACCGTCATTTACGTGCCACCGAAGCTATCAGCGCCGACGTTAAATAAACAAAGGGGAGCATAGCTCCCCTCAATAATATTTACCCTGCTACCGAACGGCGGGCTTAGAACGCTACGCCACCGGAAATGTACAGCCCATCATACAAATTATGTCCCGGATGACCGTCTTTTCCATCTACGCCCGCATAGCGATAACCCGCCTTGAGCGTCACCAGAGGAATCGGCGCCCAACTAACCCCGGCGTTCGCTTCAGCATAATTTTTAACGCTATTATTTAAGCCTTCAGGCGCGGCATAACCTTCGCCAAAAATGGCCATGCTATCGGTGAAGTTGTAAGCGAGGCCGCCGCCAATGGGAAACGCAACGCCGTTATCGCCTTTTTTTGGCCCTAAATAGAGCGCTTTCGCCCCGGCAGAAACGGTCAATGGCCCCAGCCCCAAATTATATCCCGCGCCAACGCCACCGGCCTGTGCGCCGCTGTCCGTATTTTTCAACCAGTTACCCTGAACATACAAACCGTTAGAGGTTTTCCCCATTTCGGCTTCCATATTAGTCCAGTTTTTCCCCTGCTCCAGCGTTACACCCATCGCCAGCGCGGACCCGGATACCAGCAGCGCGGCAAGCGCAGCAACATTCATCATTTTTTTCATACAAATAACCACGTTTAGCAAATTAACAGGCCGCCATTCCCTGTATCAGACGGCCCGACATTAAAATACAGCCCCTCCAACAACCTATCCCGGGCAGGGAGGAACCAAACGGCGCCGATTTATGTCGGCGCAATTGCAGGGGGTATGTAAAAGTTTTTTGGCGGCCGGGCAACTTAAGCGTCTATCTATTTACCGCACGTTTATTTAATGCACGCCCGTGTACGATATGTCGAAGCTCGCCGGAATGCAGTACAGTTACAGGTCGCTCTGAGGCAGAAAAAGCGAGCGTTAATAGCGCCAGCGCCACGTCACGCGCCCGGATCGCATGCCAGCGACCGGGTAACAGGCGGAATAGCGGCGCAAACAGAGACTCATTCAGGCGCCGCTTATCGCGATGCCCCAATAGCATTGACGGCCGAACTATGGTCAAACGCGGCCACTCCTGGGCAATAAGCGCCTGCTCCATTTCGCCTTTAACCCGGCTATAAAAAAACGGCGAATGTGGATTCGCTCCCAGCGCGCTGACTACCAGCATGTGCTTCGCGCCCCATTTTTGCCCCACCAGTGCGGTATCCACCACCAGACTGTAGTCGGCCAGCACAAACTCCTGCTTACTGCCCGCCTCGCGACGCGTTGTTCCCAGACAGCAAAAAACAATATCGATAGGCTCATTAATTTGGCCAAGCGCATCGGTAAGTTGAGGGTCGCAGGGATTCACCAGTTTCTGCGCCGGTGGTAACGGGCGTCGGGTGGGCGCGATAAGCTGTGTAACACGCGGTTCTTCCAGCAGCAAACGTAACAATTCTCCGCCGACTAACCCCGTTGCTCCGGTCAATAAAATCCGACTCATTATCGCCTCCATGGATAGTTACCGTCTGGAAAAAATCGCAAAATGCGCCAGGCTTATCGATTCAGAAATAAGTATTTGCCATAACGCTGGCGTTTCGCCAGTTTTCTCCTCTTTTCGCTCAGTTTTCAAGGAGGCCGCATGAGCAAGAAAGTCGCCGTACTCATTACCGATGAATTTGAAGATAGTGAATTCACTTCACCCGCAGATGCACTGCGCCAGGCGGGCCATGAGGTTGTCACCATCGACACCGAACGCGGAAAAACCATTACCGGGAAACAGGGCAAGGCCACCGTGACCATTGACGCCGCTATTGATGAAAGTCGCTCTGAAGATTTCGATGCGCTGCTACTGCCGGGCGGTCATTCACCGGACAGCCTGCGCGCCGACGAGCGGTTTGTTGAGTTCACTCGTGAAATGGTTAACGCTCACAAACCGGTATTTGCCATCTGTCACGGCCCGCAGTTACTTATCAGCGCAGACGTGGTTCGTAACCGAAAAATGACATCTGTAAACGCAATTGCCGTGGATTTGAAAAATGCGGGCGTTGATTTTTACGACCGGGAAGTAGTGGTCGATGACGGGCAGATAGTGACTAGCCGCACGCCGGACGATTTACCTGCGTTTAACCGGGAAATGCTAAAACTACTCTCCTGATACCCGCGCCCAGATAAGCTTTTTACCAAAGCCTAACGTGTTATCGGTAAATTTTAGCTCATCGATTCGCAGTTCCCACACCGGCGCCGACATCGCCCGTGCCGCAGGAAAGCGGCGATACCAGGCGGCAAGCCTCATTGCCGCTTCATTGCCGCTAAGTAAACGTAGTTCGCCGCTAAACTGAACGCCGCGAATTAATGCGATGGTTTTCGGCTGCCCGTTTACCGTGCCGGCGGCAGGTGCCCGTATCCCCGCCATTTTGCCATGCCGCGTGCCGGGATCGCTGAGGAAATAAAAAGCGACGCTCTGCGCATCGTAGAGGTAAAACGCATTCGCGCACCACGGCGTATTATCCTGCGTAACGCAGTAGGTGACGACATGCTGGCGTTTTAGCCAGCGACTAATACGGTTTAAGGTATCCATCGTAGCGGCTCGCTATTCAATGTCGACGACAACGCTCGGGCAGCCCCATAAAAAGCAAGTGTGATAAAGTACCGTTTTCACACACTGGCCGCTCTCTTTGTTATGTCCAACTGGTCTCTCTATATCCTTCACACCGCAGGCAACCGGCTATATACCGGTATTACCACCGACGTTGCGCGTCGGCTACGGGAGCACCAAACCGGAAAAGGCGCTAAAGCGCTGCGCGGTCAGGGCATGCTACGCCTGGTATTCTCTCACCCGATTGGCGATCGCGCACTGGCGCTGCGCGTGGAATATCGTATTAAGCAGCTCACTCGCGTGCAAAAAGAGCGACTAATCGCCGATGAAAAATACTTCAGCGCCGTGCTGGCAGCGGTTAAAAGCGGTTAAAATGTTCAGCGTATTCTACCCGGCCGCTTACACCTTCCAGTGCATCATCCGCCAGACGATGCACCTGAAAACGCGTTTCACAATCGGGCCAGCGACAGCTTAAACCATAGCGCAATGCGGGTTCGAACCCGAGCCGGGCGTATAGCGCAGGGTCGCCAAGGACTACCACCGCGCCGTAGCCAAATTCATTTAATGAATCCAGGCCGTCGTAAACAAGCTGACGACCGATGCCCTGCCCCCGCCAGCGTTCATCAACTGCCAGCGGCGCTAAGCCCACCCACTGTCGGTCTTCACCCGCAACGCTCACGGGGCTAAATGCGACATAGCCGATAATTTGCCCTTCGTCGTCCGTTGCGACAGCGCCCAGCGTTAACTGACCGTCTTCGCGCAAGTCATGAATTAACTGCGCTTCATCGACGCGGTTAAACGCCCGGCGCAGCAAAGCGTCAATGCCGGGCGCATCAATAGGAATTTCCACACGAATCAGCATATCTCACCTACCGAGGTTTGATGTCTGTCGGGCGCTGTTTTAAGGCCCGCCTCGACAAAACCCGCAAGCTGCATCAACAGCGCGCGCAGCGGTGCGGGCATGGTATCCAGATCGATAGCATCCATCAGGTTTTTTACATATAGCCCCAATTCCGTATCACCCTCGATAACCAGGCGACGCTGGAAAAAAAGCGTATCGGGATCCTGTTTACGCGCGGCGATAAGCAGTAGATCGTTGGCATCAGCGCTGAAGCTGACATCCGCCTGCGCCGATTCGCACACTACCAGCCGGTTATTTTGTACGGAGGTGAACCAACTTAACCCAATATCACGGACATCGATATGCAGCCAGTGTCCTTCCAGAAAGTCCAGTTCGCCATCTTCCAGAGCCTGACGAAACTGCCATCCCAATACTTGCTCCAGTAACTGACGCTTGATCCCAAAGGGGGTAAGGCGCACCGGGGTTTTTATCAGCGACGGCCCTGTACGCACCAGACGAGAACGCAGTTTATCCAACACGGGCTTTACTCCTTGAGAAAATTAGTGCCGCTATTGTGCCATATCATGCGGCAGGCATAGCAGTTCAAATCAACAATTACGCTTCCAGTGCCATGAGTAACACCAATACGCGATTAACTGCCTTAAATCAAAAAGTACAGACGAATGGTTAACTAAAATCACGCTTCATTAACAATTTCGCGCCGCGCTACGGCGCACACCCTTCCCGAGAATTCAGGATACATTATGGAATTGCTTTGCCCTGCCGGAAATCTTCCGGCGTTAAAGGCGGCCATTGAAAACGGCGCTGATGCGGTATATATCGGCCTGAAAGACGATACCAACGCCCGCCATTTTGCCGGCCTGAACTTCAACGAAAAGCGCCTGCAGGAAGCCGTTAGCTTCGTGCATCAGCATCGCCGTAAATTGCATATTGCGATTAACACCTTCGCACACCCGGATGGCTATGCGCGCTGGCAGCGCGCCGTCGATATGGCTGCGCAACTGGGCGCCGATGCGTTAATTCTTGCCGATCTCGCCATGCTGGAATACGCGGCAGAACGTTACCCTAATCTGGAGCGCCACGTTTCCGTGCAGGCCTCTACCACCAATGAAGAAGCCATTCGTTTCTATAAAAATCATTTTGACGTCGCGCGCGTTGTGCTGCCGCGCGTGTTATCGATTCATCAGGTGAAGCAACTGGCGCGCGTCACGCCGGTTCCGCTGGAAGTATTCGCTTTCGGCAGCCTGTGCATTATGGCGGAAGGGCGCTGCTATCTGTCATCTTATCTTACCGGTGAGTCGCCGAATACCGTCGGCGCCTGCTCCCCGGCGCGCTTTGTGCGCTGGCAGCAAACGGGTGATGGTCTGGAATCACGCCTGAATGATGTGCTTATCGATCGCTACCGAGAAGGGGAGAATGCAGGCTACCCCACGCTATGTAAAGGTCGCTATCTGGTGGACGACACGCCCTATCATGCGCTGGAAGAACCCACCAGCCTGAACACGCTGGAACTGCTGCCGGAGCTTCTTAACGCCGGCATTGCTTCGGTAAAAATTGAAGGGCGCCAGCGCAGCCCGGCTTATGTAAGCCAGGTTGCAAAAGTCTGGCGCCAGGCTATCGATCGCTGTATTGCCGATCCCCAGCGCTTTACGCCACAGCCGGCCTGGATGGAAGCGCTTGGCGCTATGGCTGAAGGCACCCAAACAACTCTTGGCGCATATCACCGAAAATGGCAGTAGGAGATCTCATGAAATACTCTATGGGGCCGGTGCTCTGGTACTGGTCGAAAGAGACGCTATCCGATTTCTATAGCGCCGCAGCGCGCAGCAGCGCCGACATTATCTATCTGGGCGAAACTGTGTGCAGCAAGCGTCGTGCGACAAAAACCGGCGACTGGCTGGAAATGGCCGCAGCGCTGGCGGCGGCCGGTAAGCAGGTAGCCCTTTCCACGCTGGCGCTGGTGCAGGCATCTTCGGAGCTCGGCGAGCTAAAGCGCTATGTTGAAAACGGTGAGTTTTTGATTGAAGCGAACGATCTTGGCGTCGTGAATATGGCCGCCGAACGCCACCTACCCTTTGTCGCCGGCCCCGCGCTAAATTGTTATAACGCAGTGACGCTGCGCCTGTTGCTCAAACAGGGAATGACGCGCTGGTGCATGCCGGTAGAATTATCTCGCGACTGGCTGGCCAATATGCTCGCACAGTGCGATGAATTAGGCATCCGCAATCAATTTGAGGTGGAAGTCTTCAGCTATGGGCACCTACCGCTGGCCTACTCCGCGCGCTGTTTTACCGCACGCTCGGAAAATCGGGCCAAGGATGAATGCGAAACCTGCTGCATCAACTATCCCAACGGGCGCCCTATGCGCTCTCAGGAACAGCAGCAAGTTTTTACCCTCAACGGCGTTCAGACCATGAGCGGCTACATTTACAATTTGGGCAATGAATTAACTTCAATGCAGGGGCTGGTGGATATCGTTCGCATTTCGCCGCAGGGGAAAGAGAGCCTGGCCGTTATTGACGCATTTCGCGCCAATGAGGCCGGTCAGGCTCCGCTACCGCTCACCGCTCAGTCGGAATGTAATGGCTACTGGCGGCGCGTGCCGGGGCTGGAGCTGCAGCAGGCGTAATCTGCGGGAAAGCGCCCTATCTCTCACGGGCACTTTCTCTGTCGATATCAGCGTATTGTTACGCCCGGCGCATAATTTTTTCTAACGCGCATCGCCCGGTGCGCTAAAGGAAAATGACTGCGCCGGGCGCTTGAAGGCTGAAGCGTAAAGGCTCGCCCTGTTAACGTTATTCCCTGCCATTTCATGCACTATGGTCTATTCTGCCAGGCGAGCCTGGAAAAATGACTCGGTTGAATCCACAGGGAGCCACTATGCCTAACACCACCGCCATTCCCTTTTCCGTGCTGGATCTCGCCCCGATCCCGCAAAACGCTGACGTACAGCACGCCTTTCAGCGCTCGCGCGATTTGGCGCAGCGGGCGGAAAAACTCGGTTATCACCGCTACTGGCTGGCGGAGCACCACAACATGACGGGAATTGCCAGCGCGGCGACGTCTGTGCTTATCGGCCATTTAGCCGCTCATACGCAAACGCTGCGCCTCGGCGCAGGTGGTATCATGTTACCCAACCACGCGCCGCTTATTATCGCCGAACAGTTTGGTACCCTGGAAGCGCTGTATCCGGGGCGTATCGATCTGGGCATTGGCCGTGCGCCAGGCAGCGATCGCCGCACCATGATGGCGCTACGCCGGCACATGCATCAGCCGGAAGCGGACAATTTTCCGCATGATGTCGCACAGCTGGTGGAATGGTTCGATGCCCTGGATCCCCAGCCTGCGGTGCGCCCGGTGCCGGGTTACGGCGCGCGGGTTCCCGTCTGGCTGTTGGGATCAAGCCTGTATAGCGCTCAACTAGCCGCGCAAATGGGTTTACCCTTCGCCTTTGCCTCGCACTTTGCTCCGGATATGCTACTTCAGGCGCTGGCGATGTATCGCAGCCAGTTCCGCCCTTCCGAGCGTCTCGAAAAACCCTATGCCACGGTGTGTATCAATATTGTCGCCGCGGATACCTGCCGTGAAGCTGAGTATTTGTTTACCTCAATGCAGCAGGCCTTCGTTAAGCTGCGCCGAGGGGAAAATAATCAGCTGCCGCCGCCGTGCGGCAATATGGCCGATATCTGGAGCCATGCCGAACAGTATGGCGTTGAGCAAGCGCTGAGCATGTCGCTGGTGGGTGATAAAGTACAAATCGCGCACGGCCTGCAGGCGGTGCTGAATGAAACCGCCGCCGACGAGATTATGGTCAACGGGCAAATATTCGATGATGAAGCGCGCCTGCGCTCGTTTGAACTGGCCATGCAGGCGCGAGAGATGCTGTTAGATTAATCAACCCGCAGCGCCCTGCCCGCCGCTCTGTCCCTGGCGCCGCGCGATAAAATACCGGCCGGAGATAGCCTTTCTCCGGTCAGTTCACGGCTTCGCGAATTTAGCAATCCCGACAGAGGGCGTAACGTTTCCCTGCCCCACTCGCAGCGTTTTCCTGCTAACGGGCTTTTTGGCGTTCATTAATGCAAGGCGCGTCGCGTCGGTGTCTAAAAGCGGCTCAGAGAGTCCATCGCCACCGTTTTAAACTCCGCAAAATCGCGGCAGTCGCGCAGGCGCGCGGTGGCTCGCTCACGTAAAAAGGTAACGAACAGATCGTAGATAGCAATCGCCTCTTCATACTCGCTTTTACTGATCGCCAGCAGGAAAATGACGTGCGCAATTTCGTCGCCCCAGGCAATGCCCTGCGGCGCAAGTACGGTGTAAACCACCGTGCGCTGTGCCAGCAACCCCAGCGAGTGAGGCAGCGCAATGCCTTCACCCAGCATGGTGCTGACGATGGCTTCGCGCTCCACGACGGAAGGTAAAAAGGCGTCATCCACGTAGCCTTCGGCTTTAAGCTGCGCGCACAGTTCACTAAATAGCGCTTCCTGGGTTATTGGCTGGTTGATGATGCGAAAATGCTGGGCATCGAAGTACTTTTCCAGCATCCACGGGCGCGTGCGATCCACCAACACCAGGCGCCCGATTTGCTCCAGCTGATACTCCGTTGGAAACGGAGACATGATAACCACCGGTTTATCTTTTTCAGACACCCGCGCCGTTGAAATCACAAAATCTTCTTCTACGCTCGTCAGTTGTTCATAGTCGCGCAGGGAGATAATGCGGGTAACTTCAAGCTGAGGATATTTGCGCAGCAGCATTGCCTGTATCATTCGCACCGTCGAGTTACCGGTGTCGCACACCAGCACCACGTGCGGCTGACGCTGATAACCAATATTGTAATGGCGCTCCAGCCCCACGCCGATGTGCAACACCAGAAATCCCACTTCATTTTCATTAATGGTGTACGGCGTATATTTACCCCAGCTTGAAACGGCGGCCAGCGTCATATCCCAGGCCAGTGGATAATGCTGTTTGATATTGTCGAGCAGCGGATTGGGCAAATTAATTTGATAGCGAACCCGGGTAATCATCGTTTTAATATGGGTCAGCAGATCCGCCCGCAGTTGTTCATCGGTCAATAAGTTGTAGTTATAGTGGGTATTGATATAGTTCAGGATGTACTCCACCAGCGCCTCATCGTCATCCGCATTTATCGCACTGGGTGCTACTTCCTGAATTTGACGCGCGGCGATATGCACGCACAGCCAGTTTTTCTCCGATTTTGAAATCGGTTTCCCGGCCATATCCTGAATGACGCCCGCAATGGCATAGGCGGCATCCCGCACCGATGGCTCTACTTCATCGGCTTTAAAGCCGGAAAGCGGATAGCCTTCGCTGATTCTACGCACCGCAACCGCGCAGTAAAGGCAGATAAATTGCTCTCCCTCATCGGTCATGCGGATATGATAGCGGCTAAAATTCTCCTGTACCGACAGCGCTACCTGTGCCAGCGCGCCCGGCGTTAGCGCCTCTTCCGTCAGCAGCGTATTGGCGTTGTCTAGCTGCCAAATTTGCCACAGCAAATCAGTCAGGCAGGCGCGGATCGCCATTTCGCTGCCAAATAGCTTCATTCCGTGTCGCGGGCGCGTCTCAATGGTCAAATTGTAGCGGTTGAAGTGCTCACGAACCTCCGCCATATCATTCTGCAACGTGGCGCGGCTGACGAACCAGGCTTCGGCCAAATCTTCCAGCTTGAGCGAAAAAGCCGAGGTTAAAAAGCGCACCAGCAGATGCTGAACCCGCTCGGATGCCGTGCGAGGGATACGCTGCTGCCGGGCAGGCGCGGCCCGCAGCGCAGCGAAGCGCTGTTCATCCTCAACGTTGAGTCGATAACCTTCGCCACGGCTTAGGATGAATTGCGCACCGTGATGCTGCAACAGCGCGTTCAGGGCAGTGATATCCGCACGCACGGTTCGGGTAGACACGCCGAGCCGACGAGCCAGCTCGTCCTGAGGCAGGGGCTCATTTTGCAGCAGCTCAAACAGGTGAGCCAGGCGTTGATTCGGGAATCGCACTTCTGTTTCCTCTGATAAAAACCTCTTAGCGCAGCGGCGTTATCACCATCTGAGAGGGGCCTCCGACAGGCGTATAATCGTTAATAAAGCGGAGTTTGCCGCTCTCCGGCAGAACCCGAAAACGCGTAATGTTGTCACTGCGCTGATTCATGGCATATAGCCAGCGCCCGCCGGGAGCCAATGTTATCGTGCGCGGGTAGTCGCCACGCGTCCATATTTCTTCCTGATAGACTAGCTTATCGCCGTTAACGCGAAAATGCGCAATGCTATTGTGTAATCGATTAGCAACATAGAGCTGTTTTCCATCGTCACTCAGCGCCAGGCCGGCGGCAAAGCT
Source organism: uncultured Enterobacteriaceae bacterium (assembly GCA_945271245.1). Lineage (GTDB taxonomy): Bacteria > Pseudomonadota > Gammaproteobacteria > Enterobacterales > Enterobacteriaceae > Apirhabdus > Apirhabdus apintestini. Next base: position 16,818 of record CALYPF010000020.1, on the reverse strand, counting down.
GGTGCCTTTGAAGCGCGCCGGCAGGGTATTCCAGCTTTGCTCTTCATGCAGCTTTCCCGTCGCTCTGTCCAGGCGATATCCCGTCAGCGTTGATGCTTCCTCATTAACCAGCCAGAGTCGGTCGCCCTGCGATGAGAATACAAAGTGGCGCGGGCCAGCTCCCGCCGATGAGGCCGGGATCCACGGCGGCGAGTTTGGAATAAGTTTGCCGGCGGTATCGTCCAGACGATATTGATAAATACGATCCAGGCCTAAATTAGTGGCAAACACATATTTTCCCTGCGGGTCGGCGTCTATCATGTGCGCATGCGGCCCGTTATGATCGCTAACGGCAAAGCTGCCTTCAGCCGCCGCTGCGGGTTTCGCCGCGCCGGGTTCGCCCTGATGCTGCTGTACGTCGGTCGCGTCACCCAAACTGCCATCCGCCTTCACCGGCAAAACCGTAACGGAGCCGCTGATATAGTTGGCGACCAGTAGATGACGGCCATTCGGCGTTAATGTGAGATATACCGGACCATCGCCTTTGGAAGAGACCTGATTCAATGCGCTAAGCGCGCCGTCTGCGCCGATACGCCACGCCTGAATAATGCCTGGTTTGGCCTCGCTGCCTACGTAAAGTGTGCGCCCGTCGGCAGAGGCGGTTAGCTGCGCGGCGTTAGGAAGTTGACTGACCAGCGTGCGATGGCTTAGCGCGCCGGTTTTTGCATCCCACTGAAAGCGGTAAACGCCTTCGCCGTTAGGTTGATATGTTCCTACCCAGGCAAATTGCGTTTGCGCCATAAGCGGCGCGCTGGCTGCCAGCGCCGCAGTCAGCAATACTGTTTTTAATAGCATCGTCAGTCTCCTTCCCGGGCTGGAGGCTCGGGTAGCATAGGGTGAAGAAGCGAGTAGCCCGCCTGATTCAGGCAGCAGCACGGCGCTCAGCGTTAGAGTAAACGGCGGAATATCAAGAAGTCGGTCGGTTAGCCTGACACAGTTTGCCGATCGATTATTGATCTATACTGGATTTTTTACTTTCTGCAAAGAGAGGAACGCTGCGCTATCTCACACAACCGTTCCTCTCCCGTTTTTAACGCAGGCCACTTTCCCCACGGAAGATGGCCTTTAAACACCGCGTTTAGCCTACCAGTTGTTTGGTGATAGCCAGTAGTTTACGTACGTCTTCCGGGCGCGTATCGCCGCTCGCTTTATCAATGATAGAGCTATAGATATGCGGGATCACTTTGCTTACGCCAGCATCAAGCGCGATCTTCAGAATCTCACCAAAGTTTTCCAGATCGATACCGCCGGTCGGCTCCAGCCAGAAATCGTGTTTTGCACACGCCTGCGCTACGGCGACGTACTCATCACGATGCTTCAGACCACCCATTGGGAAATATTTAATTGAGCTGCCGCCCATGTCTTTCAGCAGCGCAATCGCAGTCTCGACAGGCACGATGCCGTCCGGCGCGCCAGAGCTTAATGGACCCGTGGAGATTTTCACCATACCCACGGTGCCGGTCGGTGAAACCAGGCCGTTAACCACGGACTCATTCTGGCCAAGCAGCGCGCGGCTCGGCCCCACGCCGGTGAACACCTGATTCACGTGCTGCGGCTGCACCTGACGTGAGATTTCGCTAACCATCGCAGACTGATTCGGATCGCCGGCACCCAGCCCTACGGACAGCGCGTTATCGATAAGTTTGGCATATTCGCGCATATCGGTCACCGCGCTCGGCACGTCCGGATAGCTTTTCGATAACACGCCAACCAGCACGTGACCTTCCGCTGCTTCATAAACGGCCTGAGCATTGGCTTTAGAACCTGCCAGTACGTTAAGGCATACGCGATCGCGATAAAAATTAGGGGTCAGTTTCATGCTGTTTCTCCTGCAGTCAGTTCTTTAATACGGCGATAGATAATGTCCAGTTGCTGCGCGCTAACGCTGCGCACGTCCGCTTCAATAATGCCTTCATTGGCCTTATAGCCGCGGAAATAGATGGCGTACTCGCCCTGTTTCAGCGCCTGAACCAGATCGCCGGTCGCAATGCCGGTCGCCGCTTCATCAAATTTAATTTCGGTACGCGCAATATCGCGCCCTGCCGCATCCCAAACTACCCGAGCGCTGACGCCTTTCAGAGTATTTAGTGATTCAATAAACGGCGTCATTTTATCGACCATCTGCTGACCGCTCTCTTTCGTCGCAGTCAAATAATGCTCGATAGCGCAAGTCAGACCAAGGATCCCCTCTTTGCCCACTTTCATTGCGCGCCCGATGCCATACGCCTGACGTTTTACCCACTCGACGTACTGTTTCTTACCGATAACCAGCCCGCTGGTCGGCCCTTCGATGGCTTTCGCGCCGCTGTATATCACCAGGTCGCCGCCGTCGTGATAATAACGCTGCAGATCTTCTTCCGCCGCCGCATCAACAATCAGCGGTAGATTATGGCTACGCGCCACTTCTGCCGCCTGTTTAACATTAAGCATGCTTTTCTGCACGCAGTGGTGAGATTTAATGTACAGAATCGCCGCCGTGCGCGGCGTAATTGCCGCAGCTAGCTGTTCAGGAGAACATTCATTGGCATAGCCCGCTTCTACCAGTTTGCCGCCGCCCAGCGCCACCATCGTGCCAACCGGCGCGCCAAAATTCACGTTGTGCCCTTTCGGCAGCACAATTTCATTATTTTCTACCGGCGTAACGTGCAGGTTTTCCAGCAGCCAGTCATCGTCTTTTACCAGTACTGCCGCGATAGACTGGGCAATGCCTGCCGAGGCGCAGGCGACCACGGTCGCGCCTTCTACGCCCAGTAATTTTGCGATGTACTCACCGGTTTTATTGACCAGATCTTTCATTTCGAAATAGTGGTTCATGCCGGTATTCACCGCTTCCACCACCTCAGGGCGCGGCGTAGAGACGCCGAGGATCGTCATACGTCCGGATGCGTTAATAACCTGTTTTAAATTATATTTCTCATAGATTGAAGACATGTTCGGCTTTTCCTTGTTCGGTTGTAAACCACTTCCCGGCACGCATGGCAGCCAGCGGCAGGATCTGCTGCTCTGCCTGCAGCGTCTGGTTTTCCGCGTCGGTCATCAGCACCGGTTGATGCTGCAGCGTGAAGAGCGTCAGATCGGCATCCGCGCCAACTTCCAGGCGGCCTTTGTGCGACAAATGCAGCCCTTCAGCGGCATGCAGCGTAACGCAATCAATAATTTGCGGCAGCGTCATCCCTACGACGAGGAACTTCGACATGACGGCAGCCAGGCTGTGTACCGGCCCGTTAATACGGTTCTTACAATAAATGTCAGAACTGATGGTCTGCGGCAGGATGCCCATGGCGATCGCTTTTTCCGCCACGGCAAAGCTAAAGCTGGCGGTACCGTGCCCAACATCAAGCCGAACGCCGCGCGCCAGAGCCTGTTTTACCGTCGCGCGCAGTTGGCCTTCCGGCGTAAGAATGCGGTTAGGCTTGCCATTGTAACAGTGGGTAATAATATCGCCCGAGGTTAACAGCTCGGCGATTTCATCCAGGTTGGGCGGATTATTGCCAATATGCACCATCAGCGGTAATCCGCCGGTTTCTTTCTGGATGGCTTTCGCACGCGCCAGCGGCGCCACGCCGTTTTCGCCCACCACGCTGCTGCTCATCCGCGCTTTTAAGCCCACGATAAAATCGGGGAAACGCTTCACCGCCGCTGCGGCGGCTTCAGCATCAATATGCGACATATCGGCGAGTTCATTTTGCGCGATGAGCCCGACGCGAGAAATATTAAGCAACGCATAAACCTGCGTTGTCGCAGCACGGGTTAATTGATAAAAATCATCCACATCGTCGGCGCCGGTGCTGCCGGCATCAATAACCGTGGTCACACCGCTGGCTACGCCCACGCTGTCTGGTTCGTCGTGATAAATCGGCGATTTAGGATAGCAGTGGACGTGAGAATCAATCCAACCCGCGCTGATATAGCCTTTATTGGCAAGGCTTATCTCTTCACGAGCCGGTCCCGTTACCTCACCCAACGCGGCGATTTTCCCGTCCTGGATAGCGATATCGACGATACGCTCATCCACCAGGCGGGCCTGACGAAGGATTAAATCAAACATGGGTTACTCCTGAATTAACCGGGCGCCGAAGCGCCCGTGATACTTAGATAGCGACTGGGAAGAAATAACCGAAGAGCATTGCGCCCAGAATAGCGCCGCCGGTGATAGGCTTCTGCCAGATATAGAACACCAGTGCGCCAAACAGCGATCCCAGCCCGATAGGAATAGATGCCGTCATCGCGCTCAGAATAATCAACGGCCCCAGGAAACGCCCGGAAGCATTACCCGCGCCCATCATTACGTCGGCACCGTAGGTAGTGCCGCCTTGGTTAACCGTAAATTTACGCGCCAGAATGATGATATAACCGGTGGCCAATCCCAGGATTAAGCCGGTCACCAGCGAGGCCGCAAAATTCGCAACGGGGAAAACAAATCCTGCTCCCAGCAGCAGCGCTGGAACGCCCAGCCCGATACCGGTTTGAATAGCACCGCCGATATCCAGAATCCCAACCAGTGAACCTTCAATGATACGAGCAAACAGGAAGCTTGCCCCAAATGCCGCAACGGCACCGTAAACGCCGGTATCAATACCGGATTTCAGCATGGCGACGAAAGCCACCTCGTTAAACGCCCCGATCCCATAGAGGTAGTACATATGGGTACCGGCAAAAATCCCGGCTGACAGCAGGCCGACAAAGAACGGAAACGACCAGTCGGCATACCAGAAACCTTTTTTCTCTTCCATTTCTCAGCTCCTTATTTGCCGCTCATCGCGTTATGAATCAGGTCAAGCCAGTTCGGCACGCCCATATGGAACGATTCCAGCATTTTCATATCGAAACCGCGGAAGAAGGCGCTCAGCACAAACAGCGCAATAATTGCACCCATCATGATTTTGGTGACGCGATTCCAGCCGCTCTCTTCGACGCCTTTACCGATGAGGATCCCCAGCACCAGGCCCGGTACGGCGTTCCCCATAATGAGTTGCGCAAGGCCGCCAAAAATAGTGCCCCAGAAGCCAGAACGTTTACCCGCATCAATCGCCGCCAGCCAGAAAATCACCGGCATCACCGTGTTGACCAGCAGGTTCGCCGCAGGTACCAGCACTTTTACCGCCGTCACCTGAAGTGCTTCAGGAACGGATGAAGCGGTCATATTCAGGAAGGTCACGACTATCATGCCGATAATGCCGCCAGCCAGCGCCATTTTTCTCGGATCGTGCAGGGTTTCCGCTACGTTGCGATTTTTAATCATCAGAACCGCAGCCGCCCAGTGCGGAATTACGCGGTGATCGACATCCTGCGTGAATGCGCCGGCAGCAACGGAAGAAGCCCAGGCATTAAAGAAGAAACCCAGGCCGAAAGAGAAGTGAGAAGCGGGATCGCCTTCACAGGAATTAAGTTCCCCAAGTGTACGAAATGCGCCCATACCCTGGGTCGTCGGGGCATGGAACATACGTGCCGCCCCTGCGCCCACACCTACGCCGACCAGCGCGCCGATGATGAGCGATTTTATTAAAATTATTAAGAACATCACTCTGCCCTTGTATGAATGTTATATGGTTACTGTGCGACAAAATCCACGCTGTCGAGGTTAATGGCCGTTACCTGTACGGTAACATCCAGTTCGACGCGGTATGCTCGTCGCTCCCGGCGTAAAAAGAAGAAAAGAAAGGCTTCTTTACGCACCGCTACGTGCGCATGAACAACCGCCACATCCTGTGGCTCGATGCGCAGTAAAATATGGGGAGAGGCTTTCATCACCGCGCCCTGTACGTGGCTCAGGGCATCGGCAAAGGCTTTCGCTTTCGAATCACCTTTGCCAGAGACTCTCACCGTCTTGGTGAAGTGCTCTTTCATTATGCGCTGCCGTACTTCTTCTTCCAGGCTTCAACCAGGCGCTCGCCCAGCTCTTCTTTGTCCATAAAGCCAAAGCCCATAACATTACAGCCTTCGTTGATGGCCGTTACGCCTTCATCTACTGAGCGCATACCGTATTTAGCTTTGTAGCCGTATTTAGTCTGAGCGGTGATAGCGCCCGCGCCGCCGCTGCCGCAGAAAGAGATCCCGAAAGTCGCGTTTTCTGCTTTCATGACATCGCCCAGTTTCATATCTGCTGCTACGCCCGGGATAACAATGGCGCGGCCGCCCGCTTTTTCTACGCCTTCAGCCACTTTCTGACCTTTACCCAGACGGTCACCAATCACGACTAAAATCTGTTCCATTTTTTCACTCCTTCACTTAAATATTGTCTTTTGCTACTTCGAAATGCACCGATAGCAGCCAGGATTCTTCAACGGGAAGGTTGCCGAATTTCGCCACAACCTGCTTCGCCAGATTCATTGAATCTTGTGAAATTTCTTCAAACAGGCTGGCATCCACTTCAGGTAACGGCTCACCGGTGATAGAGCGAAGCGCCATAGCCCGCACGTGGGAACTCAGCATTTGCTCTTGAACGGCGTTAGGGACAATGTCGTGCTGCTTGAGCAAATCTTTCGTCCAGGCCAGCATCTTTTCGCCTAACTCCGCGATTTCCGCTGTCCGATCGACGGTATCGTTGTTTGTTACTGTTCCGTTTTCCACGCTACATACCTTGTTATCTTGGGATGGCTATAAAACTATCGGGAACCGATAAAGGTTTGTAGCGAGTTGTTTTCCACTTCAAAGTGGAAATGGGGCGGCTAAGAGTGATCTAGTCCACATAATTCACAGGTATTAACCGCAAATACGCCTTTTGTGTGAAGTTGATCACGCTGAATCGAGAAAACAGACCGCACGAGTCGCTAAAAAGCGCAAAGCAGGTTTTGCGACCCGGCGCACTTTTCCTGCTACCATGAGCGCCAAATTACCGGTGTGTATCCCTGATGATGCAGATAACTAACGACATTACGTTTCGAAAACTGGCGGTATTTACGCTTTTTATGGAAAAAGGCAATATCGCGCGCACGGCAGAAGCGCTGGGAATAAGCGGCGTCAGCGTACATCGCGCGCTTCACTCTCTGGAAGAAGAGGTTCGTTGTCCTTTATTTCATCATAAGGGGCGAAATTTGGTACCGCTACCTGCCGCCCACACGCTGCTGGAATATGTCAACGAGATTACAGAAACGCTGGCGCGCGGGCTGGAAGAAACCCGACGCATCGCAGGCATTGACCAGGGGCGCTTACGTATCGGCACGCTCTATTCGCTTACGCTCGAAACCATCCCTCAACTCATCATGGGAATGAAGCTGCGCCGCCCCCAGTTAGAGCTGGATTTAACAATGGGCTCTAACCAAATACTTCTCAGTATGTTAGATGAAGGCTCTCTTGACGCAGTATTAATCTCTCTGCAGGAAAACGATGTCGATCGCGCCCATCTGGAAGTTCTGCCGCTATTTGAAGACGATATTTGCCTCGCAGCGCCGGCGAGTCTGACGCTGGATACCAGTGAGCCCGCCGATTTGCGGAAATTTAACCGCCATAAATTTGTTTCTCTGGCGGAAGGTTTCGCCACGTATGCGGGGTTTCAGGAAGCTTTTCACATCGCCGGTTTTGAACCGGATATCGTGATGCGGGTGAATGATATATTTTCAATGCTAAGCCTGGTGCAGGCTGGCGTGGGGCTGGCGCTAATGCCGGGAAGGATGAAAAAAGTGTATGAAAGCGATGTTCAGCTTTTGCCACTGGCTCAGCCTTATCAAATGCGCCAGCGCATTGCGATTGTGTTTGCACGTAACCGCGAACACGATCCTAATTTGCTGGCACTGGCGGCAGAAGGGCGAATGTACGCACGCAGAAGGCTTGCCGCTGATAAAGCATAACGCTGGCAGACCCGCGCAATTTACCTACCCACAATAGGTATAACGCTAGCATCTCGGGTTGATAATGTTTTGGGTTTTGGGTTTTGGGTTTTGTAAAAATTTTTTTATTCCCGCGCAGGTTGCCACCATTACTGAGCCAGGCGGCTGGCAACTTACACCATATCTTGTAACAACCATACTGTAATAGTCAGTAAAACTTCTTTATTAAATTATTCATCTAAAACAATTGACGTGAGATTTTTGCACGTTTTATTACGCACCCTAAAATCATGAATCTTGTACTATGTGAATTTAATTCATAATGCCTAACATATGAACGTAAGCATATTTATCACACAAGTATTGATATTGCAGACCTGTCAATCAGGCATTAACCCAATTTGGATATCGAAAAACAGCAATTAATATATTATACAAACATAAACCCAGCGTTCATTAATATCATCTATAATAGTTAACTCCTATCATGCAGATTCTATCGATCAATATAAACATTATACGCACCGTTTGACCAGGGAGAAACAAATCCATATACTCCCGGTGGTTTTTTAACCTAGAAATGCTTCTGTTTTTCCTACATAAAATTATTACAGGCATAATAATGTTGAATATACAACTCATCTCTGATGATCAATATTTTTTGATGGGCATAAATGCACTACTGCACAAGGAATACAATTTATATAATTTTATATTAACCAAACCCCAAGATATAGATTCATTATCTATACCTGCTACCACCGATTTAATCATTGTTATTATTGATAATTCAGCACACCTTTCAGAACTATTCAAACTTGTTAACTCAACAAATATAAAAACACTTTCTATATCCAGGAATGATATTGATGGTGATATTGTTCTTAGAAAGAATTCATTATTCTTTTCTAATAAACGCCAGTCGCAGAATAATATAAAAAATAACATCCAAAGAATTATTAACAATGAAAACATAATAAATATAAAAATAACACCTGCCCAGAAGGTAATTATCAACTATATACTACAGGGGAGAGATATAAACTTCATTGCACGAAGGCTTGGGTTATGCCATAAAACCGTCAGTTCACATAAACGTTTATTCCTTAATCAGTTCAGGGTAGACAATATCTACCAAATATTAAGCATACTCATGTTAATATTCACTGAAAGAAATAAAGTTACCACTCATAAAAGACAAATAATGAATCTCCAACACCGATATTAAAAACGTGCCAACCAGCAACAGCGGTTATCCTTCTTCAGGAAGGCCCCTGAAATTTCACCATCAATTTATGATTGTTGCCAATAGCTCCCACACGTAATCATCCACTTATTTTTTTATGAACCGGCTTATTCAACGAAGAATGGTACTGACGCGGCGATTAACGCCACGTCGGAGCAGGAAGGAATCAGCGCCGGGCGCGAAGCTGACGCGCGAGATGGACCGCGACATCACAGCCGCTGCGTTCCAGGGAGATAGACTCTTCGCCACGCACTACGGCCTGGCGCGTCAGGCAAGTAAGCACGCCGCCGGGCGGCATCTCAATCGACAGCCCGACATCGCGCTCTTCCGCCGCAGCCATCGCATCATGCCAGTGCACGGTACGCGCCATATTAAAGGCCAGATCGTCAGCGATACGTTCGGGCTGCCAGAGCACGCGCGCAGTGCTCCCGCTGAGATATGCACAGCGCGGACGCATCAGCGTGACCGAGGAAAAGGCCTCGTTAAGCCGCTGCGCGGGCGCATCGAGCAGCGCGCAGTGCGACGGCACGCTAACCGCAAGACGGCGAACTTTATTCGCCCCTTTCACCAGCGCACGTTCGCCGACCTTCGCCATTAATTCATCACGCCCGGCGATAACAATCTGGCGCTCGGCATTAAGATTGGCAATGAAGGTTTCCGGCTCCAGCAGCGGCTCTACCTGCTCGCGCGATAATCCCATGATAGCGGTTAACCCGTAACCTTCGGGATACGCCTGTTCCATTAAATCGCCGCGCAGCGCCACCAGACGCAGCGCATCGTCAAAGCCCAGCGCGCCAGCCACCACGGCGGCAGGAAACGCGCCTATCGATAATCCACTCACCATATCCGGCGTGACGTCACGTTTAATTAGCTCTCGCGCCCATGCAACGCCGGCAATTAATAGTGAGAGCTGTACCGCGCGCGTATGATGCAGGGCCGATTCCGTATCCAGCCGCTCTACGTCTGCATCACCTAATACCGCACGCGCCTGCGCCAGGGTTTCATCACCAGCGGGCAACTGATGCAGCATGCCCGGATACTGAGTTCCCTGCCCGGGAAAAGTAAAAAGAATCTTCATTATTATTCCGCCTCCTGCACCCACGGATCGGCGACAAGACGCGGACCGCGTGCGGTTTTCAGTAGCGCGCGCCCTTCCCGAAGCCATTCAGTCAGCGCGAATCCGCCGAGCGGCGTTTCAATCTGTGTGTCCGCACGACAGGGGAGTTGCGTTACCATCGCCTGCCAGCGCGCCAGTTCACTCGCTTCAGGGCGCTGGGGGGCGCGTATCAGTAAATCGAGATCGCTATCAGCGTGTATTACGGGAATCTCCGTCGCTAGCGCATAGCCTACGCTACCGGCGATCCCCCAGCGCCACGGCCATGCGCGCTGTATCAACTGAATCGCCGCCTGTAACGGCGGCGAGGAAACAAAAGCCGAGCGCTGTAGCGTTTGCATATCCACCAGCATTTCTGGCGTTACGCTACGCAAAATACGCGCCGGGTTAACCCAACCTGCGGCGCGCTCTGAGCGCCGCAGGCCGCGAACCCCAACCGGCACCAGCCCCTGAGGGTGAACATCGCGACGCACCACCACCGGCAGCGCAGGACGCCACTGTTGGGCGACCCAGGGGGCATTGAATCCCTGTAGCGCATCGTTATCATCCAGCCAAAGCAGCGTGTGCGGTTGAGGCAATTTCATGGCATTACATTCCTGACGTCAGCGAAATAAACAGCGGCAGCGTCAGAATACAAAGCACGGAGCTTATCAACAATACGGCTTCCGCATCCGGTGACTGCACGCCAAAACGGTTTCCAAATACCACCCCAAAGAAACCGGCTGACAGCGCTACCATCAGTACAGCGGTAATTGCCACCGAACCGTGCAGACCCAGAATGGCAACCACGCCCCAGGCGATCAGCGGCTGTACCAGCATGGTAGCGATGCTCGCGATGATAACCATCGTGTTGATTTTCAGGCGACGCGCAGACAGGATGACCCCGGTCAGGAACAGCGCGGCGGCGGTTGCTGCCAGGCCGAGCGGCTTGATTGAGGCCAGCAGCAGATCCGGCATTTTGATTCCGCAGGCTGACAGAACAACCCCTAACAGCGGTCCGAGAACAATCGGTTTTTTCACGGAGCGCCACATCAAAACGGGTAGAATCGCCAGAGAAGAACCGCTGTTTCCCCCTGCGGCGCGCGCTTTCTCACGCTCCAGCACCAGCAGGCAGAAAGGCGTCATTAATACGGAACCACAGGCAATAGATACCGCGACGGAAAGCGACGTAGACGGCCCTTCACCCAATACGCTACCGAGGATTGGCAGACCGAGCGCGGCGTAGTTCGGCAGTGCCACGGTCAGCGTTAATACCGCGGCGTCCTGCGGTGATTTATGGAATACACGGGTCGCCAGGAAATAAATTGCGCCCCAGGTAATCCACATGGAAAGCGCCAGCACGATGATCAGCGGAGACTGATGCACAATACCGGCCCATGGAGTCTGCACTGTCGCACTAAACAACGCCGCGGGCAGCGCAAAATCCATCACAAAAATATTCAGTAAGGAGACATTTTGGTTATCAACCATTTTCGCCTTACCCGCCCAGAAGCCCAACAGCATAATGACAAAAATAGGCGCGAGGGCATGAACAATCACATAAGTCATATATTCACCTGTAATGTAGAAAAATCAGCACCAGAACGATGATTATTATTTTCAGTATCAGTACGCCGCCGGCGTGCGCTACGCGGCGGCTTTCCCGGCAGTGCCGGGAAACCATCGCAGAGTGCGCGCCTAAAACACGGGCAACGGCGTACTGTCTGGCAGGTCTGTCTTAGTCTTTTTGAGTTTTACCAGCTGGCGCGCATGCGTTCGCGCACCAGGGCAGAACTGCGTCGATTGTCTGCGCCGAGACGGTTTTTCAACATCTTGTCCTGGCGCGCCTCGCCAATCGCCTGCTGCAGCGTGCGATTAACCAGCGCTAAGTCATCCGATGACGGCGCATCTGGGTTAGTGATATCCAGCAGGCTGGACAGCAATCCCAGCGTTTTATAGTTCTCGATGTCATACGCCATTGGCGGGATAGTAGAGGCCAGTTTCTCCAGTTCCTCTACGCTGCGCAGCGTAATACGCGCCGCCGATTCTTTCCCCATCGCATGGATCTGCACGCCGCTATCGTTGAACGCGATAAGCTGATTTGCCTGATAGCCGTGCGCCAGGAAAGCACCGGACATCGCCTTACCGACAATTAGCCCAATAACCGGATGCCCGGCCAGCCGCGCATTGGCATAAGCGGCAGCGGCGCCTGCCAGCGCCTGGTGAATACCAAACGCTTCTTCGCGGCGGCCATAGGCCTGGCTCGGTACATCAATGACGGCAATGATGGCGCGCTTATGCACGTTATCTTTGTCTTCGGCGATAGTTTCACTGACTACTTTTGCCAGCGTCCAGCCTTCCAGTAGCCCTACCTCGCCCTGCGCTGCGCGAGGATAGTGGTTGTGGGCATCCGGTACGACGGCGATGAAGCGCGCGCTTTCGCCCGCGATGTCACCATCCGCCACCTGGACAGAGGGACACAGGCCACTCATACGCTGCGCGCCTGGCACCAGTTTTTCTAGCCATAAGGCACCGCGGCTTTGTGTCTGGCTCATGATTTCACCTCCCCAAAAAGCTGTTTAATCTGCTCGCTGTCGGCCTGCTTACGCGTATCGAACTGGCTCAAACGATCCAGATACCACGCGTAGTTATCAGTGCGCACGCGCTCCGGCACGCCTTTCGCCAGTGCATCGTTCACCGCCTGTTTCACCGCGTTAATGCCATCCGGTACCAGTGCGTCAACCAAACCACTGGCGTAGCGTACTTCGCCGCCGGTCATGCTCCAGATAAACGGACGATTGCGAGAGTCATATTCTTCAATGCCGGCTTCCTGTTCGATAACCTGAGGTCCATTGAGCCCCAAACGCGCTTCGCGAGTCACGATGAGATGACTGCAAAGAGCGGCGGCAATGGACATTCCGCCGAAACAGCCTACTGTCCCGGTCACAATGCCGATAACCGGCGTGTATCGGCGTAAATCGACAATAGCTGCGTGGATATCAGCGATAGCCGCCAACCCCAGGTTCGCTTCCTGCAGGCGCACCCCACCCGTTTCGAGGCTTAATACCGCCTGAGTTGGAATTCCGTTACGGTTATCCTCCGCCGCCAGCTCCAGCGCTGCCGCCATTTTGGCACCGGACACTTCACCCATACTGCCGCCCTGGAAGGCACCTTCGATGGCAACGACAACCGCCGGTTTACCGTTGATAGTGCCTTTTGCTACTACCATACCGTCATCCGCCTGAGGAACAATGCCCTGCGGCCCTAACCACGGAGAGATAATGCCTTCAAAAGGGTCGAGAAGTTCACGATAGCTACCGTCATCCAGCAGCGCGTGGGCGCGCTCACGCGCTTTTAGCTCGATAAAACTACGATCGTCACGCATGGCTGACCTCCTCAAACACCTGTTCGATGCGAATACGCGCCACGCCCGGCGTCGCGCCAAAATCGTGGATTTGCATATGCCCGGCGGGCAGATTGCCCGTCAGAGCGATTCGGTCAAACAGCGCCTGCCAGCGCACTTTGCTGTTATCCACTGAGGTGATGATATCGACGGTCAGAGATTTCCCCTGGTCGGCGGTAAACAGCACCTCCATATCACCGGAACCCACAACGCCTGCCAGCGATTTTCCGCTAACGGTGCGGGTTGCCGGGAATGACAAACTCATCTGTTCCATAACACCCTCTTAATCGTGTAAATGTGGCTCTGAGATACGCTCCAGCAGCAGCGTGGCTGCCAGCAGGTCGGCAGCGCCGCCCGGCGACGCGTTAAGCGCCAGCATTCGCGTATCCAGTTGTGCAAGCGCGGCTTTACCCTGCGGGCAGCGACAGCCGCCAGCCAGCAGTACCGCGCGCGCGCCGTTTTGCATCGTCTCCAGCCCCGGCAGACCGGCCCGTGAAAGTACGCAGGTGTCGCTCAGCGAAGTCATAATTGCCATTAGTGCGTCGATCCGGGCTTCGTCTTCGCTCGCCCCCTGACGGCGACTGCGCAGAAGCTGCGGCAGCGCGAGACGCATAATGTGCGGGAAACCGTTTTGCGCTTCTTCCCGCGCGCCGGGAACCTGATAACGCCGCGTCGCCCGCAGACCTTTACTGAATACTTTCGGAGCCGCCGTATCCGGCAGCGCCGCCAGACGTGCCGCCGCATCAGCGATAGCCTGTGCGTTCGCAGCGCCGCCCAGCATCGCGACAGCACTAACTAACAGCCCCAGCGCCCAGATAGCGCCGCGGTGCGTATTCACACCGCCGGTGGCCGCCATCATCTGCTGCTCACCTTCGCGCCCCAGACGCCCGATGGTCTGACGCAGAGCGATATCTGCCGGACGCTGCCAGCTTTGCAGCGCCAGCGCCTGAAAGGTGGAGGTCAGGCTATGTGCCGAACGCTCCATCAGGGCGAGTGATAAATCGAGATGCGCGCCGTTGCCACGGCTATCCACCAACCCCGGTTTCGGGCTTAAGCGCGCTTCGTCTATCAGGCTCTGCGTAGCCATCTGCGCCAATATACGCGCGCGGGCCAGGCTCTCTGTCTGCGGCTGGAGTCTCATTACCAGCTCCGGAATTTTGCCGGTGGGTTATACAAACCGCCCGACCATTCCACCAGATCGGCGACGCTGCTGGCGGCCAGCAGCGAGCGACTGGCGTCAGTGCGGCGGATGCCCATATCTTCCGGATACACAACTTTGCCGCTGCGGCGCAGGTCTGCGACGCGTTTAGCGTCTACGCCCAGCCCGATATCGGTGATCCCGGCGACTGCAGCAACCATGGCGCGGCGCTCTTCGAGATCTTTGGCGCGATACAGGTAGGCAATCCCTTCTTCCGTCAGTACGTGGGTAACGTCATCGCCATAAATCATGACCGGCGCCAGCGGCATTTTGGAGGCTTTCGCCACGTCTACCGCATCCAGTTTTTCGACGAAGGTTGGTTTTACGCCGGCCTGGAAGGTTTCCACCATTTGAACGACCAGTTTGCGCCCACGCTGCATTGGATCCGGCTCGGTTATCATGTCAAGCCAGGCTGGCGTAGCGTGACGGCGCCCGTGCGGGTCATGCCCCATGTTCGGTGCGCCACCGAAGCCGGATAAACGGCTGCGGGTTACCGTTGAGGAGTTAGCGAGGCCGTCTACCTGCAGCGTCGAGCCGATGAACATATCTACCGCATATTGCCCAGCCATCTGGCAGAATGCGCGGTTCGAGCGCATAGAGCCGTCTGCACCGGTAAAAAAGACATCGGGGCGCGCGCGGATATACTCTTCCATCCCCAGCTCACCGCCAAAGCAGTGCACGCTTTCGACCCAGCCGCTTTCAATCGCTGGAATCAGGGTTGGATGCGGGTTCAGCGTCCAGTGTTTACAGATTTTGCCTTTCAGGCCCAGTTTCTCGCCGTAGGTCGGCAGCAGCAGCTCAATCGCGGCCGTATTAAAACCGATGCCGTGGTTCAGGGATTGCACCTGATGTTCAGCATAAATCCCTTTAATCGCCATCATCGCCATCAGGATATGTTCCTGTTTGATCAGGCGCGGATCGCGGGTAAACAGCGGTTCAATAAAGAATGGCTTGTCTGCGACAACAACGTAATCAATCCACGAGCCGGGGATATCAACGCGCGGCAGGTCGCACTCATCGTCAACCAGTTCGTTAACCTGCGCGATAACGATGCCGTCGTGGAAAGCCGCGGCTTCAACCAGCGCAGGGGTGTCCTCGGTGCTCGGCCCGGTATAGAGATTGCCTTTACGGTCAGCTTTATAACCCGCGATCAGCGCGATATTTGGCACCAGGTCAACATACAGGCGGGAATACAGCTCGATATAGGTATGGATTGCACCAATTTCCAGAACGTTATCTTCCAGAAGCTGGGCAATACGCAGGCTTTGCGGGCCAGAAAATGAGAAGTCGAGTTTCCGCGCGATCCCTTTTTCAAAAATATCCAGGTGTTCGCTACGTCCCACGCTCGGCATGATCATATGCAGATCGTGGACCTTTTGCGGGTTCACTTCCGCCAGCATGCGCGAAAGAAAATCCGCCTGTTTCTGGTTGTTTCCTTCCAGAACTACCCGATCGCCGGGCGCAATTAGTTTTTCCAGCATTTCGACAAGGTGTTCTGTCGGAATCACCTTACCTTCAACCGGGACGGACGCCACTCGCCGCTGTTTTTCCGTGCGGCGCGTGTTCCAGACCCTTGCTGGCGTTTGGCAAGTCGTCATTATTAACCTCCAGATTCAGCAAACCAATGTGAGTTGCTTAGCACTGCAATAAGTCTGGACCAACCAGTGAACGCTATCAATTAACTACCCGGGTAAATCATTAGCCTGAAAGTAATAATCAATGTAAGGTTTTGTGAGCTCACTCGCAGGCAGCATGCCGAAATTAAGTGCGGAAGTTTTTTGGCGGTTAGCGTCACAAAAGGCGGCACGACTGCTAAGCATTGGGTGCGTTTTATTCACCCGTGCCACTTTTGGCTTCTTTTCAGAAAGGCATATCTTTTGTTAATTGAAACGTAATATTTCTGTTAACAATAGCCAACTATTATAAACGTTGCAGAAGATTGTCTGTAACAGGTACAAAATAGTTATTCTGTGCTGTTTTTCTGCGTGACGAATGCCCGCAGAAGGCGATACTGACTGCCCATTGTTACCAACGGTGCAAAACTGATCCACCCCAGCGGTTGAAAACTGATCC
>CALYPF010000019.1 GCA_945271245.1 uncultured Enterobacteriaceae bacterium | reverse complement strand
GCGATGCGATGCGATGCGATGCGATGCGATGCGATGCGATGCGATGCGATGCGATGCGATAGCGTATAGCAACAGCTATCGCATCCGTTGGCACAATGAGAAATACGAAGATACCGGGCGATTAAAACAAGCGGTGGATGAATATATCCACTATTACAATCACGAAGGTATTAAAAAGAAACTAAACGGCCTGAGCCCGGTACAGCACCGAACCCTGGCCATGACAGCCGCCGGATAAAGTGCCCAATGCGCCCAATAACTGGGGTTCACTTTTTATCAACGCGGGCTTTATCCGTTCAGGCTTCTTCAAGCGAATAGGGCAGCGGCTGAATTGCGAGCTTTCCTTCGCCGTTCTCACCCGGCACGCGAAAAATAGCATCGCTATCCAAATCGTTATTCATCACGGCCTGAATTAACACTCTGCCATCCTCAAGGCGCACAGAGGCCAGAACGGCGCCGGTGCGTCGCCAGCTTTCGCCCATTTTTAATTCCAGCCCGTCCCCCACGGCTGGCAGGGATTCAGCCTCACCCGCCAGATACCAAAGCGCGCGCTTGTTCGCGCCGCGAAATTTCGCACGCGCTACCATTTCCTGGCCGGTATAGCATCCCTTTTTAAAGTTGATCCCCCCCAGCGCCTGCAGGTTAGTCGCCTGGGGAATAAACTGCCCGCTATTATCGGCGTCGATAACCGCGAAAGCGCTCTCTATTTCCAGCGCCAGCCACTGGGCGCTATCGTTCAATTGCGCTTCCCCACGCAGAGCGTCTGTTAGCCGCTGCGCCTCAGTTTTATTGGTGATGATGATAAAGCGTTCTTCCGGCAGCGCCAGCCAAAGCAGCGTCGTATCGCCCGCGTGCGTTAATGGCGTTTCGGCATCGGGTAACGCACCGAGCAGCCCGGCCAGCGCGGCGCGAGCGTGGAATCCTGCAACACCCAGTAAAACAGCGTCATCATCGGGCGCGATGGTGACTTTTGAGAAGACAGCGTATTTTTTAAGCTCGGTAAGCTGCGTATCGCGCAGGCTGCGACGCTCTATCCAGGCGAATCCTTCCGGCTGGCGAAACAGACGCAGGTTGCTCCACATTTTTCCTTTAGGATCGCAGTGCGCGGTAAGGACATGTTGATTATCAGCCAGTAACGCGACATCTGTAGTGAGCTGACCCTGCAGATATTTTTCACTATCGGCGCCGCTGATAGTCGCCAGCGCCCAGTCGTCAAGCGTCATGAGCGTTAAGGGTAAACGCGCGCTGGCGGCAGGCTGGCGGGGTGGAAATGGAGTGAAAGCCATAAGCTATTTTCCGGATAATCGCAGTTGAATGATGGTTAATGGTAAAAGAGACATGCGCCAATGCAAGTGGTTTAGTGGGGCGAATTGTGCCTCAGGCGTGAAGTCGCGTAGTGATACGCAAATTTTTGCAATTAAAAAACAAAAAAAGAATGTTTTGTGGGAATCTTTCGCAAATGCAACATTCTGCAATGGAATTCATAAAAAAACGGTTACAATAGCGCTCGTCTCCCCACGGTCTGTTAGCAGGAAAGAGAGTATGGATATCAGTAATAAAGCCCGCATCCACTGGGCCTGCCGACGCGGCATGCGTGAACTGGATATTTCTATCATGCCTTTCTTTGAACATGACTATGATGCGCTCAATGACGACGATAAGCGTCTGTTTGTGCGACTTCTTGAGTGCGATGACCCCGATCTTTTCAATTGGCTTATGAACCACGGAGCGCCGACTGATTCTGAACTGGGGCGTATGGTGCAGTTAATTCAGCGGCGGAATCGCGAACGTGGTCCTGTGGCAATCTGATTTACGTATCTCCTGGCGCGCGCAGTGGCATTCGCTGCTGGTGCACGGTATCGCAGCGACAGTTATTTTATTGTTGCCCTGGCCGCTAAGCTATATGCCGCTGTGGATGCTGTTGTTATCCCTGGTGGTCTTTGATTGCGTGCGTAGCCAGCGGCGAATCTATGCTCGCCACGGTGAGTTTGCGCTGCTGGATGATTATCGGGTGAAGTGGCAGGGCCGGGACTGGACGTTAGCCCGCGCGCCGCTAATGCTGCCAGGCGGCATGCTCTTGCGGCTGCGCGACCAGGCATCTACTCAGCAACAGCGCCTGTGGCTGGCGTCAGATAGCCTTAGCGCCCGGGAGTGGCGTGATTTGCGCAGGCTATTACTTATGGCGCGCTGCAAGCCACGCTAACGAACGCGCGCGCTATTCTTCAAGTCTTCAGGCGAGCGACAGCGTCATTTCGCGCATTATTTGTTCACACCAGCGCTGAATTCGCTTTTCACTTAAATCATACTGATTCGTTTCATCCAGCGCTAAGCCAACAAATTGAGTGCCATCGGCGATGAGCGGTTTTTGGCTGGAAAATTCATAGCCGCTGGTAGGCCAATAGCCAATAAAATGCGCGCCGCTGGGCGTCAGCTTTTCATGCAGCATTCCTAGCGCGTCAAGGAACCACTCTCCGTAACCTAGCTGATCGCCCATGCCGTAAAGCGCGACGGGCTTTCCTTTCAAATCCAGCGCGTCAAGCTGCGGCCAAACCGTTTCCCAGTCTTCCTGTAGCTCACCGAAATCCCAGGTAGGTATTCCTAAAATCAGCGCATCGTACTGCTCCATCAGGGCTGGCGCGACGTCTTTCAAATTATGTAGGGTGATATGTTGTGAACCGATAATATCGCGGATTTTCTCCGCTGCCATTTCCGTATAGCAGGTACTGGAACCGTAAAAAAGGCCAATCTTCATAGCGGTGAAGGCTCATGGTAAGTAAACGGGCGATGCGCAAGTGTATCAGAATGCATCCACAATCGGGCATAATACGCCCTGGCCCGGAAATGAGAGGTGGCTGTGGAACAGGATGTAGCGCGTATAGAGCAGTTTCTGGATGCGCTTTGGCTTGAGAAAAACTTAGCGGAAAATACGCTTAGCGCTTATCGCCGTGATTTAACCGGTGTAGCGGCATGGCTGCATCATCACGGCGCCGGTTTGGCTACGGCACAAAGTGACGATCTGCAGGCGCTATTGGCGGAACGCCTGGACGGTGGATACAAAGCGACCAGCTCCGCGCGCTTGCTTAGTGCGCTACGCCGTTTTTTCCAGTATTTGTACCGTGAAAAAATACGCAGTGACGATCCCTGCGCGTGCCTCTCATCCCCTAAGTTGCCGCAGCGCCTGCCAAAGGATTTGAGTGAAGCGCAGGTTGAACGCTTGCTTCAGGCGCCCGTAACGGAACAGCCTTTAGAACTGCGCGACAAAGCCATGCTGGAAGTGCTGTATGCAACCGGGCTGCGCGTTTCTGAGCTTGTCGGGTTACAGTTAAGCGATATTAGCCTGCGCCAGGGCGTCGTTCGCGTTATTGGGAAAGGCGACAAAGAACGATTAGTACCGTTAGGGGAAGAAGCAGTCTACTGGGTCGAAACTTACATGGAGCACGGGCGGCCGTGGCTACTGAATGGCCAGACGAGTGATGTGCTATTTCCCAGTCAGCGCGGGCGGCAAATGACGCGCCAGACTTTTTGGCATCGGATTAAACATTATGCCGCGCTAGCCGGTATTGACGGTGATAAGCTGTCGCCGCACGTATTGCGGCACGCTTTTGCCACGCATTTGCTCAATCACGGCGCCGATCTGCGCGTGGTCCAAATGTTATTGGGCCATAGCGATCTTTCTACTACGCAAATCTATACGCATGTGGCGACCGAGCGATTGCGCCAGTTGCATCAACAGCACCACCCCAGGGCGTGAGTGCGTAACTTTAAGGAATGGATATGAAAAAAGTCTTACTACTGTGCGCTGCGGGGATTGCGGCCTCTCTTTCTTTCACCGCCAGCGCCGATGATGCTGCGGTAAAACAAACTATAGCGAAGCTTGGGCTGACTGACGCTCAGGTGCAGGATGCGCCGGTGAGTGGTTTAAAAACGGTACTGACCGAGAGCGGCGTTCTGTACATTAGCGACGACGGTAAGCACTTACTGCAGGGGCCGCTTTATGACGTCAGCGGTGCGCAGCCGGTTAACGTTACTAACTCGCTGTTGCTGAATAAAATCGATGCGCTGAAAAACGAAATGATTGTGTATAAAGCGGCAAAGGAAAAACACGTCATTACCGTCTTTACCGATATCACCTGCGGTTACTGCCACAAGCTGCATGAGCAAATGAGCGACTATAACGCGCTGGGTATTACCGTGCGCTACCTGGCATTCCCGCGCCAGGGGCTGCAAAGCCAGGCGGAGAGCGATATGAAGTCTATTTGGTGTGCGAAAGATCGTAATAAAGCTTTTGATGCGGCGATGAAAGGCGGTGAAGTCCCGGCGGCAAGTTGCTCTATAGACATTAAAAAACACTATGCGCTAGGGCTGCAGTTTGGCGTTCAGGGAACGCCGGCGATTGTGCTGAATGATGGCACCGTTATTCCGGGCTATCAGGGGCCGCAGGAAATGAAAACATTTCTGGATAAACATCAGCAGATGACGAAAGCGAACGGGCAGTAACGCGTGGAAGATAGAACTCAGCTTCGGCGCCGGGAGAGCGATAATTCAGTGGTTTTTCCGCCGGAGATACCGGCGCTGTTGCAGCGGCTGTATGCCAGCCGCGGCGTGCGCGGCGCAGAAGAGCTGGAGCGTAGCGTGAAGGGGATGCTGCCCTGGAGCCAGCTTACCGGCGTTGAGGCCGCGGTTCGTCTGCTACACGAAGCGCTGCGTCAGCGTCTGCATATTATGGTAGTGGGCGATTTTGACGCCGATGGCGCGACCAGCACGGCGCTCAGCGTGCTGGCACTGCGCGATTTAGGCGGCCACCGGGTTGATTTTTTGGTGCCCAACCGTTTTGACGACGGCTATGGTTTAAGCCCGGAAGTGGTTGAGCAGGCGCACGCTCGCGGCGCGCAGCTTATCATGACCGTGGATAACGGTATTTCGTCGCATGCGGGCGTCGAAAAAGCTCGAACGCTGGGCATCCCCGTTCTGGTTACGGATCACCACCTTCCGGGCGATAGCCTGCCCGAGGCGGCGGCCATCGTTAATCCGAATTTGGCCGACTGCCCGTTTCCATCAAAAGCGCTGGCGGGAGTCGGGGTCGCATTTTATTTGATGCTGGCGCTGCGCGCCCATCTGCGCGAAGCGGGGTGGTTTGAAGAGCGGGGAATTGCGATACCCAATCTTGCCACCTATCTGGATATTGTTGCGCTGGGTACGGTTGCCGACGTGGTGCCGCTGGATGCCAATAATCGCATCCTGACCTGGCAAGGCCTGAGCCGCATTAGAGCCGGGCAGTGTCGGCCTGGCATTCGCGCGCTGCTGGAAATTGCTAATCGGGATGCGCGACGTTTGAGCGCCAGCGATCTCGGTTTTGCCCTCGGCCCGCGCCTTAATGCGGCGGGCAGGCTCGATGATATGTCCGTCGGGGTTTCACTGCTGCTGTGCGATAACCTGGGAGAGGCGCGCGTGCTGGCGAACGAGCTGGATGCGCTAAATCAAACCCGTAAAGAAATCGAGCAGGGCATGCAGGCGGAGGCCATGGCGCTGTGTCAGTCGCTGGGGCGTCAAAGTGAGAGCCTGCCTGCCGGGCTGGCGCTCTATCATGCCGAATGGCATCAGGGGGTGGTGGGTATTTTGGCTTCACGCATTAAAGAGCGCTTTCACCGCCCGGTAATTGCCTTTGCTCCCGCTGGAGACGGCATCCTGAAAGGCTCTGGCCGTTCCGTTCAGGGGCTGCATATGCGCGATGCGCTGGAGCGTATTGATACGCTCCACCCGGGATTGATGCTCAAGTTTGGCGGGCATGCGATGGCGGCGGGACTGTCACTCGAAATGCATCGCTTTGACGAATTCCGCGAGCGTTTCGCCGCGCTGGTGGCAGAATGGTTAGACCCGGCAATGCTGCAGGGCGAGATCTGGACCGACGGTGCGCTGACGCCGCAGGAGATGACGCTGCAAACGGCAGAAATGCTGCGCGACGCGGGGCCGTGGGGGCAGATGTTTCCTGAGCCGCTGTTTGACGGCAAATTCCGGCTATTACAGCAGCGTATTGTCGGCGAGCGGCATTTAAAAGTGATGGTTGAACCCGTAGGCGGTGGGCCGCTGCTTGATGGCATTGCGTTTAATATTGATACCACCCGCTGGCCGGATAACGGCATACGCGACGTGGAGCTTGCCTATAAGCTGGACGTGAATGAGTTTCGCGGTAATCGCAGCGTGCAACTTCTGATTGATAAAATCTGGCCTCTCTAAGTCTCTCCTTACGCCTGGCGGGCAGCTGCGGCCCGCCAGCGCGCTTTTCAGCCCGTTCTGCTGCCCGAGCGCAGGTTCTCGATGCCGGATAACCAGTGCTATAAAAAACAGCACGGATCCGGTAAACTTCCGCTCTTAACGATCCGACTCTGACCACAGTCCACAAAAAGAATTCATAGACCATGTTTGAAATCAATCCGGTAAAAAATCGCATCCAGGACCTTACTGAACGCTCCGCCGTTCTTAGGGGGTATCTTTGACTATGATGCCAGGAAAGAACGTCTTGAAGAAGTCAACGCCGAGCTGGAACAGCCGGATGTCTGGAATGAGCCCGAGCGCGCTCAGGCGTTAGGCAAAGAACGCGCCTCGCTGGAGGCCGTTGTTGATACGCTGGATCAGATGAGTCGGGGGCTGGAAGATGTCTCAGGCCTGCTTGATCTGGCGGTTGAAGCCGAAGACGAAGAGACCTTTAACGAGGCGGTCGCGGAGCTGGACGAGCTGGAAGCCAAGCTGGCGCAGCTGGAGTTCCGCCGCATGTTTTCCGGTGAATACGACAGCGCCGATTGCTATCTGGATATTCAGGCCGGCTCCGGCGGTACGGAAGCGCAGGACTGGGCCAGTATGCTGGTGCGTATGTATCTGCGCTGGGCGGAAGATAAAGGCTTTAAGACCGAAATGATTGAAGAGTCGGACGGCGAAGTTGCTGGCCTGAAGTCCGCCACTATCAAAATTATGGGCGATTATGCGTACGGCTGGCTAAGAACGGAAACCGGCGTACATCGCCTGGTGCGTAAAAGCCCGTTCGATTCCGGTGGTCGCCGTCATACCTCATTCAGTTCAGCGTTTGTTTACCCGGAAGTGGATGACGATATTGATATTGAAATCAACCCCGCAGATTTACGTATCGATGTTTACCGCGCCTCCGGCGCCGGCGGGCAGCACGTTAACCGTACGGAGTCCGCGGTGCGTATTACGCACATTCCCACCGGCCTTGTGACGCAGTGCCAGAACGACCGTTCTCAGCATAAAAACAAAGACCAGGCGATGAAGCAGATGAAGGCGAAGCTGTACGAGCTGGAGATGCAGAAGAAAAATGCCGAAAAGCAGGTCATGGAAGACAGTAAATCCGATATTGGATGGGGCAGTCAGATCCGCTCTTACGTGCTGGATGATTCACGTATTAAAGATTTGCGCACCGGAGTGGAAACCCGCAACACCCAATCCGTGCTCGATGGCGATCTCGACAAATTTATTGAAGCAAGTTTGAAAGCAGGGCTATGAGGAATCAACATGTCTGAACAACAATCACAGGGCAGCGAAGCAGCGCTTGAGCTTAATAATGAATTAAAAAATCGTCGCGAAAAGCTGAGCGCGCTGCGTGAGCAGGGCATTCCGTTCCCAAACGATTTTCGTCGCGATCGCACCTCTGACGCACTGCACGCTGAATTTGATGCTAAAGAAAATGAAGAGCTGGAAGCGCTGAATGTTGAAGTGCGCGTGGCCGGGCGCATGATGACGCGCCGTATTATGGGTAAAGCTTCGTTTGTTACGCTGCAGGACATCGGCGGTCGCATCCAGCTTTACGTGGCGCGTGACGATCTGCCGGAAGGCGTCTATAACGAACAGTTTAAAAAGTGGGATCTCGGTGACATCGTCGGCGCACGCGGTAAGCTGTTTAAAACCAAAACCGGCGAGCTGTCTATCCACTGCACCGAGCTGCGCCTGCTGACGAAAGCGCTGCGCCCGCTGCCGGACAAATTCCACGGCCTGGCCGACCAGGAAACGCGCTATCGCCAGCGCTATCTGGATCTTATTGCTAATGAAGAGTCGCGCCATACTTTTATCGTGCGTTCACGCATCCTGGCCGGTATTCGCCAGTTCATGGTCGAGCGCGATTTTATGGAAGTAGAAACGCCGATGATGCAGGTAATACCCGGTGGTGCGTCTGCGCGGCCGTTTATCACTCATCATAACGCGCTGGATTTAGATATGTATCTGCGTATCGCGCCGGAGCTTTATCTGAAGCGCCTGGTGGTAGGTGGCTTTGAGCGCGTATTCGAAATTAACCGTAACTTCCGCAATGAAGGGGTTTCTGTGCGTCACAACCCGGAGTTCACCATGATTGAACTCTATATGGCGTACGCGGATTATCGTGATCTTATTGAGCTGACCGAATCGCTGTTCCGCACGCTGGCGCAGGATGTTCTGGGTACCACGCTGGTGCCTTATGGCGAAGAGACGTTTGATTTCGGTAAGCCGTTTGAAAAACTGACCATGCGCGAAGCAATTAAGAAATATCGCCCGGAAACCGATCTTGCCGATCTGGACGATTATGCCAGCGCGAAAGCCATTGCTGAAACGATTGGCATCAACGTTGAGAAAAGCTGGGGTCTGGGCCGCATCGTTACGGAAATTTTCGAGGAAGTGGCGGAAAGTCACCTGATCCAGCCAACCTTTATCACTGAATATCCGGCGGAAGTTTCTCCGCTGGCGCGCCGTAACGACGTGAACCCTGAAATCACAGATCGCTTTGAGTTTTTCATCGGTGGTCGTGAAATTGGTAACGGTTTCTCGGAGCTGAACGACGCGGAAGATCAGGCGCAGCGCTTTGCCGATCAGGTTGCTGCGAAGGACGCAGGCGACGACGAAGCGATGTTTTTTGATGATGACTACGTCACCGCGCTGGAGCACGGCATGCCGCCTACCGCAGGTTTAGGTATCGGCATTGACCGTATGGTGATGCTCTTTACCAATAGCCACACCATTCGCGATGTTATTCTGTTCCCAGCGATGCGCCCGCTTAAATAAGCGCTTTCTGGTTCTCTCCAACGCCCGCCATAAGCGGGCGTTTTTTTACGCCCGCATTATTATTTTATCGGCTATCGGCTATCGGCTATCGGCTATCGGCTATCGGCTATCGGCTATCGGGCGATACACTGTGAACCGCGACAAAAATAAAGGGCATTATTACGGCCACGATTACCCGCTAACTAAAGCGACGCTACGAAGCAATACATCAACTCCACTCGGGATATTCTCATGATGATGACCGGCGAGAATATAGCGCCCCTATTATTCGCAGCCTGGCCGGAAAACCGTGCGGGCAGGCAGCTCCCAAACGTTGCGCGCAGAAAAGTGAATAGGTCTGAACTCAACTGTTACCAGATAGGCGCGCGGCGGCCCTAAATAAGCCAGCATCATAAAGTTTCCGGGCGGGGTGCCGATGATGAAGTATGTATGTACTCACGTCTGCAAGGTTTTTGCTACCTGAAGTTACTGCACCACAAAAAGTATTGACCGTTTACCGCTGCCTGCGAAGCGCGTATCAGGCATGGTTAAAACCACCGCCTGCCCGCTTTTACAGCGCCAGCGGGGCGATGCTACTATACCCGCGTTTTTAATTCGGCCAGAGAGGATGGAGTGTGAGCAAAGGACACCCTGGCATAAAAGGGTATTTTACAGCGGCGTGCCTGGCATTTTGTTTCCTGATTAGCGCCTGCTCCAGCAATAAATCGGTGCCGTCGAAAGGCAGTTATAACGGTACCACTTATACGGTAAAACGAGGCGATACCCTATGGCGCATCGCGCATATGAGCGGGCGCAGCGTTAGCGAACTGGCGCGACTGAACTCGCTCTCCGCGCCGTATACGCTGGCCGTTGGCCAAAAGCTGAAGATAAAAACAACGAAAAAAGCGGTTAGTAAGCCGGTTAAACGTCCCCCTTCACGTAAAACTACGCCCCCGGCGCGCCCGCCGTCTACAGCGATCGCACAGCACACGCCGCCGACATCGCGCTGCTGGCGCTGGCCGGCGCAGGGGAACATTGTGCAGACGTTCTCTGCCAGCCAGGGCGGCAATAAAGGGATTGATATCGCCGGTAAGCGCGGGCAGCCTATTTATGCGGCCGGCAGTGGGCGGGTGGTCTATGCCGGGAATCAACTACGCGGTTACGGCAATCTTATTTTGCTGAAACATAGCGAAGAATATATTACGGCCTACGGGCATAATGAGACGCTGCTGGTGCGCGATGGGCAGCAAGTGGTCGCCGGGCAGAAAATCGCTACCATGGGTAGCAGCGGCGCCAATTCAGTGCGCCTGCACTTTCAGATTCGCTATAAAGCCACCGCCATCGACCCACAGTGGTACTTACCTCCCGCCTGTAAGTGAAGCCGCGCCGGAGATAGTAAAGTGACCGGCGCCTAAAATACCGGCAGTTAACCCTGCCGGGGCTTGTCAGCCGTGCATGAAGGTTTATAATGCATTCGCTTCTTTGGGATGCGGGCGTAGTTCAATGGTAGAACGAGAGCTTCCCAAGCTCTATACGAGGGTTCGATTCCCTTCGCCCGCTCCAGACTCAAGTCTTCTGAAGTCTACCAGCCTCAATTTTTCCTTTATAAACTAGCATTTATAACATTCTATTACTCTATTGAATTCAATTATGCTTCCCCTGGGTCAAGCTCAAATCACTCGATGGCGCGGACCAAGACTATCGGGTCTATAAAGTAATCATATAGATATATACTCTCATAGCTATACTGCTGGGACATATTGTACGCAAATGCATTATTCTGGGGATTCAATAATATTCTCTGCTAATTTATTTAATTACCATTGCTCTTCAGTTGCGTGATTCAGTAATACGCTACTGTAACCGCGCTTTTCTCTGCCTTTGGCGAATACCCTGAATTAACAGAAAGTCTTATGAGTACGCATATTTCAATTATGCTTCCCCGGCCTGATTTTTGCGTCCTGTCATTAAAACCAGCGCCATAATGGCTGACAGTGCGACGGCCACGGCGCTGGCCAGATACACCGCATTGATACCCCACTTTTCTGCCAGCGCGCCCGCAAGCGGTGCGGTGATCCCTAACGAAATGTCAAGGAATGCCACATATGCGCCCATTGCCAGGCTGCGGGTTTGCGGCGGAGCGCGGCGTACTGCTTCCACGCCAAAGCCCGGGAATGCCAGTGAATAGCCGAAGCCGGTCAGCGCCGCGCCGAGATATGCGAGGGATGCGGTGTCCGCCTGCCCGATAAGCAGTTGCCCCAGAGCTTCAATGACCACGCATATCAGCGCCACCTTCGCGCCACCGAGTTTATCCGGCAGATGGCCGAAGAAAAGGCGCGCCACAATAAACGCGAGGCCGAACGCGGTAAAGGCCAGCGAGGCGTTACCCCAGTGATGAGCAGTAAACAGCAGCGCGATAAACGCTTCGATAACGCCAAACCCTACGCTGCACAGCGCCAGCCCAAGCCCCGGTTTCCAGACCGCGCTTAGTACGTGGTAAAACGGCGTTTTAGTCGCTGAAGCCGGTGCCACTCCGCGTACGCGGGCGATAATCAGCAACGCGAGGAATGGCACCAGCAACGCGGCAAGCGAAAGCCCGAAGAAGCCGCCCCAGGCGTTAAAAGCAATGCCGAGCGGCGCGCCCAGCGCATAAGCGCCATACATCGCAATCCCGTTCCAGGACATCACCTTCCCGGCGTTATGCGTACCGACCTGGCCAATCCCCCACCCCATCACACCCGTCACCAGCAGACTTTCACCGAGCGCCAGCACGATGCGCCCCGCCAGCAGCGCACCGACTGACGCCGAAGGTGTACGCAAAAACAGCAGCGACAGCAGATAAAAGATACCGGAAGCAGCGATCGTCAGCAGACCTATCACCGTCGCGCGTTTTGCGCCATGAATATCCGCGAAGTTCCCGGCCCAGGCGCGGGACAGCAGCGCCGCCGCAAACTGGGAGCCAATGACGACGCCAACCATCAGCGTGCTTGATCCCAGGGTGTCATGCAGATGCACCGGCAACACCGGAAGCTGCATTCCCATAATCAGAAAGCCGATAAAGATGGCGAGAACGCCGGGTAATAACGTCAGAAAGACATGATTACTTTGTGGAAGTTGATTGTTTTGTTCAGACATAACGCAATTTTTAATCAGATAGCCAGATTTAAAAAAGGGGCAGAACGCCCCGAGGGATCCGTAAGAAATAAAGCGGAAGGGATCAGACAACGCGATACGTTAATTCCACATCCTCTGCAAACGGCACGGATAAATAACCGTTCTGCGGGTTACGCACATATTCCAGATAGTCCGGGCTGTAATCGGCGTTGTCGGCAATAATCAGTGCGCCGGGGCGCAGCCGTGGCTCCAGCAGCGCCAGAATATCCTTATAAAGCGCTTTTGCACCGTCCAGCAGCACCATATCGATGGTGGAAGGCAGATCCCTCGCCAGCGTTTGCA
Organism: uncultured Enterobacteriaceae bacterium; assembly: GCA_945271245.1. GTDB lineage: Bacteria > Pseudomonadota > Gammaproteobacteria > Enterobacterales > Enterobacteriaceae > Apirhabdus > Apirhabdus apintestini. Next base: position 23,997 of record CALYPF010000019.1, on the reverse strand, counting down.
AGGCGTCGCCTTCGCGTACATTGACCCGCGCCGTCAGCCCGGCGGCATGAATATGTTCGCGTGCTTTCGCGACCTTCTCTGGCTCAAATTCACTGGTTATCAACAAACCGCCGCCGTTATCCTCAAGCGCTGCCGCCAGGTGCAGCGCGGAAATACCGAATGATGTGCCAAATTCAATAATATGTTCAGCGCGAAGGGTACGTGCCAGCATATAAAGCAGCGTGCCGGTCTCACGCGTCACCGGAAGCCAGAGATCTTTCAGATGGCCGTACAGCTCACGATATTCCGTCTTACTGGTCATCATGCGTTCCCGGTCGCTACGTGGGATCATAGCGAGAGACGAACTCGCCGCGCTGTTTGCCTGCTCAAAAAGTGAATCCAGTAACGCTGCCAGCGGTGCGGTTGTCAGAGTGGTCGACATAGTAAATCCTTAAAGGTTGAACGGGTGACAAGAGAAGCCTAAAATGCGACTGATTCGTCAATTTTTTAAAGAATACGACGAATTCGTCGCATAAACTATTCGCGTTCAGATAGGCACAGGACCACCGATGCCAGCTAAAATTAAACCTTTGATTTCCTCAAGAAAGGAGCCTAAACAGGCGCGTTCGGCAGAGCTGGTTTCCGCCATTGTGCAGGCGGCTATTCAGGTTCTTGAAAAGGAGGGGGCCGCACGTTTTACCACGGCCAGGGTGGCGGAGAAGGCTGGCGTTAGCGTCGGGTCGGTGTATCAGTATTTCCCGAATAAAGCCGCTATTTTGTTCCGCCTGCAAAGCGATGAGTGGCAACAAACCCTCGAAATGCTGGCGGAGATTCTGGGAAATACTCAGATTCAGCCAATGGAAAGATTACGCACGCTGGTGCAGGTCTTTATTAAATCCGAATGTGAAGAGGCGACGCTGCGTCAGGCGCTGAACGACGCCGCTCCGCTCTACCGGGACGCACCGGAAGCCAAAGAGAGCAGTGCGATGGGCGACGCCATCTACGAACAGTTTATTGCTGAGGTTTTGCCGGAGTCGAGTGCGGAGCAGCGCCGCATCGCTTTTGAACTGCTCACGACAACGCTAGGCTCCGTGGGCAGCAGTTATTCCACTCACCCGCACAGCGACGATGATATTCGTCTGTTTTCCGATGCGCTGGCCAATATGCTGATCGCCTGGCTCAACGCTGCGCAGGCAGAAACCGCAGGTTAATCCGCCTTTTGCATCAGGTGATGTTCAATCGCCTTTCGGCTCTCCGGGGTTGCCGGATTAAAAACAAGCAGTTGCAGATCCGGCCGCCCGTCGAGCACAAAGGTGGAAAATTCCAGCGCAATCAGCCCAAGCGCCGGGTGGCGAAGCCGCTTAATGCCTTCCGTATGATGCGTAACATCGTTGCTCCGCCAGAATGCATCAAACTCCGGGCTGGCCGCAGACAGCTCCTCCACCAGCACCATCGCTTCGTCGGAACTGCCCGCTCGCGTCACATCGGCGCGAAACGCGTTGACCACAAAGCGCGCCATACTGTTCCAGTCTTCCTGAACATTGCGCGCCCGCTCATCGGTAAACAGCAGTCGCAAAACATTGCGCTGGGGCGGCGCAAGCCGCGCATAATCCATCAGTATTGCCGTCGCCGCAGGGTTCCACGCTACAACATCCCATAGCGCGGTTTTGATAATTGCCGGGCTGTAGGGCAGCGCGTCAAGCACGCCCTGCAAACGTGGCGTAATGCTTTCGGTTGGTTGATAACGGTGTTCCGGCGGGTGGCCAAACGCCAGCAGAAACAAGTGTTCACGCTCCGGCTCGGTGAGCATCAGGCCGCTGGCGATGCGGCTAAGCACTTCCCGTGACGGTGAACCGCCTCGCCCTTGTTCCAGCCAGGTATACCAGGTGGGGCTGATGCTGGCGAGCTGCGCCACCTCTTCACGGCGAAGCCCCGGCGTGCGCCGCCGGCCCGCCATAAAACCGAAGGTGGCTGGATCTAACCGCATACGGCGGTTGCGCAAAAAATTACCGAGATCGTTGGGTAAAGCGGGCTTTGCCATCGTTTTCCTGTTAATGCTTATACCATGATAAATTCACTACTTTTATAGTATACATCCTGGCATACACTCTTAAGCCTATACAGGTCAAACAGACGAGAGGGTGTTATGCGCGTATTTTTAACCGGAGCAACGGGTTTTATCGGTTCCCGAATCATTCCTGAACTGATTGCCGCCGGGCATCAGATAACGGGCCTGGCCCGCTCGGACATCAGTGCAAAAATCCTTGAAGCGCTGGGTGCGGAAGTCTATCGCGGCACGCTGGACAACCCTGAATCGCTGCGCAACGGTGCCGCTCGCGCCGACGCCGTGATCCATACCGCGTTCGATCATGATTTTACGAATTTTGTCGCCAACTGTGAGAAAGATCGCCTGGTTATCCGCATCCTCGGCGATGCTTTAAAAGGCAGTGACCGCCCATTATTGATAACCTCCGGCGTCGGTATGGGCGATGCCGGCGAGGGTCAACCCGCTACTGAACAGGTCTTCAAACCTGAAAATATCAACCCGCGTGTGGCCTCTGAGCTGGAAGGCGCCCGGCTGCTGGAGGAAGGCGTGGACGTGCGCGTTGTGCGGCTTCCGCAGGTTCACGATACCCGCCGCCAGGGGCTGATCTCCTCATGGGTGGAGATCGCCCGCCAAAAAGGGGCAGTCGCGTATGTCGATGAAGGCGCAAATCGCTGGTCGGCGGCGCACGTCAGCGATGTGGCGAAACTCTACGTTCTGGTGCTGAATAAAGGTGAAAAGGGCAAACGCTACCACGCGGTAGCCGAAGAGGGTGTTCCGGCGCGCGCGATTGCGCTGGCCGTCAGTGAAAGACTCAGCCTGCCGTTAGTATCGCTGACTTCAGAAGATGCCGCCGCCTACTTTGGCTGGTTCGCCCTGTTTTCTGAAATGGATTTGATCGCCTCGAGCGCATGGACACAGTCACAATTGGGCTGGAAACCTGTCGGCCCCGGTCTGATTGATGATCTTGCTAACATGCGCGTGGAATAATTGATTTTCATATAATTGCTGAAATAAAAATTATTTTTATTGTCACCCCTAAACCCCCTCCTGGGGGGATTGATCCTGTAAGGCTATAGCCTGAAGAATGCCCATAAATGATATTCTTCAGTTAAGTAGTAAAGTTGTGGCATTAAAATCCTCTATGCCTTTACCACTCAGTTAGCTTCCTTAATTGTTATATCTTCAACCGTCCTGTTAGCTCTCATATTGTCCTGGGTGGGGGCAGCCCAGATAGCCAGCCTGGAGCAATTGCATTTCTACCTTTGAGTATCAAGGCATTTTGCTATCATCACGCTATCTGCTGATTTATCAACGTGCGGTAACAGGTTGCATTTCAAGAATCCTTGCTTTGGGGGTATGTGTGGGGTGTAAATTTACTCGTAACTTAATAAATTTTTTAATTCAATTTAATTTAATCAGTTATTTGTTCTAATCCCTTCGCCCGCTCCAGAGAGTTCTTTCAGCCTCCGTCAGTCATGAATAGTAATTTTTCATATTGCGAATATCGTTAACCGTAACTCTAACCCTCTGAACATTTTATTCTTGCGGGAAAGCTGAGCTAAGCCTATTACAGCTTTTGTCAGGCACGGTGCTGACTTAAGCCAATAAAAAATGACAGAGCATACGCGAGCGGTAATCGCCAAACTTTTAAAGGTGAACAACAGTACTGGTATCAGCCTTACTCCTGTGTCAGTCATTATTCTGGGAGAGCGACAATCCATTCACAAAACCTAAAAAACTCTCAACGCTGGGCGTTGCCTGCAACTGAATGGCGTAGCAAATACCCAGCCGACGCGTTAAGGGATATCCGGGCAGGGCGCGGCAGGTAAGCTTACTGTGCGCCGCTATTAATGGCTCGGGGACGATGGCGATGCCTAACCCCGCTTCTACTAAATGCAGCGCTAAAGTGAAGCTACCGGCAATGGCGCACGGCGCGCTGGCCGAGGCGCCGTAAAACGGCAGAAAACGCTGATGGGATTCATGTGAGGGGAATGTTATCCAGGGCTGCCCGTGAAGCTGCTCCGGGGTGAGAGAGTTAGCCTGTGCTAATGGGTGCTCGGGCGGATAAACCAGTACATAATTTTCATCAAACAGGGGAATAAACAGCTCATCTTCGCAGCGCAGGCTCTCACAGCCGAGGCGAATATCGCCGGTGCAGCCGACCTCCAGCGTGATGCGAATGTCCGGCAGCGCGCCGCGCGTTTTTTCCAGCAGTCCGATGAGATGCGTGCTTGCCACATCGTCTTCAATACCTATGCTGAGCGGTAGTCCCTTCTGGCGTTCGCGAAAGCGAGAGGTCAACGCCGCCATATCGGCCAGCATGCGCCTCGCATGCGGGTAGAGCGCGCGGGCGTCTTCAGTCACCTCGACGCCGCGCGGCTTTCGTATAAATAATCGCGTGCTAAGGGACTCTTCGAGCGCTTTGATGGTCGCTGATAGCGCAGGCTGCGTTAAATTGAGCTGTTCAGCGGCGCGGGTAATATTGCGTTCCTCAAAAACACAAATAAAGGCGTTGAGTTGGCGCTTATCCATAGATTTTCTTGATGCCTGCGGGGAGTAGCCGCCTATTCTTCACCAAAGCGGCCGAATTTTAAAGCCCGGTGAATGAATCATGCCTTAATTTCCTCAGGCACAACGTTGCGGGCAGGGATGATTATTGAATCAAAAGGAAAGTAAAACGTTGCTTAATACCCTTGCTTGCACGCGGGGTGGCGCTGGCCCGCTAAGGCGGCAGCGGCAGCCATAGCGGGGAAACCAGCCTCTGTTTAACCCACTAGTTTGATGATAATACTGCCATCCTCCGGTCTGTCTAAATACTCAGAAACAACGTTATTGATATTCGTCGCATCGCTGTACTTATTGATTCTAATTTTATCGGGCGCATAAAAATCAGCGCCAACGGTGAATAGAGCGCGTCCGTCATAAAAGGCGTGAGGGCTGATAATAGCGGTATTTATCATCTCCAATATTGGCCCATCGTGAGAAACGATAAGTACTTCTGCTCCGGCTTCTATTCCCGTAATAAGCCCTATATCCGTCCATTGCCAGCCCGTTGCTCTCATTTGTAACGGCGCTTCTGTTTCTGTCACCCTCTGCTCGCTCCCGTTATTTGGATTCATTGAGAGAATAATACTGTCATTATTAAGACCGTTAATGCCAATCGCGTAGAGTCGCCCTTTGTCCTGGCTAAGACCAATTCGGTTAAATATTATTGCATTATACGTTTCCTGTTCATTAATAATGCCGGTATTAAGATCAAGGAACAGTGATTTTGCAGGATTCCCATCAGTAATATCCATCGCGATAAGAACTGGAAGAGTCGCGTTTTCAAAGCGTTCTGGCGTGTGAAAATAACGTTCATAGGCTATTTCTTCAGGAGACTGATAAATAAGTGATTTGCTAATTCTGTCTACGGCATAAATCATATGGTGGGTATTTAAAACCACCGTTTCTTCGTCTAAAGAAACGGCGATTACGATACTGTCTTTTTGATATTCACCGACGGTCAGTCGAAATATCTCGTCGGATGTTACCTCCGCCAGGTCGACGTCCAGCATTATTGCATCGGAGTCTTTATGGCACAGGATAATTGCCCTGTTTTCGGCGTAAATTACCATATCGTATAACTGCGTTTCGCTGCCGAAACTGAAGTAATCGGTCACTTCAAGCTGAGATTTAGAGATGACGGAAATATATTCATGTTGCTGTAAGGCATAAATTTTATCGCTCATGGGAATATCCTTTATTATTCAGGTGTTATAGGAACTATACCTGGCGATATACTGGGGTTCTGGTAATAGATCAAAAATTTATTCACGTAGATTAAACGTTGGTGATATTGATTGGGTGGTAATTGATTGTTGATGTAAATAGATAACTGATGATAGGAAGTGATACGGATTTTATATCTAATGAGATCTTTTCGATAAAGCCGTGTTTGTTTTATAAGCATTAGTAGCATGATACTGTTTGCACAAACTTTATTTCTCGTAATAATTTCCCATCATTTTTATTTAATTATGAGCAATATCTTTCGAATCGGAATGGCGCTTGTCGAGCCGCTAGTAAGAATAACTTAAAAATACCATCGGCGCTGATGGGGGATTTAGTGCGGTGGCGTCCTGATAGCGACCAGGGATAGCTATGTGAGCGCTGCTTTGCATATGCATATTTTTGCCTGGTTCGTGTGGCGCATTACGCGCCCTGTGTCAGACTTATCGGTCAGTTGATCCGTTTACACTTTGCACAGAGTGGATAAACCTCCGGCGGTTATCTTTGAGGCATAATATTATTTTATGTCGGCGAAAGAAATAAACCATTTCTAACCGTTTCGCCCGGGTCGTAAAGTGAACGTTCGGCTTTTGCCATTATTTTAACGAATGAGGAACTACCATGAGCGCGGCATCCAAACCTTTAGTTGTTATCACAGGCGCCAGTTCAGGCATCGGCCTTGCAACGGCGAAACTGCTCTCGTCACGCGGGCATGCGCTGCTGCTGCTGGCGCGCCGGTTAGATAAAATGACGGCGCTGAATTTGCCAAATGCCCTGTGCCGTGCGGTTGATGTGACGGATCGGGAAGCATTCAGCGCCGCGATTAAAGAAGCGGAAGCGCAGTTTGGGCCCGTGGATGCGCTGGTGAATAATGCGGGCGTTATGTTACTTGGGAGCATTGAAACCCAGGATCCGGCTGAGTGGGATCGCATGCTGGATGTTAACGTAAAAGGTCTGCTGAATGGTATCCATGCGGTTACCGCAGGAATGATTGCGCGTAAGGCTGGCACGATTATCAATATCAGCTCCGTTGCAGGCCGAAAAACATTCCCCAATCATGTGGCGTATGTGGGCACTAAATTCGCGGTACACGGCCTTTCAGAGAACCTGCGTGAAGAGCTGTCGGCGCATGATGTCCGGGTTGTCGTTATCGCTCCCGGCGCGGTTGAGACCAGCCTTCTGAGCCATACCACCAATGAAGATATCAAAACGGGCTATCAGGCGTGGAAAAAAGAGATGGGTGGCAAAGTGCTGAGCGCGGATGATGTCGCGAACGCTATCGATTATGCTTATTCACAGCCTTCCTATGTCTGCGTGCGCGAAATTGTACTTGCCGCCACGCGCCAGGGCGCTTGATTTACTAAGACATTTAGTGAATTCAAACGTTATATTGCAGCGTTATCGTAGCGTCTTTAAACCGCCTTTTCGCCCTGAAAGGCGGTTTTATATTTCCAGAGAACGGAAGCGCTGAGGGAGTTTTATTCAGATATAAAGTGTTAAACCCGTCCATTTGTAGTGACTGCGAGCCATCTCTGAGATTTAAAACTCTATTTTTTCTCTTCTAAATCTATTTTTTCTTTTATGAACCCGACCTTCACCCTACACCGTGGCCTAATGCTTCGCGCGCGGCAATATATAAAGACACTGCCGCGCCGGCTATTTTATTGCGAAGTGCCCTTTATCGGGCGGCGCAGCGGCGTTTTTATCCGCTGTGCCATGAGCACGCCGAGAAGGGTAATTCCGCCGCCAATATAGTGGTAGCTGTGAAGCTGCTCATGCAAAAACAGCACGGCGATGATGGCGGTAAATATGGGGGTTAGATTCATAAAGATGCTGGCAATACTGGCACCCAGGCGCATCACGCCGTTTATCCATAAGAAAGGCGCAATAATTGAGGCCGGAATACCGGCAAACAGAATAAGCGGTATATTTCCTGGATTCAGCGCGATGTCTGGCGTTGAGATGAAATTAGGGGTGAGCAGTAATACGCTTAAAAAAATCTGAACGTACAGGCTCTGCCAGCCTGGCAAATCGATAGCCCAGCGTTTAGTCAGCACCCCGTAGAGCGCGTAGGACGCAGACGCAATGAACATCATTAATTCGCCGCGCCCCAGTCCGTGGTGTAATAGCTGCTGAGGATGGCCCTGGCTGATTAACCAAATCAGCCCGCTAAAAGAGAGCACGGTACCGAGAATAATGCCAATTGTCGGCGCGAGGCGCAGAATGAATACGCTCAGGATAACCGTCAGTAATGGAATAAGGGCATTCAAAATACCAATAAACAGCGCGCTAACGCTGTGGGCGGCGTAATAGGCCAGGCTTTGATACATCACCATACCGAGCAGCCCTAAAATCAGTAGCTTCCACCACTGCCTGCGCACCAGATGTCGGTTTTTCCATACGCCGGGCAGGACAAACGGCGTCAGTACCACCAGCGCAATAAACCAGCGGTAAAATGAGATGGCTGCGGGGTCAATAGCGCCGGCAGAAAGCTTGGTGACAATCGCGTTGATTGACCAGATAAGCACGGCAAAAAGGGGGAACAGAAAACTCATAAATACTCACGCGGTGAACTATTAACAAAGCGCGCAATAGTACGATTGTTTGTGGCGGTTAGATAGCGAAAAAACGCGGCTTAGCGCCCGCGGGTAAAGATTTATCCCTTCCACTGGCCCTGGGCTTGTCATTACTGATACCCGATGGCAGGCATTCTCAGCGCAGGGGCGACTCAGCGGCAAACAAAAACGTTGAGACAGCCGGGCTAAATCACCTAAGCTGTTCAGGATGCACGGAAACGGTGAGTATTCAATCAGCAATCTGTGCGAATGATTATCCATTCCCCTTCCGCGATTGACTGCACGCTTTCAGCGGGAATTAGTGAAAACAGACCTAATATAAATTCGTAGGAAGCGATGCTGCACTACAGCAATGAAGCTATCCATTATTTGCAGGCCAATAAGATTCTGACGTTAAAACTCGACTGCACATTGACGGGCGTTGGAAAAGCGATATTAAATCAGCTTGAAACGATTGGCGCAGGTGCAACGCGTGGCCTGTATTATACGCCCTGATTTACTGATGAATATCAGGACGTATGGCAGAAACAAAAAACTGAAGACATTCGATTTAAAAACGGTGTCATTTATCTTCTTCGACATGGCAACGTTGTGTATGACATGCTCAAACTATATTTCGAAGAAATATGTAAATATAAATCATCGGAGCATCTTAAACGTATTAAACAAATAAACAGATGCTTATGGCGGTTAATGTGAATATAGCCGCAAGTTCTCTCACACACGTTGGGTTTGCTTTAGCAACAGCATCCTCCGTCTCTGTAGGTATGAATTTAAGTCTTGAAATCAGTGCGTCGTTCGTCAACCGGGCATCAAGGGGAATAGCATCAGTTGATGTCTATGGTGTCGTCCGGAAAGCGGCGGATAGCGCACATCTCCTTCACTTTACGTACCCCGCTTACTATGCAGCGTTATATGCTCAAGAGCTGGAAATGATATATTTTTTGATCGAACCACTGTTTGAGAGGGCTGAGGCACTTAAAGCACAATGAATAACGGATAGTGGTATTGCAGACATCATCATCAAGATGATCGGGTAAGACATGATAAATCTTGTTAAAAAATTTTTTAAGCGATTGTTCAGGTCATTATTTTCAATGTACTGACCTGCATTGTTAACGTTCATATTCACACTCATCTTAGTACATTTTTTCCTGATAGCCCTATATGGCCTGTGCCCATTTTTCTCATATGTATGCTATTTATTTTTGGCCGTTACATGAAATGGTGATCATATAAAATGACTAATCCTTGCTAGATTTTTACAAATAAGAATTTACATAGCTTCTCCCGTATCCAGGATGATTCGATAACTATGATTAATCTTATAAAAAGGTTTTTCAGACGGGTATTTCGGTCACTGGTTTCAATGTATGGTCCTGCCGTACTGACAATAATATTCGCTTTGGTTCAGGGGATGTTATTTCCAGATAGCTCAATCTGGCTTATTCCAGTGTTTGCCGTGTTCGTAATTGTTATTTTTTATCGATATGTAAAATGGTAACTCACAAACGTAAACATTATCGTAATGATTATTGATAAAGAAATAATATGTCCACACCAGCACATTTATGGCTTGGAGATGAAAACGGCTCGCCGATTATCGGCAGTTGCCTAATGCCACTGCGCCTTGGCTCTATCGAGTTAAAATCATTCTTCCACGGCGTCACTGTTCCGATTGACCCAAGCCAGGGGAAATTTACCGGTACGCGCGTTCACCGCCCTATCACGATAGTGGAAGAATTGGATCGGATAACCCCACTCCTGTACCGCGCTGTCTGCGAAGGGCGAACCCTGAAGAAGGCGACAATTAAGATGTACCGTATTCTGGAATCGGCATCGAGGCCGAGTATTTCAATATCATTCTGGAAAACGTCAAATTCACAACCGTGGCGCCTTATCTGGCGCCTGGCGGTATGTGTAGTCCGCATTTTGAAACGCTTGAATTACGCTATGAGGCGATTACCTGGAAGTATACAGACGGTAATATTATCTATCGCGATTCATGGAGCGATCGCTGCTGTGCCTGATAACTTCCTGCACCACAAGAGTTAATAATAATCTCTGGCACTAATAAAGTTTGCCTTTGCGACAACACAGGCCTGCGCCTGGAAAACCGCCAGCCGCAGCGCTATTGTCATGCATCCCATACGCTTTGTCAGCCGCAGGGTGAGAGCCGCGTCACGTCCTGATATTCCGCCAGCCGGGTCTGCCTTAATTACTCCTGTTTTCATCTATAACTATTATCTTATCTGCATACGTATTCACATGGCGTTCGCGCTAATTCTTCCGGCAGGGGCGAAGGCGCAATTTGCTCCCTGCTCACCCGCTGTGAACATCAATTTCTGAAGGATACTCATGAAAACTCTGCGCCTGACACCGCCTGCGGATAGCCGCGAAGAAGTGGCTTATCGCCTGTCTGTGATTGAACGCCAGCGCGATTTAGGCGCGGTTCTGGGCGTTAACCCGCTGGCGAGTCAGCGTGCTGAAGAGTGCTATCGATCGCTACGTCGCGGCAATATTCAGGGGCCGCTGCACGGCGTTCCTTTGATTATCAAAGACAATATTGCCTGCGCTTCACTGCCAATTACGCTCGGGTGTCGGGCGCTCAGCGGGGTTCGGGCGCAGACCGATGCTTTGGTAGTCAGCCGGTTGCGGGCCGCCGGGGCGATCATTCTGGCGCGCGCGAATATGTCGGAATTTGCGTTTGATGTGCGTTCCCGAAGCTCGCTCGGTGGCGATGTGCGTAACCCGCTGATGCCGGAAACCACGGCGGGCGGCTCCAGCGGCGGCTGCGCGGCCGCCGTCGCTGCCGGTATGGCGGATGGCGCAATCGGGACCGATACCGGCGGTTCAGTGCGCATTCCGTGCAGCTATACCGGGCTGGTGGGGTTAAGGCCGCGCTTCCGGCGGGCGATGCTGGCTGGGATTGCGCCGCTTTCGCTGAGCAAAGATACGGCTGGCCCCATGGCGCACGGCGTACAGGATGCGGCGCTCCTGCACGCGATTATTCACGGGATACCCGTGCAGCCGCTAGCGGTGCGAACGCTGCGGGGCGCGCGTTTGGGCGTATTCCCGGCGTTAGCGGGCGATTGCCCGGTCCAGCGAAAAGTCTGGACAGCGGCGCTGGATACACTGCAGCAGGCCGGGGCTATTCTGATTGAAACCGCGCTGCCAGAGCAAAAAGCGCTTGCCTCGGCAACGTGCCTGAGCGTGTACGAATTTCGCACGGCTATTGACCGCTGGTTATCCGTGCAGAAAAACGCGCCCTCGGGCCTGGAAAATATTTATCGCTCGGGCGCATTTCTCCCGGAATTTAACGATTTTTTGCAGCATTTACTCACTTTTTCGCACCTGAAGCAGCCCCTGTGGCAAAAAGAGCGCCGCTTTCAGCGTCTACTGCGCCAGGCGCTTGCCGGGGCCGCCGCCGCCCGGCGCCTGGACGCCTTTGTCTATCCTACGGTGCGCCAGCAGCCCGTAAGTCTGGCTAAAATGCCGCCGGGGCTGGCGCCGGAGCTTGCCGCCATTAGCGGCTGGCCGGCGCTAACCTTACCCTGCGGCATTGCGTCGTCCGGTTTGCCGGTTGGGCTGGAACTATTAACGCCACGACCGGATGAACATGCGCTGTTAGTTCTGGCGCTGGCCTGTGAAAATGCGCTCAGCGTAGAGATAAAGCGGCATGTGCTGGTGGAATAACGTTTCTCCTGCAAATAGCGCGTCTGGGAGGAGCTACTATCAGCGCCTGGCGACGGGCGCATTTATGCAGGAAGGGGGAGCAAGGCACGCCCGAGCAGCGCGATGCCGTTATCAGTTTCGGGCTGCCAGGAGTCAGCAAGCGCAGGCGTAAAGATTGCGCACTGCGCGGCTCTACAAGACCAATATCCAACTGTCGCCAGCTACAGCGGTAGCGTTTCCAGCGCGGCGCCTGCGCGTCGGGCCGTGATCGGCAGAATGCTGGCTTTGGCGACGTAACCGTCCGGGTCCAGGCAGCGGTCATGCTGGCGCGCCTGCTGGCAAATTGCCGGGTCCCACCAGATACGCTTCCGCTGGTCGCCGGCGGTGGTGATAATCACCTCGGCTTCGCCGTCGACGGCGCGATAGCTGCGCCAGCAGTTGGCCGGTATCGACGCCACCGAGCGCTCGGTAGCGGTTTGGGTAACCGTTTCGCCGTCCAGATTCCAGCTAATCTCCAGCGTGCCTTTAAACACCATCAATACCTGAGTGTCCTGACATAAATGGCGTCCCATCAAATGGTTATCCGCCAGCCGCAGCCATTCGACGGAAAACCCGTGCGGATCGGTGAGTGCGGGCGCGGCGTTGCGGTCCTGAGAAATGCCGTAGCCAATAACCGGCGCTATTTCACCGCCGTGGCCGGGCAAAATGGCATCCAGCAGCGCGTCTTTGGACCAGCGGCGTTCTTCGCCGGTGACCGCACGGGCGCGCATTTCATCCGGCGTCCATTCTCGCAGGGCGGCAATTTCATCCGGTGCCAGCGGCGTGAGTAGTTCGCTTTCATCAGGGGCCGGCGCGCCGGGTGCCGTTTCAATCAACATATTGTCTTTGCTCAAATACAGGCCGTATTCCCGGGCGGCGTTCAGAATAGACGGGGGCCAGATGATGCCGCCGGTGTTATCGCCGCCGAGAACGGTATACACCATGCCGCAGGTATCTTCCGGGCTGACGTTGGTAAACCCGCGGAAGATCCAGGTGGGAATTGAGAGGATCGCAGGCGCGCTGAAATCCGCCTCGTTTTCTCCGTTCGGCCCCCAGCGAAAACGCCAGGTACCTTCATGAATCAAAAACACTTCGGCGGTAAAGTGCAGGTGCAAATTGTTGGTGACGCCCTTCGGCATGGCGGCGGCGCCGATATTAAAACCGTGCGGCTCAGGAATATTGACTACCTGAGACGAGGACTGCGTGACGCCGGGGCCAATAAATGAATAGTTCTGTTTCAGGTGCGAGCCTGGCAACTTACAGTCAATAAATGCCACGCTGCATGACACCATATCTTCCGGCGCGACCAGCCGCTTGCGGGCCTCTTCTGCACTGATTATCTTTGTCTTCATGGCGTTCTCCTGTTGCTGATTAAGTGCGCAGCCGGCAGTTTTGCCGCTATGCGCGATAGGGATAAGCGAGCATAGCGCGCGGGCGTTATGTTCGGCGCTGACACCCGCCGGGCAACGATCAGTATCCCGACGCGCCGCTCGGCGGAGCGCTGACGCCGCGCGCGCTGGCGATGGCTTCCCGCGCAGCGCGTCCGAGCTGCATCACATCATTGGCTGGCGTAACCAGGTTGAATCCCTGCGCCAGGCGCTGCGCGGCCGCATCGCCAGAGGTGCAAAATATGCCGGCGATTTTTTGATGGGCGCGACAGCGGCTAAGCACGTGCTCAAGGGCATTAACCATATCCGGATGCGTGGACTCCGCGCTGGCGCTGCCGGTCAGCGCGAGGGACAGGTCGTTAGGGCCGATAAAAATGCCGTCCAGCCCGTCGGTATCGAGGATAGCGTCGAGCTGTGCCAGCCCGGCGCGGGTCTCAATCATCGCCAGCGTCAGAATTTCATCATTGGCGTGCCGGGGATAATCTTTCCCGCCGTACAGCAGCGCTCTGGCCGGGCCGTAGGAGCGAATTCCCAGCGGCGGGTAGCGGCAGGCGGCAACAAAGCGCCGGGCCTGCTCGGCGCTGTCAATCATCGGGCAAATCACGCCGTATGCGCCGGCGTCCAGCATCTGCATGATGTGCGCCGGTGCATTCTCACTCACTCGCACCAGCGGTATTGCCGGGGTAGACGACAGCGCCTGCAGCATGGTGACCGCGCTGGCGAAATCAATCATGCCGTGCTGCATATCGACGGTGACGGCGTCGTAGCCCTGGTGGCCCGCTATCTCGGCGCTATAGGCGGACGGGATTGCCAGCCAGCCGTTAATGATGTTCTCCCGGGCGTGCAAGGCGGTTTTTACACTGTTGTTTCGCATGAAGGGCTCTCTGTTAACCATTGATGAAGCGCCCGGGCGACCTCGTCGGGCGCTTCAAGAGGAAGGAAGTGACCGCTGTGGTTAACGGTCAGCCAGCGCGCCCGCGGCACGCACTCCTGTAACGCCTGATGATGCCGGGGCGTGCAAATGACATCGGCAGCGCCGTTCATCATTAGAATTGGGCCAGCGAATGATGCCAGCGCGGCGCGGTTGTCGCGGCGGGTAATCGCAATCTCGGTTTGCCGGGCAAAGGCCTCGGGCGTGAAGTTCTGCGCCATACTGATAATAGTGTGATGCAGGGACGCGTTATCCAGCCGGTGCGGGGCAACGTAGCGCGGCCATAAGTGGTGGGTGAGCCACGCGCCGATCCCCTGCGCCTGTGCCTGACGTACCGCTTCCCGGCGGGAATCGGCATTTTCAGGCGCGTCTGCCAGCGGGTTCACCGACAGTAGCGCGACGCCGTCGAGTCGCTGAGGGGCATCGGCGACCATTTGTAGCGCCACGATGGCTCCCAGTGAAAATCCCGCCAGCCGGAAGCGGGGTGGCAGGGCGCGTAATAACCGTTGAGCCGTTTCCGGCGCGGAATCCGCACCGCATGGAGTAATGCACATCGTTGCCGTCAGGTTCAGGCGCTGCAGTACCGGCTGCCACAGCGCGGCGTCGCACAGGGTGCCGCCCAGCAGTACCAGCGGGATGTCGGTATTGTCCAGCAAGGGAAGTCGCGTCATAGCGCACCTCTTGTCGCGCGTGGCGAAGCCGCTACTGAAGGGCGGTGATAATAGAGCTGCAGGAAGCTTGTCATCTTTTTCCTTACGTCGCCGTCCAGCCGCCGTCAACCAGCAGCGAGGTGCCGGTCACCATGGCGGAGGCCTTCGAGGCGAGAAATACCGCCGGGCCCATTACATCTTCGAGCTTGCCGAGGCGGCCGAGCTTAATGTTGTCCAGTACATAGCGGTGGAACTCCGGCTCGCGCAGCGCCTCGCGGGATAGCTCCGTTTCTATAAACGTAGGGCACAGCGTGTTAACCCGGATGCCATCAGCGCCCAATTCCAGCGCCATGGCGCGGGTTAATCCTTCCAGTGCGAACTTAGACGCGCAGTACACGCTGCGCTGAGGGCCGCCAACGTGCCCCATTTGTGACGACACGTGAATAATAGAACCGGCAATTCCGTCTTCGCGCATGCGGCGCGCCACCTGCTGGCTAACAAAGAACGTTGCGCGCACGTTCAGCGCCATCGCCGCGTTATAATTCTCTTCGCTGACCTCCAGAAACGGCTGGTGGCGGGCCAGCCCGGCGCTATTGACCAGTACATTAAAGGCGGGCAGCGCGCGCAGCGCCTGCGCCATTTGTACGGAGTCGGTAATATCAAGAGCGACGGGATGAAGCTTTAGCCCTTCTCCATCGGCAAGCGCCGCGGCGTCGCGCAGCGCCTCTTCACGCCGGGCGATAATCCACACCTCAGCCCCGGCGCGCGCCAGCGCCACGGCGATGGCGAAGCCAATGCCTTTCGAGCCGCCGGTCACCAGCGCGCGCTGGCCGGTTAACATAAAAGAAGGGGTTTGCGGCAGCGTCATACATCGGCCTTTTCTTCGGGCGTCGCGCTTACCGGCGTTGCGTAAGGGACATCGGTCTGGCCGTAGCGGCGCACGCGGATGTTTGCCTGCTCAGCGTGCCCGACAAACCCTTCCAGATGCGCCAGCCGCGAGCAGTAGCTCCCGATTTCCGTGGTTGCTTCATCGCTAAGCACTTTTTGCCAGGTACAGGTCTTCATGAACTTCCCGACCCACAGGCCGCCGGTGTAGCGCGCCGCTTTTTGCGTCGGCAGCGTGTGATTCGTGCCGATGACTTTATCGCCATAGGCTACGTTGGTGCGCGGGCCGAGGAACAGCGCGCCGTAGTTGGTCATGCGCTCAAGGAACCAGTCATCGCGCGAGGTCATCACCTGCACGTGCTCAGAGGCGATACGATCGGCTTCCTGTAGCATCTCTTCATAGCTGTCGCACATAATCACTTCGCCGTAATCGCGCCACGACTGGCGGGGGATATCCGCAGTAGGTAGCACCGTCAGCAGGCGCTCGACTTCCTGCAGAGTTTCCCGGGCCAGTGCCTCAGAATTAGTCAGCAGAATGGCGGGCGTCGTGACGCCGTGTTCCGCCTGGCCTAGCAGATCGGTAGCGCACATTTCCGCATCGACGGTTTCGTCGGCGACGATCAGCGTTTCAGTCGGCCCGGCAAACAGGTCGATACCCACGCGGCCAAAGAGCTGGCGTTTAGCTTCGGCGACAAAGGCGTTGCCCGGCCCGACCAGCATATCCACCGGTGCCATTGAGTCCGTGCCCAGCGCCATGGCGCCAATAGCCTGAATACCGCCCAGCGCGTAGATTTCGGTGGCACCCGCCATTTTTTGCGCCGCCACAATCGCCGGTGCAGGCGCGCCGTTAAACGGTGGTGCGCAGCTAATAATGCGCGCACAGCCCGCTACGTTGGCGGTAATAATAGACATGTGCGCCGAGGCGAGCAGCGGATATTTGCCGCCGGGGACATAGCAGCCCACGGCGTTAATTGGGATATTTTTATGGCCGAGAATAACTCCGGGCCGGGTTTCTACTTCCAGATCGCGTAAACATTTTTTCTGTTCGCTGGCAAAGTTAAACACCTGGCTTTGGGCGAATTCGATATCGCGGATATCCTGGCGGCTTAATTGGTTAATGCAGCGATCGATTTCCGCATTCGATAACCGGTAGTCGTCGCGGTCATAATTGTCGAACTTAATCGACAGATCCCGAATAGCCTGATTTCCGCGCGCTTCAATGTCGGCAAGGATGTGCTCTACGGTATCTCTGATTTGCCTGTTCGCCTGCTGGCGCTCGGCGGCCGGTTTACTGGTTTTTAGGTAGCGAGCCATAAATTATCCTTGTACTGGTAGGTGAGAAGTCAGCGTTAGCCCCGCCGCAGCGGGGTGCGGCCTGGATTAACGATTTCGCGCCGGTGCTAAAGCGGGAGCCGAGCGGGCGGGAGTTTGCCCGTAGGCCCGCCGCTGCCCGACCCAGCGGATAGCCAGCGGCGTGGCCAGCGCGGAAAGCAGCGATAGCGCGGCAATCAGGAAGTAGCCGGACGATAAATTAATGTGCTGCAGCATGACGCCAATAATGACCGGCCCGATAAACATGCCGCAGGAATAAATAGTCTGGAATAACCCCATGCGCGTGGATTGCTCGTGCGGCACGGTATTGACGATACTCAGCGACATAAACACCGCGAACGCCATTCCGAAAGAAAAGCCGGCGAGGGACTGAAGCAGGCAAATCAAATAAAGATTGTGGGTAAACGGCATGCCGAGCGTTGAGATAACCTGCAGCAAAATCCCCAGAATCGCGGTTTTTGCCAGCCCCAGCCGTTTATAAAACACCGTGCTGCACAGGGCGATGGCCAGCGCATAAAAGATAAGATGCAGGTTACTCAGCAGCGTCAAAATACCGGCTTTGGCACCGAGATGTTCCGCGTAAATCGGCGTCAGCGTATCCCGGGTGGCAAACGGCACTAATATCACCACGGTGGCCAGCAGCCCGATAAACCAAATGGAACGATCCGCGAGCTGGCGGCGCGCTCCGGTCAGACAGGCCTTGAGCGACGGCGCCTGCACCGCGTCGTGCACATCCTGAATGCGGGTGGTGAGTATCAGTGCCAATAGCGCGGAGATACAAGAAACGAAAAATGCGATGTTGTTCGCAAAATAGTGAATTAATATCCCGCCGACGCAATTGCCGACAAAAACGCCAATCGGGCCGGCCAGCGCCAGCAGTGCGACGGCGGCGGGCGCCTCATCGCGCGGGAAATAACGAATGAAAAGTACGTTGTATAACACCCAGGTTGCGGCGGTAACGCCGTCTGCGGCTTTCGCCAGATACAGCGTCAGGGCGTTAGGCTCAAGCCAGGCCAGTGGCCAGGAAATTATCGGCAGTAAAGGGCTGATTTGAATGAAAATTTTACGACTTTTTACCACATCAGAAATGATGCCGAGTGGGAAGCGTACCAGCAGCGTGGCAAGACCGCTAGCGCCCATTATCAGCCCCATCACTTGTGGCTGAATGCCCTGCTCTATCATCATCGGAGCAAGGAAGGCGTCAATGCTGTGAATACAGATAAAAAACAGCACACTGATAACGAAAAAAAGCCTGGCTTCGGGGCGCTGAAATAAGGCACGGAACATAGTGGCAAACCTCTTAATTTCGCGTGAGTTATAACCAATCACGTGCGGCGGTTACCGGTACATTCCCTTGAATACTGCTCAATCGAGCCGGTCGTATTGGCGCTTGTTATGTTGACATGCATACGTATTCAAATTTGAAGTTATGAAAAAGTTTCCGGTTTGTAAAGTAACTTTGCATTGGTGTAAAAAATTCACTGCAGGGAGTTGCATACGCATGCAAGGATGGTGTAAGTATTAAAAAACGCTCATCGTCAGCCTCGCTGGCGTGAGACCGGCAGGCATTTCGACGCCTTCCAGTGATATGCTGCGTGCGGCTACAGCGCGCAGATAAGGAATTGAAGGGCATGAAACGTAAGGTATTTGCGGCAGTGACATCTTTGCAGGTTGCGCAGTTGGCGGGGGTTTCTCAGTCGGCGGTGTCGCGCACTTTCACGCCGGGAGCCAGTATTTCACCGCTGACCCGTGAAAAAGTGCTAAAAGCGGCCCGGGAGCTCGGCTATCGCCCGAATGCGATTGCACGTTCGCTGAATACGTCGCGATCGCGAATTATTGGCGTTGTGATGTCCTACTTTGATAATCAGTTTTATCCGCAGGTGCTGGAAGCGCTGGCTCATCGGCTGGATGCACTCAATTACCACCTGCTGCTGTTTGTTAGCGACAGCGATGTCGATCGTATCTTCGACCAGATCATGCAATATCGCGTTGACGGTATTGTGCTGGCTTCGACCACGCTCTCCCACGAGCTTTCCGGCGAGTGCCTGGCAACCGGTATCCCGGTGGTGTTGTTTAACCGCCGGGAGGAGAGCGGCACCGCGTCCAGCGTCAACAGCGATAATGAAAATGCGGCGCGTCAGATTGCCGAGTTTTTACTGGCAGCGGGGCATCAGCGCTTTGCGTTTGTCTCCGGTCTGGCGGACTCTTCTTCCAGCCAGGCGCGGCAAAAAGGCTTTGTTGAGGCGCTGGCCCGGCACGGAGTCAACGATATTCGGGTGGTGCACGGCAATTACGACACCCAGGAAACCCAGCGCGTCGCCAGCGCTTTATTTTCCTCTACGCCGCCGCCGGACGCAGTGTTTGCCGCGAATGATCATATGGCGATGACGGTGATGGACGTGGCGCGCTCCACCTTCGGGCTGCGCATCCCCGAAGATGTGTCGGTAGTGGGCTATGACGATACCGCGCCTGCAAGCTGGCCATCTTATGAACTCACCTCGGCCGCGCAGCCCGTTGATGAGATGGTAGATGCGGCGGTCGCTCTGTTGATGAAGCAAATCGATAGCGGGATTATCGAACCGGAGCAAATTACTCTGCCCGCCGCGCTCATTGTGCGGCGCTCGACCCGCCAGGTGCGCCACGAGCCGACGGAAAGCGAAGGCGTTACGCTGTTTCAGTCTCAGGAGGTCTGATGATTAGGCTGCCGGGCTTTAGCCCACAATTCGACTCTATTCAGCAGTTTATTCTGACCCTGACGCACGTGGTCTGGGAGCAGAAAGATATTGGCCAATTGGCGGATTTCTATTCCAACCCGGTGGTATTTATGACGCCGGAAAAGCAGCTTTCCGACCTTTCGCAGTTTATGCGTTTGACGCTGGAGGCGATGCACAGCTTTCCTCAGCGCTCGGTGCTGACGGAAGATATTTTATGTAGCCACAGTCAGGAATTAGAACACTATGCGGCGCAGCGCACCGTGGCCTGTATTCAACATCAGGGAGAGGGATTCTTTGGCCCGCCGACCGGGAAAACCGTATGGGTTCGTACCTGGGCCGACCGGCTTTGCGCTGACGGCGCGGTGCGTCAGGAATGGCTGCTGCAGGACAGGGCGGCGATTGCCGCGCAGATCGGCCTGGACGTGCGGGAATTCGCCCATGGGCTGGCGCAAACGCGCCGTGAATTAGGGCTGGAGGTGGAAAGCGCCGAACAGATCGATGCCCGCTGGGCAGGCGGGCCGGAGGGCGATGACGTAGAAGGGCCGCTTGCCGGCGTCGTGGAGCGCTACCTGACCATGTGGGCCGGGGGCAATAGTGGGATTGTGCCGGAACTGTACCATCCCGCCGCGACGCTGCACGGCCCTGGGCACTGCGCCTGCACGGGGGCACAGGAAATTTCGGCCTGGCTATCCGGCTATCGCGCTTCGTTTGCCGATAGCGAGACCCGGCTTCATCATTTGATTGTGCGCAAAGATGCAAATGAACCGATACGTATCTCGCTGCGCTGGTCGCTGCTGACCTGGCATGACGGCTACGGAAAATTCGGTGCGCCCACGCGCAGGCCCATCGCAATAAATGGAATTAGCCAGCTTGAATTACGCGATGGATTAATTATTCGGGAATATTTGGGTATTGATGAATTAGCTATTTGGTCGCAAATATTTAATTAATTTACTGGCCCAATATTTTTATTATTGCGCTTTTAATTAACTAGAGCGCTGGCGCTAATATTAATTACTAAGCGCGTAAGACTGACTTTTTTGAAGCAGGAGTGCGACTATCAGTCTTGCGTATGCTTTGGTTTAGGCACATTGCCCGCGCCTGATGGCTTAAACATATTATTGATAAGGCCGGACGATTAATACAGAAAGTTATTTCAGTGCCGCACGGATATACCAGCTGGCGCTCTTTTATTAACGACACATGACGTCGTGACTGCCGGGTAAATAGCGTTATTTACCCTGGGATTCTATTGTCCGATTACGCCATCATCCCGCTGTGATGAGGGGCTGTTATTACCTAAAAGCAGGAGGTTCTATGTCTTCAACAGAAGCAACCCATAAAGCGCCAGCGGTACCTGAAAAAAGTAATGCGAGGTCTCAAAGTCAAAGGGATGAACCGGTATTACAGGTGGAGCGCCGGGATTTTATCGATCTGGTGCCGGAAAAACGCCCGCGCGCGCAGTCGCTGAGAGGGTTTGACGACTGCTATACCGATATTGTCGATTACATCGTGCGCTGTACCCATAAAATTTGGGATGAGCGCGACGTCGGCCTGATTTACACCCACTACACCCACAACTGCGTATTGTATAACGCGCTGGGTACGCTGTATGACCGCGAGCAGGTGGTGCAGGATACCTTAAAGCGGCTGGTGGCGTTTCCCGAGCGGCGCGGTATGGCAACGCAGGTGGTGTGGAACGGTAACGACATCGACGGTTTTTATACCTCACATCTGGTGACCGGCACCGGGCGCCATACCCAGTTTAGCCATTTAGGCAGCCCGACTAACCGCACTTTTGTGACTCGTACCGTGGCGGATTGTATGATCCATGAAAACAAAATCTATCGGGAGTGGGTAGTCAGCGACAATATGTCGCTCATGAAGCAACTGGGGCTGGATACCGATGCCGTAGCGTGGGATATGGCAAAAGAGCAGTTTGATAAAGGGTTCCGGGTAACGGATATTGGGGAAAACTGTCGCCTGCTGGGCCAGTATCCGCCGCAGTCGGAATGCGATGTATCCATCGCCCATACCGACACCGAGGCCGAGTGCCTGGGCTGGCTGCATGAAATCTATAACCGCCGTATGCTGGGAAAAATCAAAGAAGTCTATGCCCCGAACGTGCAGTGGCACGGCCCGTTAATGAAAGAGCTGTACGGCTCTGCGGCGGTAACGCACCAGACGCTGGCGCTTATCGGTATGATTCCGGACGGCGCGTGGATGCCGCAGCATATCTGCTCCAACCCCTGTGACGAAGGCGGCACCAAAGTCGCCGTGCGCTGGGTAATGGAAGGCCACCATTTGGGCTTTGGGGAACTGGGCAAACCCACCGGCGAGCGCCTGTTTGTTATGGGTATGTCTCATTATCATATCGTGAACGGTAAAATCGTCGATGAATGGGTGGTTTACGATCACCTGGCGCTACTGGCGCAAATTAAGCTTGGCCAGATGGGGAGAGTACAATAATGACGACCTCTAAAACCATTGCCGACCGGGTAACGTGGGTTAAACGCGCGGAGGCGAATGACGCACAGGCCGATCGCTCGCTCACCGATACGGTGAGCGCCATTATCGAGCAGGTGCGGGAGCGGGGAGACCAGGCGCTGCGCGATTATTCTCAGCGTTTTGATAACGTGGTTCCCGAACAATTTGAAGTGTCTGAGGCGGAAATCCAGGCTGCGCTGGAAACTATGGACCCGCAGACTCGCCGCGACAGCGAATTCGCGATTGCGCAGGTACGGCGCTTCGCCGAGGCTCAGCTTGCGACCATGACGCCGTTAGATGTAGAAACGCTGCCTGGCGTTCACCTTGGCCACCGGATTATCCCCATTCAGACGGTGGGCTGCTATGTGCCCGGCGGTCGCTATCCTATCCTCTCTGCGCCGGTCATGACGATTGTGCCTGCCACGGTTGCCGGATGTGAAAACATTATTGCCTGCCTGCCGCCCGGTGCGCACCCGGCGATGATTGCCGTGTGCCACCTGGCCGGCGCCCGGCGTATTTTTAAAGTCGGTGGTGCGCAGGCGATTGCCGCCATGGCGTGGGGCACGGAAAGCATTCCGGCGGTTGATAAAATCGTTGAGCCGGGCAACGCCTTTGTGAATGAAGCGAAGCGCCAGGCGTTTGGGCGCGTTGGTATTGATGCGCTGGCCGGGCCAAGTGAAATTTTCACCGTCGCGGACGACGGCGCCGATCCGCGGATTCTGGCCGCCGACCTGCTGGCGCAGGCGGAGCATGACGTGAGAACCCGCGTGGGGCTTGCTACCACCAGTGAGCGTGTTGCGCGTGAAACGCTGCATGAAATCGAAAGCCAGCTTGCCAGCTTGCCGACCGCTGCCACCGCCGGGGAAGCCTGGCGGCGGCAGGGCGAGATAGTTCTGTGTCGCGATGAAGAGGAGCTGGTGGCATTTGCGGATTATATGGCGACGGAACACTTACAGGTGCATACCCGCGATCCGCACGCTACGGCGGCGAAAATACTTAATTATGGTTCGCTGTTCATCGGGCAAAACGCCAGCGTAGTTTTCTCAGATAAATGCTGCGGGACTAATCATACGCTACCGACCATGGCGGCAGCGCGCTATACCGGCGGTCTGTGGGTCGGCGCGTATGTGAAAACCTGTACTCACCAGTGGATTGATAGCGAAGGGATCGCCGCAATTGCGGAGCCGGCGGTACGCCAGAGTCGAACTGAAGGGATGCAGGGGCATCGCCGCGCCGCTGAGATCCGCCTGCGGCCGGGGGAAATTGATGCAATTATTGCCGGGCGCTGGGACTAAGCGTAACGCCGCCCGCTAACGGACCTGTTTCTGAAACGCTATTGTCTCGCCGCCGCGCAGGCGGCGAGGTGCGCGATTAATCTTCTACATTCAGCGGCATTTCAGCCGGCATAAAGCTATTGATAATGCGCACACAGTGTTTACGCTGCTCTTCGGTGAAATCGCCGTTAGTGAAGCGTAACGCCGCCCGCTAACGGACCTGTTTCTGAAACGCTATTGTCTCGCCGC
>CALYPF010000018.1 GCA_945271245.1 uncultured Enterobacteriaceae bacterium | reverse complement strand
ATTAGACCGTTGGTGGTGACGGTAAGTGGATCACTTTTTACCCGTTGTTGACACAAATCACTCATGGGAGTTACGCCGGGTGTGCAGGAAATTATTGGACTGGTTGATTATCTGATGGCAAGCCAATTTGTCACCGGCAGAACCTTCCCCGTTGACGGTGGACGGAATTTACGCTCCTGAGTCTGACAATGATGTAACCCGCTCGCATTTTGGAGCACTCTTCTTTGATATTAATAAATGGAACGGGCATTCCACCCGCTAACGCAGCGATATCCTGGGCCATTTACCCGGTTGCACGGAGCCATGCTAAGATGGCTGAAAATTAGAGCCTGCGATAGCAGGCCGTAATACATGGACAAATTAACGCAAAGACGGGGCCATCGGGGAGGCGCGTTTAGCTGAAACGCTCTACGCAAGCAAAGCCGATAGTACTGATTCAGGTATGTGGCCGATATTTTGCTCTTCGTACCAAAGATTCTTCGTGACAACGTCACAATATTATCGATTTTGTTTTCCTTGCCTGACCTTTTTAGGCACTTTGGATGGCACCTGAAGCAATAGCATGCTAAAAGTATGTTGTAACTAATTATGGATAGTTTAGCGATGCAATACGACCTTCCACAACAATTGACTGAGACTGCCCGCCATCTGGAACATGCACTCACCGCGTTCACCCATGAGTGCGAAGATCTGTCATTGCGAAACGCGCGCGTCTTTGCGCTGCCGCCGGTTGAAAAAGGCGCTGAGCACGCCCCGCTATCTTATATTCCCGTCCACCCGTATTCAGGACGAGAAGCGGAAACATTGGCATTACGCCATTTCACCCGACTGTTTATACAACAGCAATCGGAGCAAACCAGCAGCAAGGCAGCCGTAAGGCTCCCGGGAGCGCTATGTTACGAAGTAGACGCTCCACGGCAGGCGCGCATACGTCAGCACGTAGAAATAATTAACGCACTAAAGCGGCGGCTGGCGCAAATCATTACCGTGGATTCAGCGTTAACCCCGGCACAGCGTTTTGAATGGGTACATCGCCACGTGCCTGGCCTTATCACCCTCAGCGCCTACCGTCAGATAACGTTAATTGAACAGCCCGCCACACTGCGCTTCGGCTGGGCAAATAAACAGGTTGTGAAAAACTTCACGCGCAGTGAAGTCCTGGCCATGCTAAAAAAAACATTAAATGCCGCGGCGCCGCTGACGCGTGAACAATGGTTAGCCCAGGTAACGCAAGAATACAATGATATTGCCGCGCTCCCTGAGCATGCTCGCCTGAAGATACGCAGGCCGGTCAAAGTACAACCGCTGGCGCGCGTATGGTATTCCCATACTCAGCGCCAGAAACAATACGCCTGCCCTTCACCGCTGCTGGTTATTTGCCGCCAGGGCACCAGCCTACCGGATATCGGCGAGCTGGCGGACTACGACGCGCAGAATATACATTACCGGCATCGCCCCCAGCCCCAGCCGCTATCGCTACTCATTCCACGTCTGCACCTATGGCGGGTGGATGATTAGCGACCAGCCAATTTTCCCGTCATGCGTTCCGGGCGCACCCAGTCATCGAACTGCTCGCCGCTGACCAGCCCCGACGCCAGCGCTGCCTCACGCAGTGAAGTCCCCTCTTTGTGGGCTTTTTTAGCAATTTGCGCCGCTTTATCGTAGCCAATATGCGGATTAAGCGCGGTCACTAACATCAGTGAATCATTTACCAGCCGGGATATTTTATCGCGGTTGGGTTCAATACCTTCAGCGCAGTGCTCATTAAAGCTGCGCATTCCATCGGCCAGCAAGCGCACGCTCTGGAGGAAATTATGTATAACCATTGGACGAAATACGTTTAATTCAAAATTACCGGACGCCCCGCCAATATTAATCGCAACATCATTGCCAAACACCTGGCAGCAAAGCATGGTCACCGCCTCGCACTGGGTTGGGTTCACCTTTCCGGGCATTATCGAGCTCCCCGGCTCATTTTCCGGAATAAGAAGTTCGCCAATCCCGCAGCGGGGGCCGGAAGCCAGCCAGCGCACATCATTGGCGATTTTCATCAGCGATGCCGCCAGCCCTTTTAAGGCGCCATGCGCCTGTAACAGCGCATCGCAGCCGGCCAGCGCCTCAAATTTATTCGGAGCGGTGATAAAAGGATATCCGCACAGCGCTGCCAGCGTCTGCGCTACCTGCCCGGCATATCCCTCGGGCGCATTCAGCCCGGTGCCTACCGCCGTACCTCCCAGCGCCAGTTCATACAAATGCGGCAACTGGGATTCAATATGGCGGCGGTTGTGCTCAAGCATCGCCGCCCAACCGGAGATTTCCTGCCCCAGCGTCAGCGGCGTCGCATCCTGTAAATGCGTGCGTCCAATTTTAACAATGTCGCTAAAAGCGTCAGATTTTGCTTTAAGCGTTTGCGTCAGCGTCGCCAGCGCGGGTAAAAGCTGCTCCCGCAGCGCCGTCACCGCCGCCACGTGCATCGCGGTGGGAAAAACGTCATTAGAACTCTGGCTTTTATTCACATCGTCGTTTGGATGTACCCGCCGCGCTTCGCCCCGTTCACCGCCTAAAAGTTCGCTGGCGCGGTTTGCCAATACTTCGTTCATGTTCATATTACTTTGCGTGCCAGAACCCGTTTGCCATATTACTAACGGAAACTCCTGCGCATGTTTTCCTGCCAGCACCTCATCTGCCGCCTGGATGATTGCGTTACCCTGTAACTCTGGCAGTAGAGAAAGCGCCATATTTACCTGCGCGCTCGCCCGCTTCACCTGCGCCAGCGCGTGGATCAATGCGGCCGGCATTTTTTCTCCGGAGATGCGAAAGTGTTCCAGCGAGCGCTGAGTCTGCGCCCCCCATAACCGGTCTGCGGGTACGTCAATATGCCCCATCGAATCTTTTTCAGTACGGCTCACGCTCATGCTCTCCACTCCTGTAAATAGGGTTAATTATTGATAACTGAGTATGGAAAAGCTGATAAAAGCGGTTTATTGCTTAGTGCGTTATTGGCGGAAAATAGGGAGCGAGTGAGAAAGTCGTTCAGGCCGAATGCCGCTCCTGAGAGCGGCATATTCGCTTATTTTGCGCAGCCATTGCACTGGGAAGCCTGGATCTGCTGAAAGAAATCATTCCCTTTATCATCAATCAAAATAAAGGCGGGAAAATCTTCAACCTCAATTTTCCAGATGGCTTCCATTCCCAGTTCGGGATAGGCAATACACTCCAGGCTGCGAATACTTTGCTGGGCCAAAACCGCGGCCGGGCCGCCGATACTGCCCAGATAAAAGCCTCCGTGTTTGTTACATGCTGCGGTCACCTGCTGGCTACGATTGCCCTTCGCCAGCATAATCATGCTGCCGCCGTTGGCCTGAAGGAGATCCACATATGAATCCATTCGCCCGGCGGTGGTTGGCCCCAGCGATCCGGACGCGTATCCTTCCGGGGTTTTCGCTGGCCCGGCATAATAAACCGGATGATCCTTCATGTACTGCGGTAAGGGTTCGCCGCTGTCCAGCCGCTCTTTTAACTTCGCGTGCGCGATATCCCGCGCCACAATGATGGTGCCGCTCAAAGATAACCGCGTCGATACCGGATACTGTGAAAGCTGAGCCAAAATCTCAGGCATGGGACGATTGAGGTCAACGCGTACCGCTTCGCCTTCGCCTGCCAGCCGATGCGCCTCAGGGATGTATTGCCCGGGATTGTGTTCCAGTCGTTCAATCCAAATTCCCTCGCGGTTAATTTTGGCTTTGATGTTCCGGTCAGCAGAGCAGGAAACGCCCATCCCTACGGGGCAAGAGGCACCGTGGCGCGGCAGGCGTATCACGCGAATGTCATGGGCAAAATATTTACCGCCAAACTGCGCTCCCAGCCCTAAATTACGCGCCTCTTCCAACAATTCGGCCTCCAGCGTGATATCGCGAAATGCCTGCCCGTGTTCATTTCCTTCCTGCGGCAGTCCGTCATAATATTTTGTTGATGCCAGTTTGACGGTCTTCAAATTCATTTCAGCCGACGTACCGCCAATCACAAAAGCAATATGATAAGGCGGGCAAGCCGCCGTCCCAAGGGTGCGCATTTTATCGACCAGATAATTTTTCAGCTTACCGGGCGTCAGTAACGCGCGGGTTTCCTGATACAGGTAAGTTTTATTCGCTGAACCGCCGCCTTTGGCGATACATAAAAAATGGTATTCCGCGCCGTCGACGCTAAATAAATCAATTTGCGCCGGCAAATTTGTACCTGTGTTCACTTCGCTATACATATCTAACGCGGCATTTTGTGAATAGCGCAGATTATCTTCGATGAAGGTGTTGTAGACTCCACGCGACAGCGCCGCTTCATCGCCACCGCCGGTCCAGACGCGCTGCCCTTTTTTCCCAACGATAATTGCCGTACCGGTATCCTGGCAGGTTGGCAGTACGCCTTTGGCCGCAATGTCAGAGTTGCGTAAGAATTGCAAAGCCACGTAGCGGTCATTATCACTGGCCTGCGGATCGTCAAGAATGGCGGCGACCTGGCGCTGATGCGCCGGGCGCAGCATAAAAGATGCGTCGTGAAACGCCTGTTGGGCCAGGCGCGTAAGGCCTGCAGGCTCTATTTTGAGAATTTCCTGCCCTTCAAATTCTGATATGGACACATGCTCACGGGTAAGCCGGTAATAATCCGTCTCATCCTGCTTCAACGGAAACGGCACCTGATAATAGAATGGTTTATTCGACATTGTGTTCTCACTTTCAGCATCAGTTTTTGTTAATTATGATGTCTTTTACGCCACGCCCAGCCCTTTGACGCACGATATTCACAATATGGTACACATTTATTTAACAAAAACTGAGGCTAATACGACTTTTTATCCTTCAGGGTTACTTCATGGCAAATAATTGATTTAATAAGAGGGTGTTAGGGCAGGCGCAATAACAATAAGCTGAACGCGGACCGGGCACAAACGGGGGATAGTATACCCATTCGCGCAGAGTCCAGGTTCAGTTTACGTAACCCATACGCCTGATAACTTTTCGCCTGATAATTAGGGCGCCAAAAACCGATTTTATCTTCACAGGGCATATATCATGCAGAAATTGATCAATAACGTTCAGCATTACGGCTGGGGCAGTAAAACGGCGCTAACCGAGCTTTACGGCATCGCGAATCCACAGGGGCAACCTATGGCCGAGCTTTGGATGGGCGCACATCCCAAAAGTAGCTCCAGAATTAAGCTCCCCAACGGCGAGACCCGCGCACTGCGCGATATCATTGACGCCGATCCCCGCACTCTACTGGGAGGCGCCGTTGCCGAGCGCTTTGGCGAATTACCTTTTCTATTTAAAGTCCTTTGTGCCGATCAGCCGCTCTCAATTCAGGTTCATCCAAATAAAACGGCGTCTGAAGCGGGCTTTGCGCGGGAAAACGCCGCCGGTATTCCCCTCGACGCGCCGCAGCGCAACTACAAAGATCCCAATCACAAGCCGGAACTGGTTTTCGCCCTAACGCCGTTTCTGGCGATGAATGCGTTTCGGACTTTTTCAGATAGCGTGTCGTTATTGCAGCGCGTTGCTGGCGCCCACCCGGCCATTGCAAGCTATCTTGCTCATCCTGATACCGAAAGCCTGCGTACCCTGTTTGCCGAACTTCTGAATATGCAGGGCGATGAAAAACACCGCGCGCTGGGCGTTCTTTACGCGGCGCTTGAGCGCGAAAGCGGCGAACCCTGGGACACTATCCGCACGATTGCACAATTTTATCCCGAGGACAGCGGCCTGTTCTCTCCACTACTGCTAAACGTGGTAAGGCTAGCGCCAGGGGAAGCCATGTTTCTGTTTGCTGAAACACCGCATGCTTATCTGCAGGGCGTGGCGCTGGAGGTGATGGCGAACTCAGATAACGTGCTGCGCGCAGGTTTGACGCCTAAATATATCGATATTCCAGAACTGGTTGCGAATGTAAAATTCACGCCACGGGAAGCCGGCACCTTACTTACCCGGCCAGAGCGGCGCGGATCGGAACTGGACTTCCCCATTCCAGTAGACGATTTTGCATTTTCACTGCACGATTTAAACGCTCAAGAAACGGCGCTGTCGCAGCAGAGCGCCGCAATATTGTTCTGTATAGAGGGCGAAGTGACTATCGCGCGCGGGCAAAATCGCGTACAGCTTGCCGCGGGGGAATCAGCGTTTATCGCCGCCAGTGAATCGCCGGTAAATGTTAGCGGGAAAGGTCGCCTCGCCCGCGTATATAACCTGCTGCGCTAAATCAGCGCATCGATAAGTAAAAACGCTGGCGTGAATTTATCGCGCAATACCGCATTTTAGGAACAGCATTGCTAAGCTAATACCGGGCATATGTTGAAATTTTTCACCAGGCCTTGCGCCTGGTTCAATAGGGAATCTGTTATGAAAAAATCTCTGGTGGCCGTTGGGGTTATTGTGGCGCTGGGCGTAGTATGGAGCGCCGGTGCCTGGTATACCGGCAAACAGTTAGAGCAACACATCTCGCAGGCCGTAACCGAAGCGAACCAACAAATGCAGCAATTAGCTCCCGCAGCGGGGTTAAAGCTGGCTTACGAAAACTATCACCGGGGCGTTTTTTCAAGTCAATTGCAGCTTGTCATCACGCCCGATCCTGTCGCAAAAAATAGCTGGCTGAAACCCGGGCAAAGCGTAGTTTTGGATGAAAATGTCGATCACGGCCCCTTCCCGTTTGCTCAGCTTAAGAAAGCGAACCTGGTGCCCGCGATGGCCTCGATTCATACGCAGCTGCATAATAATGACACCAGTAAAAAGCTGTTCGAAATGAGCGGCGGACGTTCCTTCCTTGATGCAGAAACCCGCGTGGGCTATAGCGACGCTAATGCATCGGATATCGCGCTCCGCCCTATCAACTGGGCGCAGGGCGACAATAAACTTACTTTCAGCGGAGCCACTATTTCTACGCACGTGGATAGCGACGCGGACGCTGTTAAAGTGAGCGGCGAAACCGGCAGCGGTCAGTTCACAACGAAAAATGAGTATGGGCAGCAGGTTCAGCTTGCATTTAGTGGCCTGAAAAGTGAAGGCAATACCACTGTTTCCAAATTTAAAGAGCGCGTGGGCGAGCAGAAAATTGCGCTGGAAAAGCTAACTATCGCACTGGAAGGCAAAGAAATCGCGTTGCTGAAAGGGCTTACTATCGGCGGCCATACTACCCCCGATAGCGACGGCAAACATCTTAACGCCCAGCTTGATTACACGCTAGATGCGCTGCATCTGCAAAATCAAAATCTCGGCCAGGGAAAAATGACCCTTAAGGTGTCTCACCTTGACGGCGACGCCCTGCATCAGTTCACCCAGCGTTACAATGCGCAGGTTGGTGTCCTGATGGCGGATCCGAAACTCGCAGAGGATCCTCAGGCTCAACAGGAAAAAGCGATGGCAATCCTGCGCGATAACCTGCCGGTACTATTGAAGGGCAACCCGGTGATTACTATTGAGCCACTTAGCTGGAAGAACGATAAAGGCGAAAGCGCGTTAAATCTGACGGTGGGCTTAAAAGCGCCGCAGCAGCAACAGCCGCAAACCCCGCAGGACAGCTTTGCAAATGTCGTTAATACCATTGATGGCAAACTGTCTATTCCCATGCCGATGGCGACCGAACTGATGACCAGCGTCGCAAAACTGGAAGGTTATCAGGGCGATCAGGCCAGTAAACTGGCGTCTCAGCAGGTACAGGGCGTTGCAGCCATGGGGCAAATGTTCCGCCTGACCACTACAGAGAATGAGACTATCGGTAGCACGTTGCACTATGCGGATGGCAACGTCACGCTCAACGGGCAGGCTATGACGCTGAGCGATTTCCTCGGCATGTTTGGCCTAAACCTGGCACCGGGACCGCAGCTCGCGCCGGAAGCCAATACCCCTGAAACCCCAACGCCTGTCCTGCCCCTGCGTTAATGGATATGCAAACTTAATGCATCGGGAGCGCTATCCCTGATGCAGTACTAAACGCGCCGGGACCGTATGGCATCCCGGCGTTTTAGCTCTATCATTACCCCACTGTAAAATATGCGCAGCCGCACTGCGGCCAATATCGCGCGCTGGCGCCGTCGCCCAGGTTACTGGAATATCATCTAAAGCCGCTTCAGGCACGCCGGCAAACGCCGCAAGCGCTATCTGACTGTCAAAATAGCTCTCCATTCCGCCTTCGCCGCTATAGCGCCCTGCGCGCAGTAGCCCAAACCATGCCCCCGTCGCAGCGATACTGTCGTGACAAATAATTGCGGTAATGGTGGGATTATGCCGCAACAGCGCCACAACCTGGCGTGCAGCGTCGCGCTGCGTTGCTTCGCATTCTAAAACCCATTCACTATGAAATGGCAGCCCGTACTGCATCAGTGTTGCGCAAAATCCGCCTAGCCTTTCGGCGCGCGTAAGCGACGCGCTTCGCCCACCAAGCCAGGCAATGCGCTGATGTCCGCGTGAAATAAGATGTTCGGTGAGTAAACGCGCCGCCTGCATATTATCCGGCCGCACTGCTTCTGTTTCATCCGGATAGGCCGCGCGAGAAGCAAAGATAAGCGGTATTTGATGTTGTTCTGCCTGCGCGCGCAGCAGGCCGCCGTCATCACCGCCTCCGGCGATAACGATACCATCAACGCCCTGAGCCAGCAGGCTATCGAAACAGCGCTGGCGGTACTGACCACCGCTGCCGCTTTGGGTCAGAAACAGCATGCGCCCCTGTTGCTCCAGCGCCTCACTGAGTCCTGCCGCCAAATCGGCGTAGAACGGATGGCTTAAATCGCGAACAATCAGGCCAATTGCACCGCTTTGTCCGCCGCGCAGGGCGGCGGCCTGATGGTTACGCACAAACCCCAGTCGGGCAACCGCATCGTTTACTCGCTGCCCGGTGGCGCTGGAGATCCGCCCCTTGCCGCTAAGTACCAGCGAGACAGTGCTAACAGAAACTCCCGCTGCTTCCGCCACGTCGTTAATCGTAATTCGCCTGCTTGACGCCATCTGTCCGAACTCGCATTTTGTGAGAGATAAAACGTTTTATCTATTAGGCGCTATTAAGCCTGCCATATAGCTTTAAATCTGTGACTGAGTACGCAATAAAACTAGGTAAAACGTTTTATCCTCGGCGCCATAATTTATCGGAAACCTCTTTTCGAACCATCAGGGAGTCGTGTATGGCGACAAATTCACCGCAAAAAATCACCCTCTGGGAATTTTTCCAGAGCCTGGGAAAAACGTTCATGCTGCCGGTCGCGCTGCTGTCTTTCTGCGGCATTATACTTGGCATCGGCAGTTCGCTAAGCAGCCATGATGTAATTACACTGCTGCCGTTCCTCGATAACACCCCGCTGCAGTTACTCTTTACGTGGATGAGCAAGATAGGTTCCTTTGCGTTTAGCTTTCTGCCCGTGATGTTCTGTATTGCCATTCCATTAGGACTGGCGCGAGAAAATAAAGGCGTTGCAGCATTTGCCGGATTCGTTGGCTACGCGGTAATGAATCTCGCGATCAATTTTTGGTTAACGGCGAAAGGGATTCTGCCCACCACTGATGCCGCAATTTTAAAAGCCAATAATATTCAATTTATTTTGGGGATCCAGTCGATTGATACCGGCATCCTCGGCGCGGTTATCGTCGGTATTGTGGTCTTTTTACTGCACGAGCGCTTTCATGCGGTACGACTGCCGGATGCGCTGGCATTTTTTGGCGGCACGCGGTTTGTTCCCATCATTACTACCCTGGTACTGGGCGTTGTTGGGCTGATTATTCCGCTAATTTGGCCAACCTTCGCCAAAGGCATCGCCATGCTCGGGCATATGATTAACGGCGCTGGCGATTTCGGCCCTATGATTTTCGGCACCGGTGAGCGCCTGTTACTGCCGTTTGGGCTGCATCATATTTTAGTTGCCCTGATTCGTTTTACCGACGCAGGCGGTACGCTGGACGTCTGTGGTCATAGCGTCAGCGGCGCGCTGACCATCTTCCAGGCACAGTTAAGCTGCCCGACAACCCACGGATTTTCCGAGAGCGCCACGCGTTTTCTTTCTCAGGGTAAAATGCCGTCCTTTCTCGGCGGCCTGCCCGGCGCTGCGTTAGCCATGTACCACTGTGCACGACCTGAAAATCGTCATAAAGTCAAAGGGCTGCTTATCTCCGGTGTGATAGCCTGCGTGGTCGGCGGCACGACAGAACCCCTGGAATTTTTATTCCTGTTCGTTGCTCCGGTTCTCTATGTCCTGCATGCGATCTTAACTGGCCTTGGGTTTACCATGATGGCGGTGCTGGGTGTCACAATCGGGAATACCGATGGCAATATTATCGACTTCGTGGTCTTTGGCATCCTGCATGGCCTGTCAACCAAATGGTATATGGTGCCGGTAGTGGCCGTAATCTGGTTCGTGGTCTACTACGCACTGTTCCGCTTCGCTATTTTACGCTTCAACCTGAAAACGCCGGGACGTGATATCGAACCTGCCGCGGCTGCACAGGTAAACGCGGCTCCCACCGGTAAGTCTGGCTATAATGTGCCGGCAATGCTGGATGCACTGGGCGGCGCGGAAAACATCACCAATCTGGACAACTGCATCACCCGACTGCGTCTGTCGGTTAAAGAAATGGATAAAGTAGACAGCGCGGCGCTGAAGGCTCTACGGGCAATCGGCGTAGTGCAGCTTAACCAGCACAATCTCCAGGTTGTGATTGGCCCTCAGGTTCAGTCCGTTAAAGATGAAATGGCTCAGCTCATGAATAGCGTTGAGGCCTGATTTATTTCTCCCCTGCGGCAACGCAGGGGAGGTATTGCGAGGTTATATGTTTGACTTTTCTAAAACCACAGACCGACACGGCACCTGGTGTACGCAGTGGGATTATGTCGCCGATCGCTTTGGCGCCGCCGATTTACTGCCATTTACTATCTCCGATATGGATTTTCCTACCGCGCCGTGCATACTCACCGCGATCCAGCAACGTTTGCAGCACGGCGTGCTCGGATATAGCCGCTGGCAAAATCCTGAATTCACCGGCGCAATAGCCCACTGGTATCGTGAACGATTCGCCACCGACATCAATGAACAAACGCTGGTCTATGGCCCCTCCGTTATCTATATGATTTCACAGCTTATTCGTCAGTGGAGCGAGCCGGGAGACGAAATCGTTATTCATACCCCTGCCTACGATGCATTCTATAAGGCCATTGCCGGAAATGATCGCAACGCGCTGAGCGCCCCGTTATATCTGAGGGGCGACGAATGGCTGTGCGATATGGATAATCTTGAAACTCTGCTATCCCGCCCGCGCTGTCGGATTTTACTGCTTTGCAGCCCGCATAATCCAACGGGGAAAGTCTGGACCCGCGAAGAGCTGGATACTATGGCGCAGCTTTGCGAACGGCACGGTGTTCGGGTCATTAGCGATGAAATTCATATGGATATGGTATGGAACGGCCGCCAGCATATTCCCTGGACCCAAGTGGGTCGAGGCGACTGGGCGCTATTCACTTCCGGGTCTAAAAGCTTCAATATTCCGGCGCTGACCGGAGCCTACGGGATGATAAGCAGCGATGATGAGCGAGCGAATTACCTCAATGCATTAAAAGGACGCGACGGATTATCATCTCCGGCGGTGCTTGCGCTGGTCGCCCATATTGCCGCTTATCGTCATGGAGCGCCCTGGCTGGATGCATTGCGTGGTTATCTGGAAGAGAATCTGCGCTGGGTCGCCGAAACATTAAATACTGAATTTCCTGAGCTGAGGTGGCAGCCGCCTGCGGCAACCTATCTGGCATGGCTTGATTTACGCCCTCTGAAACTGGATGAGCATCAACTCCAGACCATCCTGATAGCAGAGCAAAAAGTGGCGATAATGCCCGGATATACCTACGGCCCTGAAGGCAGCGGCTTCGTGCGCCTGAATGCAGGCTGCCCGCGCAGTAAACTGGAAGATGGCGTGTGCAGGCTTATCGCCGGGATTCATACCCTACGCGCCGGCGCATAATTATCGGGAGCGGTACATCTGCCGCTCCCAAGCCGCAGCAGAACGCGTTTGCGCCGGCGGTTGGCGCAATAAATGTAAACGCCCTCTTATATACCCTTGCGCCGCGCTCCCCCTAACACATGACAATCAATCTAATATCATGGTGCAGCGCTACGGAAAATTGACGCGTCGGCCATACATAAAGGGTTTAGCCTTTTAATGGCTGGAAGATATGCCCGATTTGTCAGCTGCGTTAGCTGCAATAACGCTACGCCTCTGCCTGGTTGACGATTACCGACACCGACACGGGCATATTGCTTGAAAACAAAAGTAAACATCTGCCTTCATAGAAGGCGGTTTTGCTTACGCCCCAAAGCGGCGCTCTGAGTTCGGGCTCATGGAGCCTTCCCTTCAACGCTTCATGTAGCGATAGCTGTTATCATCCACTTCATGCTTTTCCTGATACTTGACGTATTTACGCATCATTTCTGCATTCACACCTGCGCTGTCTACGCGGCATCCCTTTTGCCCGGAAGTGATTTCCCCATAGCGTATGCTTAGTAAGCAGGGAAACTTACTGAAGAGCCTTATTGCTGTCCTGCCCTTCAGATGGCCCATCACTTCTGATACCTAACAACCTCGGCGGTATTTTCACCAGAAGATGCACATGCTCTAACTGGTCGTTTAATTCAATAAGTTGGCGCTTTAACTGCTCACTGAGTATCCCTATCTGTCGATACACTTCCTTCCCAACATTGCCTTTGAGTATTCTGAAACGGCACTCAGGCGTCCAGACTATATGATATTGACAATGCCACAGTAGGTGGGAAGCTCTTTGAAACCTGCTCATGTTTAATTTCCCTATCGGTTGTGGGGATAACAGGCAGGGATTTTGGCGTGGGGGGTTTTTACAGGCAGAGCCAAAACCGAGTCGATAACAACGTCCACAGGACGTAGTTTTTAGTTAAGAATAAAAAACCAGCCCGAAGGCTGGTGAATGAGGCGGCTATCTCATTGCATGGCAAACACGGGGCCGATTGACGTTACCCACGAAAAATAAAGCGCTGAAACGGTCTATTCTTCGCTCCCCCCTTTCGGCAGAGCGCGCCTGCGATCCTTTGGCATGATTGTTCTTCCAGAAACGCAACCACTACAGCATGCTGTGTCATCGCGTATTGGGCGAACCTGAGTAATACCCTGATTCTCCGTTTGCGTACTATAAACGATTCTTCGCCTTAATATCCAGCGCCCAGTTTTTAAATGACTGTTTAAATTTCTTTAAAAATTAGTAAGTTGAAAATAATACTCCGATACAACAATTGCTTAGAAAGCAATGCTATTACTTATTCAAGTTGTTCCAATATGAAAAATTATATTTCAAAACGTATCCAGGCAATTATTCGCTGGTATTTACGCAGATTGAGACTTTGTTATGCTACGACATCTTAAATGCGTCGGTGCCACACACAGTTCGTTAACCCCGCTGATTCAATAATACCAGCGACGCAACGGGCCAGAAGCTAACCTCAGGAGTGCAATATGGACCACACCTTACCGCTGCTCGATCTTCATCGTCATCTGGACGGCAATATTCGTGCGCAAACGATTCTTGAATTAGGCCGTCAATTCGCCCTCCCGTTACCGGCTGACACGCTCAGCGCCCTGCGCCCGTACGTTCAGGTCACCGAAACGCAGCCGGATTTGGTCAGCTTCTTAGCCAGACTGGACTGGGGGGTTAAGGTTCTTGGTTCACTGGAGGCCTGCCGTCGCGTTGCCTATGAAAATGTCGAAGATGCCGTAGCTCAGGGCCTGCATTACGTCGAGTTACGCTTCTCCCCGCGCTACATGGCTATGGCGCACCGTCTTCCGATTGCCGGCGTGGTTGAAGCAGTGATTGACGGCGTCGCGCAAGGATGCCGCGAGCTGGGCCTTCAGGCGCGGTTAACCGGCATCTTAAGCCGTACCTATGGTGAAGCTGCCTGTAAAGAAGAACTGAACGCCTTGCTGGCGCATCGGAATAACATTACCGCGCTCGACCTCGCGGGTGATGAATTAGGCTTTCCGGGTAGCCTGTTCCTCGACCATTTCAATCGGGCGCGCGACGCCGGGTGGCATATCACCGTGCACGCCGGCGAAGCCGCAGGGCCGGAAAGCATCTGGCAGGCCATACGTGAGCTGGGCGCGGAGCGTATCGGGCACGGCGTGAAAGCGATTGAAGATCCTGCGCTAATGGATTTTCTGGCCGATCGGCGTATTGGTATTGAATCCTGCCTGACATCAAATATTCAAACCAGCACCGTCAGTTCGCTGGCGCATCATCCACTGCGCCTGTTCCTTGAACACGGCATTCTGGCCACGATTAATACCGACGATCCGTCGGTTCAGGGCGTAGATATTCAGCATGAATATCAGCACGCGGCGCCGCAGGCCGGCCTCTCCCCGGAGCAAATCAGGCAGGCGCAGGCCAATAGTATGGAAATCGCTTTTATGACGCCCGCGGAGAAACAGGCGCTGCGCGAAAAAATAAGCGCCGTGCATTAAGCCTGTGAGACCGGTGTTTAATCAGGCGATATATTCAGCAGGTATCGCATTAAACTGAACGGAAGCCGCGGAGAGAGGAACAGCCGCGGCCTCGCTTAAACCGCTCAGTTAGATAAGATTCAGCACTGCCCGGTGTTTAGCAGATTCAATGCCCAGTTCAATAATTTCCATGACCCGAATCGCCTGGCTCGCCGGTACCGGGTTTTCTGCCTGTCCGTTCAGCGCATCGCGCACGCCAGCATAGTACGCCGGGTAATTACCGGGTAGCGAAAGTACCGGCTGCTCCGCCATGATATCGCCCTGGGCGAGCGTTAACATGCCGTCACGCATATCATAACCCCAGTCCTCCAGGGGCGGTCGTTCGCCCGCCTTCAGGCGATCTTCCTGAGGGTCTAATCCATATTTCACATAACTCCCGCGCGTGCCGTGAGCAATGAAACGCGCCGACTGAGCGGCCACCAGCATGCTGGCATGCAACACCACGCGGCGCTGGGGATAGTTCAATACCGCGTGGAAATAGTCGGTCGTTTTAGCGCCGGGCCGCTGCTGGGCCAAATCCACATACAGGCTGACCGGCAGACCAAAAAGCACCAGTGCCTGATCGATCAAATGCGGCGCCAGATCGTACCAGATACCGCTTCCGATACCCGATTGCTCGCGCCAGCGGTCACGCACCTGAGGGCGAAAACGATCAAAGTGCGATTCCAAATAAGCAACTTCACCAAGAGTGCCTTCGGTAATCAGCGTTTTTAACGTCAGAAAGTCGCTATCCCAACGCCGATTATGAAACACGGAAAGCAGTAATCCCCGGCTTTTAGCCAGGGCATCCAGTTCGCGTGCCTGTGACAACGTCACGGTAAAGGGTTTATCAACCACCACATGTTTACCCGCCTCCAGCGCGGCTTTCGCCAGCGGAAAATGCGTATCATTGGGGGTTGGGATAACAATAAGGTCGATTGCAGGATCGGTAATTAGCGCCTGCGGGCTGGCGATAACCCGCATTTGCGGCCAGTCGGCCGTGACCTTACCGGCATCGCTGCTGGTAATAGCCGCTAGCTCCAGGCCTGGCGTACCGTCAATCAGTGGAGCATGGAACGTTTTACTGGCATACCCATATCCGATGAGACCTACTCGAATGCTGTCGCTCATTGCTCCTCCTCGCATCAGTTGAAACGGCATTTTCCCATCAATTGCCGCGGGTTCACAACCGTAAATATAGTCTCCCTAAGCCTCATAACCTTTTTATCTCGCCGCAGTTACCCGCAGTCTTGCAGTAATGGCGCTGCAGAGGATATCGATTCAGATGCAGATAATCGTTATATGCAGCGTCGCAATGCGCTACCTTTCAGATATCTCCAGGCCAGGCGCGCCGGGCTTTATGTATCCTGCGTCGGCCGTACGCCAGCGGTAAATTAAGCTTGTGGAAGGTGATTGCCTGTGCAAGCAGCGCGGCAGCGGTAAAATCCCCGAGGGCCGAGTCACAATCAGCGATGGCAATCAGCGCAATTTTTCTTATAATCCCTGCCCGGCACTCGTCCCGCTTTTCCCTGATGCTATCCGGAGGTAGGCCTTATGACCACATCAAATCCGCTGCGCATTGGCGGCTGGCTTCTCGCACCGCTCGCCTGGCTCCTGCTTACGCTTTTTAGTATCACGATTACACTGGCGTTGTTTGGCATCGCGCTTACCAGCCCTCATACCCATCACTTGCTGGGTATGCAAAGCGCCGCCCGCGTCGCGCTTTGGTATTTTTCACTGTTGAGTACGCTGGCAATGTGGCTTTACACGCTCTGGCTCACCACCGCTTTTTTTAAACGGCGCGCCGTGGTGCGCAAACATTATATTATCTGGTTGCTGATAAATATTTTGCTGGCCTTGAAAACGTTCGCGTTTACACCCGTTATCGATGCGCTGGCGCTGCGACAATTGCTGTACTCACTGCTGGCGGCTGCATTATTCGCCCCCTACTTTCGGCGCGCAATACGCGTAAAACAAACATTAACGCGCCTGTAAACCTTACAGACTAACGGGTTGTCGCTATCGGCAGATTGCCTGATAATAGGCGCCTCTTCTGATTCAGGTCGATTATGTCTGACTATTTGCTGTTATTTATCGGTACCGTGCTGGTTAACAACTTCGTATTAGTGAAGTTTCTCGGGCTGTGTCCTTTTATGGGTGTCTCAAAGAAACTAGAGACAGCGATTGGTATGGGGCTGGCCACTACATTCGTGATGACGCTGGCAACCATTTGTGCCTGGCTTATCGACCATCTTTTACTGGTGCCGCTGGATCTTATTTATCTGCGCACGATGGCTTTCATTCTGGTGATTGCCGTAGTGGTGCAATTTACTGAAATGGTGGTACGTAAAACCAGCCCCGCGCTGTATCGCCTGCTGGGGATCTTTCTGCCGCTAATTACCACCAATTGCGCCGTACTGGGCGTTGCACTGTTGAGCATTAACCTAAACCATCGTTTTCTGGAGTCTGCCCTATACGGATTTTCCGCCGCCGTCGGTTTTTCACTGGTGATGGTTCTGTTTGCCTCAATCCGGGAACGACTAGCGGTGGCCGACGTTCCGACGCCGTTCAAAGGTAACGCTATCGCGCTGATTACCGCAGGACTGATGTCTTTGGCGTTTATGGGCTTCAGTGGTCTGGTAAAATTCTAATGTCCATCATATTAATCGCCGTTTTAGTTCTGACGCTGCTGGCGCTGGTTTTTGGTCTTCTGCTTGGCTATGCGTCACGTCGTTTTGCGATAGCCGAAGATCCCATTGTTGATAAAATTGAAGCGCTGCTTCCCCAAAGCCAGTGCGCACAGTGTGGCTATCCTGGCTGCCGCCCCTACGCAGAAGCGGTGGGCAATAACGGCGCGAATATTAATCTTTGCGCCCCCGGCGGCGAACCGGTAATGCAGAAAATAGCCGCTCTATTAAACGTGGAGCCTCTGCCGACGGGAGAAAATAATGCGCTCAATGCGCCGGTACGCATGCTGGCTATCATTGATGAAAGCCAGTGTATCGGTTGTACCAAATGCATTCAGGCCTGTCCGGTCGACGCAATTGTGGGCGCATCCCGCGCGATGCACACCGTTCTCAGCGATTTATGTACCGGCTGCAATCTTTGCATTGCCCCCTGCCCGACGCACTGCATTTCACTTATTCCCGCCCCCGTCACGCCAGAGACCTGGAAGTGGGAAACTCACGCGATCCCTGTACGAGAGCTGTCTGTGGGGCAACATGTTTAAGTTTCTTTTTTCGCGCGCAAAGCAGCAAGGCCTGTGGGATTTCCACGGTGGTATTCATCCACCGGAGATGAAGCAGCGCTCCAGCGCGATCCCTCTGCGCCAGGCGCCGCTGCCTTCACATTTTATGATTCCGCTGAAGCAGCATTTGGGAGAAGAAGGCGCTGTGTGCGTAAACCCGGGCGAGCGTGTTTTGCGTGGACAGCCGCTGACGCGCGGAAGCGGACGCATGCTACCGGTACACGCACCTTCCTCCGGCGTGGTTACCGCAATTAAACCCTATCCGGATGCGCACCCTTCGGGGCTTGACGTACCGTGCATTATACTGGAAGCCGACGGCGAAGATGCCTGTTACCGCTATGAGCGCTGGGAAAACTATCGCGCGCATCCGCGCGAAGCGCTCATTGCACGCATCCAGCAGTTTGGTATTGCCGGATTAGGCGGAGCGGGTTTCCCTACTGGCGCCAAAATCCAAGGCGGCGCAGGGAAAATCCAAACCCTGATTATCAACGGCGCAGAATGTGAACCCTATATCACCGCCGATGACCGTCTGATGCAGGATTGCGCCGCGCAAATCGCTGAGGGTATTCGCATCCTCGCATATATCCTTCAGCCACGCGAGACGCTGCTCGCGATTGAAGATAATAAGCCGCGGGCGATTTCTATGCTGCGCGCGGTGCTACAGGATACTCAGGATATTAAGCTACGGGCGATCCCGACCAAATATCCTTCCGGCGGTGCAAAACAGCTTACCCAGATTTTGACCGGCAAACAGGTCCCGCACGGCGGACGTTCATCGGATATTGGGGTATTAATGCAAAACGTCGGCACGGCGTTTGCTATCAAGCGCGCAATTATCGACGCAGAGCCATTAACAGAGCGGGTCGTGACATTAACAGGCGAAGCCATTTCCCGGCCGGGAAACGTATGGACGCGCTTAGGTACTCCCATCCGCCATTTGCTGGAATATGCGGGCTACCGCCCAGCTCAAAAATCCGGAGTCATCATGGGGGGTCCACTAATGGGATTTACCCTACCTTCACTGGATGCCCCTGTAACGAAACTGACCAACTGCCTGCTGGCTGCCGCAGAAAATGAGCTGGGCCAGCCAACCGAGGAGAAAAGCTGTATTCGCTGCAGCGCCTGCGCCGAGGTTTGCCCGGCTGAGCTACTGCCGCAGCAGCTATATTGGTTCAGCAAAGGGCAGCAGCATGACAAAGCCAGCTCGCATCAGCTCAATGATTGCATTGAATGCGGCGCCTGCGCATGGGTTTGCCCCAGTGATATTCCTTTAGTGCACTATTTTCGCCAGGAAAAAGCCGCGCTTCGCGAACTACAGGAAGATGCTCGCCGGGCAACCGAGGCGAAGGCGCGCTTTGAAGCGCGCGGCGCGCGCTTGGAACGTGAAAAAGCGCTGCGCCAGGCCCGTCACCGGCAGGCCGCAGTGCAACCCTCAGCGAGCGATCGTGATGCTATTCAGGCCGCACTGGCGCGGGTTAAGGCTAAAACTCGCGGCACCGAAGGCGCCTCCCCCGGTAACGTTTCAGGTGAAAATCTGACGCAGGTAGACAATAGTACTATCCATACCGCGATACAAAGTGAGTCGCGTAGCGGCGCCGCTGAGGCCGCAATCGCTCGCGCCAAAGCGCGTAAAACCGCCTCCGGGCCGGCTACCCAACCGGCTCAGTCAGAAAACAGTGCCGCACTGAACGACCCGCGCAGGGCCGCCGTTGAGGCCGCAATCGCTCGCGCCAAAGCGCGTAAAACCGCCACCGGGCCGGCTACCCAACCGACTCAGACAGAAGACGCCGCCGCACTGAACGACCCGCACAGAGCCGCCGCTGAGGCCGCTATCGCCCGCGCCAAAGCGCGTAAAGCCGCCGCGGAGGCTAAGCAGAACGCCCTGCACACACACGCCACTGAGGGTTCAGGCACGTCTGCAAAGGCGCATACTCATACTTCACCCGCCGCACATGAGGAATAGATGGTTTTCAGAAGCCCCAGTTCACCTTATACCCATAATCAACGGCGTACCGATCGCATCATGCTGTGGGTTATTATCGCTACCCTTCCCGGTATTGCGCTGCAAATAGTCTGGTTCGGCTGGGGAACGCTGCTCCAAGTTACACTGGCAGCCTGCGGCGCGCTGGCTGCAGAGGCGTTATCCCTGGCGTTACGTAGACGCGCCGTTATAGCAACGCTAAAAGATTATTCGGCGCTGCTTACCGGCCTGCTGCTGGGCGTGAGTATTCCTCCGCTGGCGCCGTGGTGGATAGTTATTTCAGGTACCCTGTTTGCCATTATTATTGCCAAACAGCTTTACGGCGGTTTAGGAAATAACCCGTTTAATCCCGCGATGGTTGGATATGTTGTATTGCTGATTTCGTTCCCAATACAGATGACCGGCTGGCTGCCTCCCGCTACGCTTGCAATGACGCCTGTCGGCTTTACGGAAACGCTGTCTACTATCTTTTATGGTCACACGGACGGCGGGCTGACGATGGATGCGCTG
This sequence comes from uncultured Enterobacteriaceae bacterium, assembly GCA_945271245.1. Lineage (GTDB taxonomy): Bacteria > Pseudomonadota > Gammaproteobacteria > Enterobacterales > Enterobacteriaceae > Apirhabdus > Apirhabdus apintestini. Next base: position 16,409 of record CALYPF010000018.1, on the reverse strand, counting down.
CGTATGGGCGTCGATGGGGTTAGTCAGGCCACGCCGCTGGATACATTTAAAACCGGTCTGCATGCGGGCATGCCATCGAGTAACGTATTGCAATTACCCATTTATGGCGGCGTGCTGGCAGGTATTGGCTGGCAGTGGGTGAATGTCGCTTATCTGGCCGGTGGCCTGCTGCTACTTTGGCGCGGCGCTATCCGCTGGCACATTCCCGTCGCTTTTTTACTCACTCTTTGGGTATGTTCGGCGCTTGGGTGGCGCGTTAATCCGGAACTCTGCGCGCCACCGCTGGTACATTTATTTTCCGGCGCATCCATGCTCGGCGCATTCTTCATTTTGACCGATCCGGTTACCGCAGCCACAACGCCGCGCGGGCGCCTTATTTTCGGCGCGCTGGCCGGGTTATTGGTCTGGCTAATACGGACATGGGGCGGCTATCCTGATGGCGTCGCGTTTGCAGTACTACTCGCCAATATCACGGTCCCCCTTATCGATTATTACACCCGTCCCCGGGTTTACGGCCATCGCTGAGGAAAAGTAATGTTAAACACTATGCGAAAACATGGCGTAACGCTGGCGATTTTCGCCGCGCTCACTACCGGGTTTACGGCTATCGTCCATGCGCTTACCCAGGGGACGATAGCCACGCAAAACGCACGTCAGCAGCAGCTGCTTTTCGATCAGATTATTGAGCCGCAATATTACGATAATCTCCCTCGCAGGCGCTGTTATCTGGTGGCTAACCCGCTGCTGGGGCCAGGTACGCATCGTATTTATCTTACCCAAAAAGAGAATAAAGATAACGGCGTGATTATGGAAGCAACCGCACCTAACGGCTATTCCGGCGCTATTCAGTTACTGGTTGGCGCTAATTTTACCGGTACTATTCTCGGCGCACGCGTTACGCAGCATCATGAAACGCCAGGTTTAGGGGATAAAATAGAACTGCGACTTAGCCAGTGGATCGCCGGTTTCTCCGGGCAGCATATTACCAGCGAGCAGGACGCCCACTGGGCGGTGAAAAAGGACGGCGGTCAGTTTGATCAATTTACCGGTGCCACGATAACACCACGGGCGGTAGTAAACGCTATAAAACGCGCGGGGCTGTTCGCACAAACGCTTCCTACACAGCTTTCTTCACTGCCCACCTGCGGAGGCGCGTCATGAGCCAGAGCCAGACAAAAACAATTATCATTGACGGTTTATGGAGAAATAACTCCGCGCTGGTCCAGCTTCTGGGACTGTGCCCGTTACTGGCAGTCACCTCTACCGCCACCAATGCGTTAGGATTAGGATTAGCAACCACGCTGGTATTAACGCTGACCAATAGTTTCATTTCCGTATTCCGGCGCTGGATGCCGCCTGCGGTGCGTATTCCAATTTATGTCATGATTATCGCCGCCGTGGTGAGCATTGTACAAATGCTGATTAATGCGTGGGCCTTTGGTTTATATCAGTCGCTGGGTATTTTCATCCCGTTGATAGTGACAAACTGTATTGTGGTGGGACGCGCGGAAAGTTTTGCTGCCAAAAATAGTCTCCCCGCGTCGGCGCTCGACGGTTTCACGATAGGCCTTGGCGCTACTGGCGCGATGTTTGTCCTCGGCTGTTTGCGTGAAATTATCGGTAACGGTACGCTTTTCGACGGTGCCGATGGCCTTCTTGGCAGTTGGGCGCGCGTGCTACGCATTGAGGTTTTTCACACCGATACGCCGTTTTTATTGGCCATGTTACCTCCTGGGGCATTTATCGGATTGGGTATCATGCTGGCCGTTAAGTATCTGATTGACGAGAAAATGAAGCGCCGCCGTGCTCGCACCCAATGCATCATAAACGAAAGGAATCCAGAGAAAGCCTCATGAATAACGCTAAGCGCAGAGAAATCTTGACCCGCCTGCGGGATGCCAATCCTCATCCCACCACGGAGTTAAACTTCACTACCCCTTTCGAACTCCTGATTGCCGTGCTGCTTTCGGCTCAGGCCACAGACGTCAGCGTCAATAAAGCGACCGCAAAAATGTTCCCGGTAGCTAATACGCCAGAAGCACTGCTTGCACTGGGCGTCGACGGCGTAAAGAACTACATCAAGACGATTGGGTTGTTTAACAGCAAAGCTGAGAACGTTATTAAGACCTGCCGTCTCTTGCTGGAAAAACACGGCGGCGTAGTCCCTGAAGATAGGGCCGCGCTGGAGGCATTACCCGGCGTGGGGCGTAAAACTGCCAATGTGGTGCTTAATACTGCTTTTGGTTGGCCAACAATTGCCGTCGATACGCATATTTTTCGCGTGTGTAATCGCACCCGCTTCGCGCCGGGTAACAATGTCGAGCAGGTCGAAGAGAAACTGCTGAAGGTGGTACCGGCAGAATTTAAAGTGGATTGCCATCATTGGCTGATTTTACACGGAAGATATACTTGCATCGCTCGCAAGCCCCGCTGTGGTTCCTGCCTGATTGAAGATTTATGCGAGTTTAAAGAGAAAACGGATAATTAGGCCCCACTCGCCCTTCAGCGGGCATAATTATGCGTTATAAATCGCCTGCGCTGGCAGGGTGACATCGTCAAAAGTGATAAATCATTCGGCCAGGACGGGAATTTTCCATAAGTTCGCTGCGGTAAACATATTGATAACATTTCACTAATTTTGCAGATTTATTCAATGCCTAACGCCTTGTCGTTATTAAGAATTTTCATGATAACCCCATACATCAAACTGATGAACACGCAATATCTGGTCTGATAATCCACACTTTTAGTTAAAAAGCAGAACATATAACTAATTATGTGCTATTAGCGTCGGTAATGAGATAAAAAATCACCAGAAAAGCTATTCATAAAATTTAACGCTGAATAACATTTGTCCTGACCGAGTTTTGTTCCAGAAAGTTTAAATGTAACAGAGTATGACAAAAGCCTTGCCTGAACGGCTCGGATAAGGAACATTACTTGTCAATTCTCCCGCCGCATATAACAAGAATGGTGCCAGCCTTACAGGTTGCACATCACAGACAGCCCCACTGACCTGGGTAGCAATAAAAGAGGTATACGTGTCAACAGCAAGCAACAAACCAACAGAAAAAAGCGTCAGCATGAACGCTTTCAAACAACCAAGATCGTTCTATCTAATTTTCTCCATTGAGCTTTGGGAACGTTTTGGCTTCTATGGCCTACAGGGCATTATGGCAGTCTATCTGGTAAAGCAACTGGGTATGTCTGAAGCCGACTCTATTACGCTTTTCTCTTCATTCAGCGCGTTAGTGTATGGTCTGGTCGCCGTCGGCGGCTGGCTGGGCGATAAAGTTCTGGGAACAAAACGCGTCATCCTGTTAGGCGCTATCGTTTTGGCGTTGGGATACGCGCTGGTCGCGTGGTCCGGCCACAATGCAGCTATCGTCTATGCGGGTATGGCAACAATTGCCGTCGGTAACGGGCTATTTAAAGCAAACCCCTCAGCTTTGCTTTCTACCTGCTATGAGAAGGACGATCCGCGTCTGGATGGTGCCTTTACGATGTACTACATGTCCATTAATGTGGGCTCTTTCTTCTCCATGCTGGCAACGCCCTGGCTGGCCACGAAGTTCGGCTGGAGCGTGGCCTTTGCTTTAAGCGTAGTGGGCATGCTGATAACCGTCGTTAACTTTTTGTTCTGCCGCGGCTGGGTTAAACAATACGGCTCAAAACCAGATTTTGCTCCCGTACACATGGGGAAACTGTTCGCCACGCTGGCGGGCGTTGCGGTGCTGGTCGCGATTGCCACCTGGCTGCTGCATAATCAGGATATAGCCCGTATCGCGCTGTCGCTGGTGGCATTGGTGATAGTTATTATGTTCGCTCGCGAAACATTTGCGCTGACTGGTACGGCGCGCCGCAAAATGATTGTCGCGTTTGTTCTGATGGTTGAAGCTATCCTGTTTTATGTGCTGTACAGCCAGATGCCGACTTCTCTTAACTTCTTTGCTATCCGCAACGTTGAGCATTCTATTCTGGGTATTGCTTTTGAGCCGGAGCAGTATCAGGCGCTGAATCCATTCTGGATCATGGTTGCCAGCCCGATTCTTGCGGCGATTTATAACAAGATGGGCGACCGCATGCCGATGCCGCATAAATTTGCCTTCGGTATGGTGCTATGCTCCTGTGCGTTTTTAGTGCTGCCTCTGGGGGCAAGGTTTGCCACGGATGCGGGCATTGTCTCCGTTAACTGGCTGATCCTGAGCTATGCGCTGCAGAGCGTTGGTGAATTAATGATTTCCGGTCTCGGTCTGGCAATGGTTGCTCAACTGGTGCCTCAGCGACTGATGGGCTTTATTATGGGTAGCTGGTTCCTGACCTCCGCCGGCGCGGCGCTCATCGCAGGTAAAGTCGCCAATTTGATGGCGGTACCGGACGACGTTACCGACCCGCTGGTTTCTCTGGGCGTGTATGGCCATGTTTTCCTGCAAATCGGTATCACTACCGGCGTCATTGCCGTGCTGATGCTTTTCACAGCGCCGCTGCTGAATCGCATGACGCAGGAGAATGAACCGCCGGCCGGTGAGGCGAAAGAAGTTACCGCATAAACCGATATTAAAAGCACATTAAAGCCGCCGCGCGCCCCGCTGGCGGCTTTTTTTTTATTTGCATGAGGTCTACCATAACAGTCTGACTGGCCAGGCATATTAGATGATTCGCAGATGGCTTGAGACCGATTCTGAGCCCGTTTACGCTATGTACCACTGCGTAACGTTTTGTTTGTGAATTGTAGCGCGATGTCTAATAGGCCCGGTTTAACGTTATCATTCGTACGTGAAAGGAGTTACCAATGAAACTGTACTACAAAGCCGGCGCCTGTTCTCTCTCTCCTCATATTGTGCTGCGCGAAACGGGACAAGACTTTACGCTGGTTAAGGTTGATCTTGCCAGTAAGCGGACAGAAAACGGCGATGACTATCTGAAAATTAATCCTAAAGGCCAGGTACCGGCACTGGAACTTGATGACGGTACATTACTGACCGAAGGCGTTGCCATCGTACAATACTTAGCAGATAAAGTGCCGGACCGGCAGCTGCTGGCCCCCACTAATAGTCTAACGCGTTACCACACTCTGGAATGGCTGAGCTTTATTTCAAGCGAACTGCATAAAGGATTCGTGCCTTTATTCCGCCCGGACACGCCGGAAGCGATGAAACCTATCGCACGTCAGGCTCTCGAACAGAAGCTGAGCTATGTCAATGAAGAACTGGCCGATAAACAGTGGCTAACAGGGCAGCGTTTTACTATAGCCGATGCTTATCTGTTTACCGTGCTGCGCTGGGCTTATGCGCTTAAACTGAACATGACGGGGCTTACTCATCTCGATGAGTTTATGGCACGAATGAAAGCGCGACCGTCAGTACAGACCGCCTTAAGCGCAGAAGGGCTATAGTTGCGTAGGCGCTGCCTTTTAGGGCCAGGCAGCGCCGCTAGTTAATATGCTGACGAGCTAATATCCAGATGTCGACCGCTGTGTAATCGCGCAGCTCAGATAGTGAAGCACAAATGCTTATATGGAGAGCGGCATAGGTATTTTCGGATATCTGAGTCATCAAACTCCTTGCCGTACGGCTACAGAGAACAAGCCACAGGCCAGTTTACTGCTTTTCTATCCGTAGTTATTTAGCCGCAGGGTATAGCGCTAAACCACTCCTCGGGCTGTGCTATTTGCGACTGCGCCGCGACGACCTGCAACTCATATTCCTGCATATTGCGCGTTACAACCATCAGCGCATAAACTGCGGCGGTAACATGCTCCAGGGCTTCTTTCGGGGTTTTGCCTTGCAATAACAGAACTAATAGCAGCCCGCAGGTAACATCTCCTACGCCCACGGGCTGCCGCATATCGAAATCCACCAGCGGACGGGCAATATGCCAGGCCTGGCTATCGGTAACCAGCAGCATTTCAAAGCAATCCTGGCGTTCACCCGCCCGCGCAAGGTGCTTCACTAATACGGTGTGTGGCCCTTTTGCAATCAGCGAGCGCGCCGCCTGGATTGCTTCCTGCACGCTATGAACCGCCCTTCCGCTTAGCATTTCCAGCTCAATCAAATTAGGCGCGATAATATCGCATGCGGGCAGTGCATAACGCGTATGAAACTCCGCTACCCCCGGGGCTACAATGCACCCTTTTTCAGGATGCCCCATCACCGGGTCGCAAAACCATATTGCCTGAGGATTAACGCGTTTAACGCGCTGAACTATGTTCAGAATATGCTTCCCCTGCTCCGCCGATCCTAAATAACCGCTTAGTACGGCATCACAGCGTTTAAGTTGATCAATATCATCAATGCCTGCGGCGATGTCGCTGAGATGCTCCGGTGGCATAACACAGCCGGTCCAGCGGCCATACTGTGTATGGTTAGAAAATTGCACAGTATTTAGCGGCCACACATTCGCGCCCAAACGTCGCATTGGAAACTCAGCGGCGCTATTGCCGGCGTGCCCGAAAACCACGTGAGACTGTATTGAGAGAATGTTTTTCACGGAGAGCTCCAACGACGTATCCCTTCCCCAAAAGAAAGGGCGTGGAATACACCACGCCCCGGTTAACCAGCGCCGTTATTTCCAGCACACTAAACAATAGTTTTTCTTACCCCGGCGCAGCAGCGTGTAGCGCCCAAACAGGCGATCGGCATCGCTAAACGCATACTCTGGGTCGCTCACTTTTTCTCCATTAATGGTGATCGCGCTCTGAGTAATCGCTTTTCGCGCCTGGCCGCGAGATGGCTGTAATTCAGCGTCAACCAGCGCCTGCTGTAAATCCGCATCGTTATCTAGCGCGATCATCGGGATGCCATCCTGCGCGAGCTGCTCAAAGTCTGCCTCGGTTAAATCAGCCAGGTTTCCATTAAACAAACTGCGGGTTATGCGCTGTGCCGCTGCCAGTCCTTCCTCTCCGTGAACCAGACGGGTCACTTCTTCCGCCAGAACATATTGTGCGCGCGGAGCGCCGCCGCTATTTTTGTCCTCTTCTTCCAGCGCATTAATCGCATCAATGCTCATGAAAGTGAAGAATTTCAGGAAGCGATACACATCGGCATCCGCGGTATTTATCCAAAATTGATAAAACTTGAACGGGCTGGTTTTTTTCGGATCCAGCCAGACTGCGCCACCTTCCGTTTTACCGAATTTTGTTCCATCGGACTTAGTAATCAGCGGCACTGTCAGGCCAAAAGCCTGGTTTTGATGCAGGCGACGCGTGAGGTCGATGCCCGAAACAATATTGCCCCACTGATCGGAGCCACCGATTTGTAACACGACGCCATGCTGCTGATTCAAACAGGCGAAGTCGTATCCCTGCAGCAAATTATATGAAAACTCTGTAAATGAGATCCCTACATCATCGCGATTCAGGCGTTGTTTAACTGCTTCTTTGTTAATCATCTGATTAACAGAGAAATGTTTCCCAATATCACGCAAAAACGTCAATACGCTCATTCCGCCAAACCAATCGTAATTATTGGCGGCTATCGCTGAGTTTTCCCCGCAGTCGAAATCAAGAAACGGCGCCACCTGGCGGCGTATTTTCTCAACCCATTCCTGAACGGTATCCTGAGTATTGAGTTTACGTTCGGTGGCTTTGAAGCTCGGGTCACCGATAAGCCCGGTTGCGCCACCAACCAGCGCGACGGGTTTGTGACCTGCCTGCTGGAAGCGTTTCAGGCACAGAAGCGGAACCAGATGGCCCAGGTGCAAGCTATCGGCCGTAGGATCAAAGCCGCAATAGAGGGCGATTGGCCCCTGCGCCAGTCGCTCTGCTAACGCTTCCTCGTCCGTCACCTGGGCAACGAGGCCCCGCTCTTGCAATTGCTGGATCAGATTGCTCGCCATCAAATTCTCCATGTATAGACCAACTGCACCTTAACCGGTACACGGTTTTCCGCATGCATTGCGGAAGAAATTCAGGGGAGGCATAGAATAAAACGCTGATATCAGCAATACCAGCGTCTGACGCAACATTTCACGATTTTTAGGGGGCCAGTCTGTCGATTTTCCAACCATCATTATCGCGTTGGTATAAAAAACGATCGTGTAGCCGGTTCGCTCCGCCCTGCCAAAACTCCATTTGTTCGATGATGACGCGATATCCGCCCCAAAAGCTGGGCAACGGAATTTCGCCTTTACTAAATTTCTGCTTTAGCTCGAGGAATTTACTTTCAAGTATCCCTCGCGCAGAAATGCGGCTGGACTGCTGAGATACCCACGCGGCAACCTGACTATCGCGCGGCCGGCTGTTAAAATATTTGATGACTTCAACGGTGGACAGCGGCTCAACGTGCCCCTGAATCATGACCTGGCGGTCTAATGAGTGCCACGGGAAATGCAGGCTGATACGTGGATTACCCGCTAACTGCTGCGCTTTACGGCTGCCGAGGTTGGTATAAAAAACCATACCCCGTTCATCATAATGCTTGAGCAAGACGATTCTCTGATAAGGCTGGCCCAGAGCGTCTACGGTTGCCACAACCATTGCGGTTGGGTCAGACAGGCGCGCTTCGCAGGCTTGAGCAAGCCAGCGTTCAAAAAGCGGCAGCGGTGAATCGGTCAGGTCACGTCGACGCAGCCCGCCGCGAAGATATTCGCGGCGAAGCTGAGCAATTTTCTGTTCGTTAAGAGTATCAGACATTGCGATTCTTCAAGGCATTCACACAAGATGATTATTGTGCGCTGCTATCCGCAAAATCTCAATGTTATGAACTCTGTAGCCGGCAATTATGAAGGACAACGGTATCGTGCCGATAGACGGTTGCTTCATTACCTTTAGACCAGAAAACATAGACGCCATCTGTATAGCGCGTGCCAGAAGCGGACATCCCCTGTTTCAGAGCTAACATGTCATTTTCGTATAAAAAACGAACCTCCTGGCGCGCGTTATTAAGCTTCACGGTCAATGGTTTTTCATCACATTGATATTCCAGCGTGTCGGTTTGGAACCGGTCCTGCATCGCGCTGTAGAGTGAATTGTAGTAGCTGCATCCCGCCAGCATGCACGGCAGTAGTAAGATAAACAGTTTTTTCATTATTCATATCCTGGGGCGTTTAACATTGCAGCGAGCGGTCTCGCTTTACCGGGTAGTGTAAAGACCAGAGATCGGTACGCATTTCAGTTAACTCCGATTCTGCGCGATACCCTCTGCATTTCATGCGATTTGCCGTAACTAATCCTGCGCTACTCTCCGGCATCCGCCGGGTAAATAGCGCCTAACAGGCAAGCGTGACTGGCGCCGGTCACCGACGGCAAATTACCCGGCAACCCAGATAATGTGCGGGCAGCAAGCCACGCAAAAGCCAGCGCTTCCATATTATCGCCGTCAATGCCTAATTCATCGGTGGTTGTGACTTCGATTCCTGGCAATAAATGTGCAATCCTCGCCATAAGTAGCGGATTACGCGCTCCCCCGCCACACACCATCAGCCGCTCACAGCCGCCGCTTAAAAGCACTTGTTCCGCAACGGTAACCGCTGTTAATTCCACCAGCGTCGCCTGGATATCCTGCGGCGTTATTCCGCTAAACTGGGCAAGCTGCCGTTCCAGCCAGGCCAGGTTAAAGTATTCCCGCCCCGTACTTTTAGGCGCTGGTGCCGCAAAATAAGGGTCGGAAAGCATATGCTGTAATAAAGACGTTATTACGCTCCCGCCCCGTGCCCAGGCGGCATCTTTATCGAAAGCTAAATCGCAATGAAGCCCAATCCATGCGTCCATCAGCATATTGCCAGGCCCGGTATCAAAACCGGTGGTTGGCTTGCCGGGGAGCAACAAAGAAAGATTCGCGATCCCCCCGATATTCAATATCATGCGACGCTCTGAAGGATGCGCTAATACCGCCTGATGAAAGGCAGGCACCAGCGGAGCGCCTTGCCCCCCCAGCGCCATGTCACGCCGGCGAAAATCCCCCACCACAGTAACCCCGGTCAACGCGACAATTTGATTGTTGTCGCCAATTTGCATGGTATGCGGCGCCTCACCCGCAGGTTCATGCCATACCGTTTGCCCATGACAGCCAACTGCTACCACATCCCCCGGCTTTAAATCCTCGCGCAACATTAGCTCATTTATGGCCTGGGCAAAGAGGCGCCCAAGCCGAACATCCAGCTGCCCTAACTGAGATAAAGTGAGATTCTGTCCCTGGCAAATAGCCAACACATCTCGTCGAAGATTGGCGGGAAATGGGTGGGAGTAACTTGCCTGCTGAAGCACTTTATGCTCATCAATTGCTGCTAATACCACGTCCACACCGTCGAGGCTGGTTCCCGACATAACTCCAATGTAGCGCCCTGATTTCATCTCAGCGTCCTTCTACCAAACAATCTTAATGCAGTTAACTACTCCACCATAAACTGCAGATCTGCGCTATCAATCATTCATCTTCACCCGGGAAAACGCGGAGTTATCCTAATCTACTTAATTCCTACCCCGCGTTTAGCTGTGGTTAAGTCGGGCATTTTTACTATTTTTATTATGTGCCCCGACAAGTGCATGAACAAAAGCGCCCGGATGCCATATACTATAAGAATGAGGGATGCCCTTGAGGGCATTGATTGTGAACAGGAGATTCATACATGATTTCACGTGTGCTGGTTGTATCCCTGGTGGGATTAACGCTGGTGGGTTGCGCTAATACAAGTACGCTTTCAGGGGATGTTTACAGCGCTTCTGAAGCTAAGCAGATGCAAAGCGTCGCTTACGGAACCATTGTTCACGTGCGCCCGATAAAAATTCAGGCAGGCAACGATGAAAATATTATTGGGACCATTGGCGGCGCAGTATTAGGCGGCTTCCTGGGTAATACCGTCGGCGGCGGCGCGGGGCGTTCGCTGGCTACAGCGGCCGGGGCTATCGCTGGCGGCGTTGCGGGCCAGCAGGTTCAGGGGGCGGTGAATAAAACGCAGGGCGTTGAACTTGAGATCCGCCGCGACGATGGTAATACAATCATGGTGGTTCAGAAACAAACCGACAGTCGCTTTGCCGTTGGTCAGCGCGTTGCAATCGCCAGTAACGGTAGTCAGGTTACCGTTTCACCTCGCTAATCCACGCTTTCATGGCGGCGACCTGTGCGCCGTCATGTCAACGAGCAGTATTTATCTTCTAATCGCGCGCGTAATGGCTACGGGTCTATATAAGCTATCTGAGCCACTTTTAACGGGCTCGCGACAGCGCGATTATTTACCCATTCCCATGCTTTCTGGCTGGTTTATGAGGCAGAGTGATACGCAGTACCCTATGCTGGGGCGAAACAAAATGCCAACGCATCGACCCTGACAGAATTAGTCTCGCGACTGAAGCTGGTTGATGTTTTGTTCCAGTCTCGCAATTAAATTAATTAATAGCGACTCTTCCTGGGGCGTAATACCCGCCAAAATCTCTCTGCGAGTTTTTGCGATAACCCGCTCCATCTCATCAATGATAGGTTCAGCTTTTTCAGTTAATTTGATGCGCTTAGCGCGGCGATCGTTGGCGCAGGTATGACGGGAAATGAGCCCTTTCTCTTCGAGCTGATCTAATGTTCTAACCAAAGAGGGTTGTTCTATCCCAATAGCCTTAGCCAACTGAATTTGTGATTGCTCAGGAGGTAATTGATGGATGTTGTGTAACGTCACCCAATGGGTTTGCGTTAACGCCAGAGGCTTCAGGCGATCATCAATGAGCGCTCGCCAGATGCGCACTAGCCGCGATAAATCGGATCCTAAAGGCGATTCCAATTTCCTCTCCTTATAATTATCTTGCTAAGTTATTACAGCCACACTAGACTACCTTCACGCTATTTCAGTGTACGAAAACCTCGTTTCATCCATGTTACACCATGCACGATAGTAGTATTCTACAACCATGAGTCAGGAAACGGCAGTCATGATACTTATTTTAAAGGATTATCTTGCATGAGCGACCTGCTTTCACCTTCTGGTATGCCGCTTCAGGATCTTATCGCCGGCTCTTCTATCTATTTCCCACCGTTATTTAAAGCCGTACTGCTGGGCTTTTTCTTCTGGTTATTTATTCATCGCCTGCTGCGCGACTGGATGTATTCCGGGGAAATCTGGCACCCAACTTTAATGGATCTTTCTTTATTTATGCTGTCTATTTGTTTCGCTTTGATTATTTTGGTCTTATGACACTATGAACTTTAAAACAATAAAATATTTCTCCACGCTATTCGTGGTGGCTTTTGCAGTAACCGCCGGCTGGTTACTGTGGAATTACTATATGCAATCACCCTGGACTCGCGATGGAAAAGTCCGCGCAGAACAAGTAAGCGTCGCACCGCAGGTCTCCGGTACGATTACAGCGCTGATGGTAAAAGATAATCAGTACGTTCGCGCAGGAAATACGCTGTTCACTATTGATAAAACACCTTATCAAATTGCGGTACTCAATGCTGAAGCACAATTAGCCAGAGCCGAAGCCGATTTGGCAAAAGCCAAAAATGAAGCCAGTCGCCGCCATCACCTTCCGCATAATTATATTTCCGCCGAAGATATGGATACCGCTGATATTAATGTGCGTGCCACCCAGGCGAGCGTAAAAGAAGCTCAGGCTTCCCTCGATAGGGCTCGCTGGCAGCTTGAACAGACGACGGTTCGCGCGACCGTTGACGGTTGGGTCACCAACCTTTCTGCGCGCGCGGGCAACTATGCCAGCAGCGGGCAACCGGTTTTCGCGCTGGTTGACAGTCACTCATTTTACGTCATTGGCTATTTTGAAGAGACCAAACTGCGCAACATTCACCCGGGAGCCCGTGCCAATATCGTTTTATATAGCGGCCATCAAAAACTAACGGGCCAGGTAGAAAGCATTGGCAGAGCCATTTACGATCAAAGCGTCGAGACCGATAGCCGTCTGGTTGCGGATATCAAACCCAACGTTCCCTGGGTCAGGCTTGCGCAGCGCGTACCGGTACGCATTAACCTTGAGCGAATTCCTGATTCAATGACGCTGGTATCCGGCACCACCTGTACCGTTTCTATTCAGCGTTAGATTATGGTGAATTTAAACTGGCTGGAATGGCGCAATATGCCATGGGGTAAAGCGACGAGCGGACAGTGGCGCTATGCGCTACGCAACAGTATTGCAATGTGTCTCGCTCTGAGTATCGCCTATGCGCTGGAACTGGATGAACCGTATTGGGCAATGACCTCTGCGGCAGTGGTCAGCTTTCCGACCGTCGGCGGCGTTATTAGTAAGAGTCTCGGGCGCATCGCCGGGAGTCTGATAGGTGCTACCGCCTCGCTAATTATTGCCGGACATACCTTAAATGACCCTTGGTTATTCACATTTTCGATGGCTTTTTGGCTGGCGCTTTGTACATGGATTTCAAGCCAGTATCAAAATAATGCCGCCTATGCATTTGCTCTGGCGGGATACACTGCGGCAATTATCGCATTTCCCCTGGTCAATACGACTGAAACAACTGAGCTTTGGAATATTGCGCAATCACGCGTCTGTGAAGTTATTGTCGGTATCCTGAGCGGTGGTTTCATGATGATGGTCCTGCCCAGTACCTCTGATGGCTCAGCGCTCATCACAGCATTGCGCAATATGCATAATCGCTTATTAGATCATGCAGCCCTACTATGGCAACCGCAAACGTCGGATGCTATCCGTTCTGCCCATGAAAATATCATCGGGCAGATCCTCACCATGAATTTACTGCGCATTCAGGCATTCTGGAGCCATTATCGTTTCCGCCAGCAAAATGCGCTGTTTAACTATTTGCTGCATCAACAATTACGACTCACTAGTATTATCTCAAGCGTCAGGCGTTTATTGCATAACTGGCCCGATGCACCGGCTTCCATAGCCCCGCTGTTAACTGAACTCACGCAGGAATTAACCCGGCCTGATGCAAATAAATACAGTATCGCACGCCTATTGCAACGGCTCGCGCCGGATCCGGATAATGCAGATGATTACCGCCATCGCGCTTTTTGGTTAAGGCTACGTTATTTCTGCTGGCTATATCTTGATAGTAGCCGCTGGCTTAATCGGCTTGAGAATGCAACGCCGGTGACCGACTTAACGCCGCCCGGCGCGCCTTCTCTTGCCCGCCATACGGATAATGCAGAGAATAGCTGGAGCGCTTTTCGCACTTTCTGCGTGATTGTAGTCACAGGTGCATGGACCATCGCTACTACCTGGGAAACCGGCGATGCGGCCATGACGCTTGCCGCAATTTGTTGCGTTCTCTATTCCGCCTCACCGTCGCCCGTGGGGTCCGTCAATATGCTGCTAAGAACCCTGCTATTGCTGTCGTTGTTTAGTTTTGTTGTTAAATTTGGCCTTATGGTACAAATAAGTGAGCTATGGCAGTTCTTAATCTTCCTTTTCCCACTGCTCACGACAATGCAATTACTCAAATTACAGCATAAAAAATACGCCGGGCTATGGGGACAATTGATTGTATTTATGGGGTCGTTTATTTCGGTTACTAATCCACCGGAGTATGACTTTGCCAGCTATTTAAACGAGAATCTTTCCAAAGTTGTCGGAGTGGCCCTTTGTTGGGTAGCATTTTCAGTTCTGCGCCCCAGCTCAGATAAGCGTAAAGGCCGTCGCCATATCCGCGCCATTCGCCGGGCATTTATAGATCAACTCAGTCGGCGCCCTCAGCGCAGCGAAGGTAATTTCGAGTCACTGGTTTATCACCACATCAGTCAATTAAGTAATAGTAAAGACGAGCTTACCCGCCGCTGGTTATTGCGTTGGGGGGTTGTACTACTCAACTGTACTCACGTAGTCTGGCAGTTACGCGATTGGGAAACACGGTCAGATCCGCTATCGCAGGTAAGAGATGTCTGTATTGCTACTCTACGTAATATCATGAGCGAAAAAGGCGTGCGCCAAAGGCCTCTGGAACAATCGCTGGCAGAGCTTCAGCTTATCTGCGATACATTATCGCGCCATCATAACCCCGCGGCCCGCGATTTAGCAGGGATAATCTGGCGCTTATACTGTTCGTTACAGCAGCTGGAGCATGCCGTGGTAATTCCTGATACTCAAAGCCCGATTAATGGATAACGCCACAGGCAAAGCGCTCGCCGCCACCGCCCAGTGGTTTAGGATGATCGGACATATTGTCTCCGCCTACATGAACCATTAAAGCCAGCCCTTCAATTTGCTCAAGTTTTTTGAGACGTGGTGCGACAACGGGCGCCGTCGCTCTGCCCTGCTCATTAACCAACAGCGCCGGTAAATCACCTAAATGCCCATTGCCCTGCGGGCCAAGATGCTTTCCGGTATTGAGTGGATCAAAATGACCACCAGCCGCGCCGGCAGCAACCGTTTTTCCTTTGATGGATTTAGGCTCACAGCTCCCTTCAGCGTGAATATGAAACCCATGTTTACCCGCAGGCAATGCTTTTAAATCTGGTGTAAACGTCAACCCTGCCGATGTTTCTTCAATTTTAACGCTACCAATTTCCTGGCCAATGCCCTGCGCGGTGACCATATTCATCTTAATCTCTTCACTGGCGGCATGCGCGCTACCGCAGGCTACCAGTAAAGCAAAAGTTGACAGAACATATTTCATACTCACTCCTTCATTAAAGATATTGCATTACGCTATCTTTGCGACGAAAACCAATAAGTACGCTACCTTCGTATTAATATTATCCCACCGCGCTTATTTTGCCCGTGAACGCATCCAGATATTAAGGTACATCGTATCCCAGTGCGGCCCTGCGGATACGGAACCACTGCTCACGGGTAAGGGTTAGATCTATCGCGGCTGCCCCGGCCCGAACACGGCTACTATTACCTGAGCCAATAATTGGCAAAGGCTGTGACGGTAAACGCATTACCCAGGCATACACCACCTGCTCAATAGATTTAGCATCCAATTCTTGCCCGATCTGCTCCAGTTCCGAACGCAGAGTGATATATTCTGGGGCGCTAAACAGACGCCCGCCTCCCAGACACGACCAGGCCATAGGATGAACCCGCAATTGCTGCATCAAATCAAGGGTACCGTCCAACAGCGGATCCTGACACAGGGGAGAAATCTCAACCTGATTAGTCACTAACCCAAAAGGCAGGCGGGATTGAAGTAGCGAAAACTGGGCAGGAGAAAAATTCGATACACCAAAATGGCGTACTTTACCGCTCTGGCGCAAAGAGACAAACGCGTCTGCAACCTCATCGGCATCCATTAACGGATCGGGGCGATGAATTAACAGCAAATTAATATTATCCGTCGCCAGCCGGGATAAAGACGATTCAACGCTTTGTATAATATGCTGCCGCGTAGTGATGTAGTGACCTATGGTATTACCCGGTTTCGACAACGTTGCGATACCGCATTTAGTGACAATCTCTAAGCGTTCTCTGAGCGCCGGAGCTAGCTTTAGCGCTTCGCCAAATGTCAACAACGGGTAAAAAGTGATCCACTTACCGTCACCACCAACGGTCT
>CALYPF010000017.1 GCA_945271245.1 uncultured Enterobacteriaceae bacterium | reverse complement strand
TTAGACCGTTGGTGGTGACGGTAAGTGGATCACTTTTTACCCGTTGTTGACATGTTGCGGGCTTTAGCCGGCTGTGCTCCGTGAAGATATTTCCCGCTTAATACGCCAAAGGCGAGGCAGGAGTAAGCCAGCAGCATGACGCCTTCGTAGCGGCTTACTTCCGCCAGTCCCACTTCGAAGCTGCGGTTTAGTAAGCTATAAGGGTTTTGCACCGTGACTATACGCGGCAGATCGTGCTTTTCGGCCAGCGCCAGGTAGCGCATTACACCCCATGCCGTTTCATTGGAGACACCGATGTAGCGTATTTTCCCAGCGCGCTGACATTCGGCAAGGGCTTCCAGTGTTTCAAGCAGCGTTATTTCTGGCGCTTTGTCGTCCCAGCGGTAGCCAAGCTGCCCAAAGCAGTTAGTGCTACGCTGCGGCCAGTGGACCTGATAAAGATCCAGATAATCAGTTTGCAGGCGCTTCAGGCTGGCATCCAGCGCATCGCGAATATTTTTGCGATCCAACTTTTGATTCGGGCGAATCTCGCTGTCGTTATTGCGCGCAGGGCCGATAACCTTTGAGGCGATAATCAGTTTTTCTCGGCCACCGCGTTGCGCCAGCCAGTTGCCAATAAAGCGCTCTGTTTGCCCCTGGGTTTCCGGGCGGGGTGGAACCGGATACATTTCTGCGGTATCAATTAAGTTCACGCCCTGGCTGACGGCGTAATCAAGCTGCGCCTGCGCATCCGCCTCACTGTTCTGTTCGCCGAATGTCATCGTTCCAAGCCCAAGTGCGCTAACTTCCAGCGAGCTGTGTGGAATACGGTGGTAATGCATGCCGGTTTCCTTATTTATTATGAGTTGATTTAGCCTGAGAAGAGCAAGTTTGGCACCGTGATGGCGGCGTTGCCGGTGAGCCAGCTCGCTGCGGTATTGCTGCGGATAACGGCCTGTATTTCAGGGTCATAAACTCTGGGTCTGTAGTGAACGTATTTTTATTGGATGCCCGGTAGTTTTTTATCGCCCGAATGGCGCTGCGAAAAGCACTCCTCAGGCGAAAAAAAACGGCCCAGGGCCGATTTTTATACCTTACCGTTCGATAATTTGTGAAACATCGTCGCGGTTAATCTGCATCTCGTTTCCCTGGATGTCCCGATAACTGACAAGCCCGGTATCATCATCTATCTGCGGTTTGCCTTCCGTAAGGATCATTCGCCCGTCTTTTGTGGCCATAACATAATCACTACTGCATCCTGATACGGCAAAGACCAATCCTACGGCGGAAATGGCGACAGCCCATTTTTTCATTTTCTTCCCTCTTTCCGTTCGTGACTACTGATAAGCATTTACCCTAACCGATCGATAAGTAAACGACCGTGAGGCAGGGCATTTTCCGATAAGCGCGTATAGCGTCGAGATATAGCGATTTTTCACGCTGAGTAGCCGAAAGAGCCGGCCAGGCCATCGACGTGATCAGCCAGAACTTTATTTATTAATAACCTACACTTACCAAAGAAGAAAGCTATGAAGTCTGAAAAAAGGATATTTCTGTCACAAAACCCCCTGGCAGAGGGGGCACGGTTAGCTGCGATGTTTTTTGCTGCGTAACAGATTCAGGCTTTCAACGGCGATAGAGAAGAACATGGCGAAGTAGATATACCCCTTGGGAACATGGATATCGATACTTTCC
Source organism: uncultured Enterobacteriaceae bacterium (assembly GCA_945271245.1). Classification (GTDB taxonomy): domain Bacteria; phylum Pseudomonadota; class Gammaproteobacteria; order Enterobacterales; family Enterobacteriaceae; genus Apirhabdus; species Apirhabdus apintestini. The sequence continues at coordinate 35,171 of CALYPF010000017.1, read as the reverse complement.
AAAATAAGCGTCAGTCCCACCAGAATCAGAAACGCCAGCGCCAGCATTTTTACTGAAGGATGCCTGTCGACAAACTCGCCAATGGGGCGCGCGGCGAACATCATTACCCCCACGGCTATGACCACTGCCGCCATCATAATGATTAAATGCCCGGAAAGGCCGACTGCGGTAATTACGGAATCAAGGCTGAAAATAATATCCAACAGCATAATTTGTAAGATTGCACCCCAAAATGAGTGGACGTGGGTCTCTTGAGCGCTTTCATCGCCTTCAATAGACTCGTGGATCTCTTTACTCGCTTTGATTACCAAAAACAGGCCGCCGAGCAGCAGAATCAGATCGCGCACGGAAATCGCGTGGCCAAAAACGGTAAATAACGGCTGGATCAGATGGCTTACCCAGGCGATAGAGGCCAGCAGCGCCAGGCGCATGAGCATCGCCGCGCTAAGCCCCACGCGCCGCGCGCGGTTTTGCAGATGCGGCGGTAGTTTCGCCACCACCAGCGAAAGAAAAATGATGTTATCAATACCCAGTACGATTTCCAGAAGCGTGAGCGTGCCAAGCGCCAGCCACGCGCTGGGATCTGTTATCCATGCAAGCAACATTGACTATCCTGCTAAAAAAGAAAAATGTCGGGCCGGTTAAGCAAGCCTGTGACGAAAATACCCTCAAAAAGAAGGCGTAGTATAGGCTATGTTGCGCGTCGGCAAAATGCCGTTTACAGGAGAAAATGGCGGGCCAGCAGAGCGACAGTAAAGGCTTTTTTTAGATAAAATCCGCGTGGGAGGGTTAAAATTGGCTCCCCGTGTTCCCCGATGGCTTCCGTCAGCGCCCGAGCGTTAGCCGCCTTAGGACGTATTTGTAAAACTTCGCCGTGCCGGGCGGTAATACGTTCAACGTGCCCTAACACAATGAAATCCATTAACTCTTCCCAGTCGCGACGTAGCTGTTCATCTTCTTCAGGCGACGGGCTCCAAAGTAGTGGACTACCGACGCGGCGCTCTGATAAGGGGATACTGCGCTCGCCTTCAACGGGAATCCATAGCACCCGGCGCAATTTATAGCGCACATGGCTGCTTTCCCAGGTAATTCCCGTATTGCCCGTTAAAGGTGCGACACAAACGAAAGTGGTTTCCAGCGGTCGGCCGTGGGCATCGACCGGAATGCTCTTAAGCTCAATACCGAGTGCCGCAAAATCCTGTTCTGGCTTGCTGCCAGCGCTGGCTCCGAGCCAGTGTTCCAGCAGTAAACCTGTCCAGCCTTTATCTCGCTTTAAATCTTGAGGAATAGGCAGCCCTGCGAGGCTTGCCAGCTCGCCCAATGTGTAACCTGCCAGCCGGTGCGCCTGGTCAATTAACTGTGCCTCGCTTGCGGGAGGTTGCAGAAAAGGGCGTAGTAATTCCATTGCTCGTTATCAGTGGTTAAAAAATCGCCGCCTGATGGCAGGCGCGGTGAATAAAGTGTACCTGCCCTGAGTAAAAATACCAACGTTATGATTTTCCGTATATTTTATTAGCGTAATTTGTTGGGTATTCGCTGGCATAAAAGCTTTTCCCTTTCTGAACACTGGCAATGAACAGGATCTTCCCCCCGGTTATCCACAGAATAATGGGATAACTGGGGGAAATGACGACTACTGTTTCCATTTACAGGCTTGACGAATGCCATATTTGCGATATTCCACCCAATTATGACTAACTTATTGGCACAATCTGTGGATAAAATCGACTGTGTATAAAAAAACGTCAGCTTGCGGATCTTTAGTGGGTAACTGGGGATGTAGGCCCCGTGAATCCTCATTATTATTTATTTAATTTTTTGATATATAAGGAATATTAAGATATTCCCGCTGAGGGGTTCAAAACGCTGTACAGAGTTTTCCCGCGTTAATTCCTCACTTCTACACAGCGATATCCACAGAAAAAGTGAATAAACTCGCGCTAAAAGCCGATGTCTGTTTATAACTTGAGCTTTTACTGTGAGTTATTCAATGGTTATACCTTTTCAACAACGCGAGAGAGTGGTTTACCGCCCAACGGGAGTATGAAACAATCGACGCCATCCAGATTTATTTTGAGGTAGTCCGGTGATTGATGACGATGGCTACCGCCCAAACGTTGGAATTGTTATCTGTAATCGTCAGGGGCAGGTTATGTGGGCCAGACGTTTTGGGCAACATTCCTGGCAGTTTCCTCAGGGAGGAATTAATCCCGGAGAGTCCCCTGAGCAGGCAATGTACCGGGAACTGTATGAGGAAGTGGGGTTACAGCGCAAAGACGTGCGCCTTTTAGCCTCCACCCGCAACTGGTTACGGTACAAATTACCAAAGCGTTTGGTGCGTTGGGATACAAAACCTGTCTGTATTGGGCAAAAACAGAAGTGGTTTCTGCTGCAATTAACCGGCAGCGATAGCGATATTAATATGCAGGCCAGCGGTATGCCCGAATTCGATGGCTGGCGCTGGGTGAGTTATTGGTATCCGGTTCGGCAAGTGGTGTCTTTTAAACGCGATGTCTATCGTCGCGTAATGAAAGAGTTCGCCAGCGTGGTAATGCCGATGCAGGAGCCAGGCTCTCAGCGGCATTCATCGCCCCACTGGCGGCGAAAAAGAGGCTAGGCCACGCGTAATATGCTTACTCCGCTACGAGAGATAGTCGAAAAAGTTGCCAGCGCTCCCCGTCTTAGCGAGGCGCTGGAAATTTTGGTCAATGACATTTGCCGCGCAATGGATACGGAGGTTTGTTCGGTCTATCTCGCCGACCATGAACGGCGCTGTTACTATCTAATGGCGACGCGGGGCCTTAAAAAGCCGCGCGGTCGCACCATTACCCTAGCGTTTGATGAAGGCCTGGTAGGGCTAGTGGGCCGTCTGGCCGAGCCTATTAACTTAGCCGACGCGCAAAAACATCCGAGCTTTAAATTTATCCCCGCCGTAAAAGAAGAACGCTTTCGTGCTTTTCTGGGCGTGCCTATTATCCAGCGCCGTCAGTTGCTCGGTATTCTCGTGGTCCAGCAGCGTGAACAGCGGCAGTTCGATGAGAGCGAAGAATCTTTCCTCGTCACGCTCGCAACGCAAATGGCCGCCATTCTCTCTCAGTCGCAATTAACCGCGCTGTTCGGGCAATATCGGCAAACGCGCCTGCGCGCACTTGCGGCCTCACCCGGCGTGGCGGTGGCAGAAGGGTGGATGGATACCACGATGCCGCTGATTGAGCAGGTGCCGGAGGCCTCTACGCTGGATGTCGCCCGTGAGCGCGAGCGCCTTTCTTCTGCTCTGGAAGAGGCTTCTGCGGAGTTTCGGCGCTTCAGTAAACGCTTTGCCGCAGGCGCGCAAAAAGAGACCGCGGCGATTTTCGATCTGTATATCCACCTGCTGTCTGACGTTAACCTGCGCCGTGAGTTATACGCAGAGATTGAAAAGGGTGCCGTTGCCGAATGGGCCGTCAGAAAAGTAATTGAAAAATTCGCCGCACGCTTTGCCAGGCTTAATGACGGTTATCTTAAAGAGCGGGCCGTTGATTTACGCACTTTGGGTCAGCGCCTGCTATTCCAGCTTGATGATACGATCCTGGGGCCAAATACCTGGCCTGCCCGCTTTGTTCTGGTTGCCGATGAGCTATCGGCCGCCACGCTCGCTGAAGTACCGACGGAGCGTCTGGCAGGCGTTGTGGTTCGCGACGGCGCGGCCAATTCGCACGCGGCGATTATGGTCAGAGCGATGGGCATTCCCACCGTTATGGGCGCGGATATCCAGCCGCAGATGCTGCATCAGCGAATGCTCATTGTTGATGGCTATCGGGGGGAGGTGCTGGTCGATCCGGGGCCGACGCTGATAACGGAATATCAGCGGGTAATTGGCGAAGAAAATGCGCTCAGTCAGCTGGCAGAAGAAGAGGCGACTCAGGCCGCGCGCCTGAAAAGCGGTGAGCGTATCCAGGTGATGCTTAATGCCGGTCTTAGCCCGGAGCTTGAAGAAAAGCAGGGAGCGTGGGTAGACGGCATCGGCCTGTATCGCACAGAAATTCCGTTTATGCTACAGAGCGGTTTTCCCTCGGAAGAAGAGCAGGTCGCCCAATATCAGGGCATGCTGCAAACGTTCTGCAATAAGCCTGTGGTGCTGCGTACGCTGGACGTGGGCGCCGATAAACAATTGCCCTACATGCCTATCAGCGAAGAAAATCCCAGTCTCGGCTGGCGGGGCATGCGTATCACGCTGGATCAGCCAGAGATCTTCCTGATCCAGGTGCGCGCCATGCTGCGCGCCAACGCCGCCAGCGGCAATCTCAGTATCCTCCTGCCGATGATAACCAGCCTTGATGAAGTGGATGAGGCGCGTCGGCTTATCGACCGCGCCTGGCGCGAAGTAGAGGACGGGCTGGGCTATGCCATTCCCACACCGCGTATTGGCGTGATGGTGGAAGTACCTTCCATGATCTTTATGCTGCCGCAGCTTGCCGGGCGCGTAGATTTTATCTCAATAGGATCAAACGATCTGACGCAGTATTTATTGGCGGTCGATCGAAATAATACTCGCGTTGCCGGGCTTTATGACAGCCTGCATCCGGCAATGCTCCGGGCGCTGTCGGTGATTGCCCGGGATGCGCAAAGCGCCGGGTTGGATATCGGGCTTTGCGGTGAAATGGCGGGCGACCCGATGTGCGTCGCGGTGCTCGTCGGCCTCGGATACCATCATCTTTCAATGAATGCGCGCTCTGTGGCCCGGGTTAAATACCTGCTGCGGCATATTACTCTGGAAGAGGCGCAGGCTTTGGCGCAGCGCAGCCTGGAGGCGCAGCTTGTGACCGAAGTGCGGCATCAAATTGCCGCCTTTATGGAGCGGCGCGGCGTGGGTGGTTTAATACGCGGCGGGCGCTGAGGAACGGCGTTTCTCGCGTTCTTTTACATCTTCGCGACGTTTCCTGCCAGGGCTTTATGCTATGATCCGCTGCTTTGGGAGCGTCCGGTGAGGGCGCGTAACGTATCAATCCGCCCAACGCGCGGGCGGGATAAACAGCTTTATGGTGACAGATGAACAGTGGCTATTTGCGTTTCCCTAACTTCGATCCGGTGATTTTTTCCATCGGCCCGGTTTCACTTCACTGGTACGGGCTTATGTATCTGGTGGGATTCGTTTTTGCGATGTGGCTAGCGGTGCGGCGCGCTAATCGACCGGGAAGCGGCTGGACGAAAAACGAAGTGGAAAATCTGCTCTACGCCGGTTTCCTGGGCGTGTTCCTCGGTGGGCGTATTGGCTACGTTTTATTCTATAACTTGCCGCTATTTTTGGATAATCCGCTGTATTTATTTCGGGTGTGGGACGGGGGAATGTCCTTCCACGGCGGGCTTATCGGCGTTATCTGCGTCATGCTGATTTTCGCGTATCGCACAAAGCGCACCTTTTTCCAGGTCTCCGATTTTATTGCGCCCCTGATTCCGTTTGGCTTAGGCGCCGGGCGTTTAGGCAATTTTATCAACGGAGAGCTGTGGGGGCGCGTCGATCCCGGGTTTCGTTTTGCCATGTTATTCCCCGGCTCCCGCAGTGAAGATATCGGGCTTTTGCCTTCACACCCCCAATGGCAGGCATTGCTTAACACCTACGGCGTATTGCCGCGCCATCCTTCACAGCTCTACGAACTTTTTCTTGAAGGCATCGTGCTGTTTATCATTCTTAACCTGTTTATTCGCAAACCGCGCCCAACCGGGGCGGTATCCGGGCTTTTTCTTATTGGCTACGGCGCTTTTCGCATCATCGTTGAGTTTTTCCGCCAGCCGGATGCGCAGTTTACCGGGGCATGGGTGCAGTACATCAGTATGGGGCAGATCCTTTCAATTCCGATGATTGTTGCCGGGCTTGTCATGATGATTTGGGCCTATCGCCGCCGTCAGCCGCAGGTATCTTGAGGACATATGCAACAGTATCTTGATTTAATGAAAAAGGTGTTAGCCGAAGGGACGCCAAAAAACGATCGCACCGGCACCGGCACTCTCTCGATTTTCGGACATCAAATGCGTTTTGACCTCAGCAAGGGGTTTCCGCTGGTGACGACGAAACGTTGCCATCTTCGCTCCATCATTCATGAACTGCTGTGGTTCCTGAAAGGCGATACCAACGTTGCCTATTTGCATGATAACAATGTCACTATCTGGGATGAATGGGCCGATGCAAACGGCGACCTGGGGCCCGTGTACGGTAAACAATGGCGTAGCTGGGGCGCCCCTAACGGGCGCTCAATAGATCAAATCGCAAAAGTGCTGGAACAGCTTAAAAGCGACCCGGATTCACGGCGAATTATCGTGTCGGCGTGGAACGTCGGCGAGCTGGATGAGATGGCGCTGGCTCCTTGCCACGCCTTCTTCCAGTTTTACGTAGCAAATGGGCGGCTGTCCTGCCAGCTATACCAGCGTTCATGCGATGTTTTCCTTGGCCTGCCGTTTAATATCGCCAGCTATGCGCTGCTGGTGCATATGGTAGCCCAGCAGTGCAATCTGGAGGCCGGTGATTTCGTGTGGACCGGCGGAGATACGCATTTATATAGTAATCATCTGGAGCAAACCCGTCTGCAATTAACGCGTGAGCCGCGTCCCTTGCCGCAGCTCGTCATTAAGCGAAAGCCTGATTCGCTGTTTGAGTATTGCTTCGATGATTTTGAAATTGAAGGCTACGATCCATATCCGGCTATCAAAGCACCGGTAGCAATTTAATCGCGCGGCTTCTTTAGTATTATCGTTAGCGGGCGCCGCGCTACGGCATTAGCATCATGGTGTTTTTCCCACGGCGCTGCGCCCGCCAGAAGTCAGGATAACGTAACGTTATATACGGCTTTATCCTGGTCTCTGCGCCTGGCTTTCACTCCCTACTCTGCCTCACTTCTGGTTAGCTCATTATCGGGCGCCTGCCGGTGGAAAATGCTATACCCGCGCTGGCGTTTTCTTGCGTTGGATACCGAGCTTCGGCGTAAAAAGAGCGTTATCGACAAAAGAGCGGCTCACCGAAGCGAAGTTCCCCCTAAAGAGATACTCCCCCGTAACAGAGCCTGACTGATTTGCGTATCATCTTCCAGGATAGTGTAACCACTGGCAACGAAGTCAATGCGTGTGCGAGCCAGCGCGCAGGCAGCCTAAATTAGGCTGGCGGTAGCCGTATCAATAAGCACAATAGCCTTCATGAATCAGACAAAGCAGGGTTTTACATTGATTGAGCTGGTGCTGGTAATGGGCATTGTGGCCTCGCTCAGCGTTGGTGGCCTTTACGGCTGGCGTCACTGGCAGCAGCAACAGCGTTTACAGCAAAATGCGCTATTGCTGCGGGCCTGGTTACAGCAAATACGCGATGAAGCGAATGCGACTAACAGGGATTTTCATATTCGGCTTACGCAGCAGAACAAACAGTGGGCGCTTACCGCCTGCGCGAATTCAGGGGCGGCGTGCTCTCCCCAAAGTCGGCATATCTGGCGCCCCACCGTGCCGGATATCTGGCTGGAGGGCGATGCAAGTAATATTCATTTCTATGGCTTACGTAATACGGCCTGGGCCGGGCATCTGTCGCTCGGGAATGCAGGCGGCCGCTGGCGTATTATTATTTCCAGTTGGGGGCGTATTCGCCTGTGTCTTGAGGGTAAGCGCGCATGTTAATTGAATCGTCACGCGGATTTGTCATGCCAGAAGCGCTAATGTCAGCGGCATTAGGAGCCCTCATTATGCTGGGAGCCGGGCAGCTTATTAGCGCATTGCAGCACGCATCGCTGCGTATTTTCTATAAGCAAGGCTTGGAAGAAGATATGCAGCGCCTGGCGTTAACCATCGGAAAATCGCTCCAGCGCGCGGGTTATTGTCGCAAGGTCTGCGCGTTTGAGGGGCTGCGTATTCAGGAACATGAAAACTGTGTGTTAATACAGCGAGATAAGCGATCCGGTGACGGGCGGGAGCGAATAGGTTACCGGCTAAAACAAGGGAGCCTGGAAACGCATGGTGATACGCTTTCCTGCGTGGGTAAAGGCTGGGAGAAAATGACTAATCCTGTGGAACTCACCATTACGCGTTTTACTGTCGTTCGCAAAGAGCGTCTGCCCTGGCCGCCGCTATTGACGCTGCGTCTGGAGGCGCGCTCAGGCGGTCGAAACGCATTTTCCTTAAGCGCCGAGTCGGCTATAAGCGGCTTTAACCTGTGATGAACGCGCAGCGCGGTAACGTCGTCTGGCTCATGCTGGCTGTGCTGATGCTACTGGCGACGCAGTTACTCTGGGGAATGAATCAGCTTTATATTTCCCGCTTATCCGGTGTCCATACTGAAATACAGTATCTGCGCATGACATTGCAGGCGCTATCGGCTCTTGATGAGAGCGCTTCGCTGGCGTGGTCCCCGCATACCGAGTGGCAGTGCCAGCAGGCACGCGGCGGCGGAAGAGCCTGTGTGAAAATGATGCCGGGAGATAACTTACTTATTGCGGGCGTTGACGCTCAGGAGAGACTGCGGTTTTGGCGCCGTGGCGCTTATAGCAACGGTAAAGTTCACTTCCATCCCCGCGGATGGAGCGACTTCTGCCCGTACACGCCGGAGGATGAATGCGAACTGCCATCGATTCAGGGCAAAGGGGATTTAGCCTGGCGGGAACGCTGATAGCGCTACTTCTTTGCACCATTTTTGCTGCGACATTAAGCGGCTGGCAGCGCTCGCTAATTCAGGGCTTTGTCGCTCAGCGTGCGCTGGAGAATCACTGGCGGGCGAACGTAAAACGGCTTGAGGAATGGCCGCTGGTTTCTCCGGACCAGCTACCGGTACAAAGCGAGACTTTATTGCACGGATGTGTCAGCATCACCCTCTTTGTGCCTGATATGCATGGAAGCGGTCAGCCTTTACGGCGCGAGCGTTGCCCAAACTTGTTATCGTCATCGTCGCCATAGTCACCATAATGCAGTGGGCTAAATTCGTAGATGCAGACTGGAATCGTCGGAAAACACTATGCTGAGAGTTTATCACTCCAACCGGCTCGACGTGCTGGAAGAAATGATGGAGTTTATTGTTGGGCAGCAGCCGCTGGCAGATCCGTTTGAGCCGGAAGTGATTCTGGTACAAAGCGTAGGTATGTCGCAGTGGCTGCAAATGACGCTGGCTCAGCGTTTTCACATTGCCGCCAATATTCGGTTTCCGCTGCCGTCCAGCTTTATCTGGGAAATGTTTGTACGTGTGCTGCCCGAAATGCCTAAGGAAAGCGCATTTAACAAGAATAGCATGGGCTGGAAGTTAATGAGCCTGTTGCCCGAATATCTGGATCTGCCGGAATTTGAGGCGCTGCGGCATTATCTGTCAGAGGATAATGACAAACGCAAATTGTTTCAGTTAGCCAATCGCGTTGCGGATCTGTTTGACCAATATTTGGTCTATCGTCCTGACTGGCTGCTCCGCTGGGAGGCGAACAAAGAAGTTGACGGTTTGAGTGACGCTCAGCGCTGGCAGGCTGCGCTCTGGCGCGGGCTGGTTTCTGTAACCGAACAGCTGGGGCAGGCGCCCTGGCATCGCGCTAATTTATATCGTCGCTTTATCCAGACGCTGCAAAATGCGGATACTCCACCGGACGGATTGCCTGCGCGCATCTTTATTTGCGGTATTTCAGCGTTGCCTCCCGTGTATCTGGAAGCATTACAGGCGCTTGGGCAGCATATTGAAGTTTATCTATTTTTCACCAATCCCTGCCGTGGCTATTGGGGGGACATAAAAGATCCTGCGTTTTTAGCCCGATTATTGGGGCGGCAGCGGCGTATTGCAGGTAGCGATCGGCGCTTGCCCCTGTTTCCCGACTCCCGGAATGCAGCGCTGCGCTTTAATGAACAGGGAGAGCAAGACCTCGGCAACCCGCTACTGGCCTCGTGGGGTAAACTTGGGCGCGATTATTTGTATTTACTCTCTGAATTGGAGCTTACAGAAGAGCTGGACGCGTTTGTCGATATACCTCCGGATAATTTATTGCAGCGGGTGCAGGGCGATTTGCTGGAGCTGCGCAATCGTGAGGTGGTTGGGCTAAACGCTAAGGAATTCGCCCGAAGTGATAAAAAATGCCTACTTATGCCCGAGGATCGCAGCATTTCACTGCATGTGTGTCATAGCCCTCAGCGCGAGGTGGAAGTTTTACACGATAGCCTGCTGGCAATGATGGCGGCGGACCCCGCCCTGACTCCGCGCGATATTATTGTGATGGTGGCGGACATCGACAGCTACAGCCCGTTTATCCAGGCGGTGTTTGGCAGCGTAAACGATGAGCGCAAGCTTCCGTTTGCAATATCCGATCGGCGCGCCAGGGAGGCACATCCGGTTATTCAGGCCTTTATCTCACTCCTGGCGCTGCCCGATAGCCGCTTTTCCGCGCAGGACGTCCTGGCATTGCTTGAAGTCCCGACGCTGGCCGCGCGTTTCAATATCGATGAAGACGGTCTGCGCTATTTACGGCAGTGGGTGAGTGAATCTGGCATTCGCTGGGGATTAGACGATGACAGCGTGCGGGACATGGGCCTGCCTGCTACCGGGCAGCACACGTGGCGTTTTGGTTTAACGCGTATGCTGCTGGGATACGCCATGGAAAGCCGGGCCGGCGCCTGGCATTCAGTTTTACCCTATGATGAATCTACCGGGCTGGTTGCGACGCTTATCGGCCATCTTGCCGATTTATTAATGTGCTTAAGCAAGTGGCGCGAAATTTTGGCGGATGCGCGTGTCTTGGCCGAGTGGCTGCCGGTTTGTCGTGAAATGCTCGATGCATGCTTTTTACCGGATACCGACACGGAAGCGGTGATAACGCTTATCGAGCAGCAGTGGCAAAACGTTATAAGCCAGGGAATCGACGCCGCCTATCAGGAAACAGTTCCCGTCACACTCTTAAGAGACGAGCTTACGCGTCGGCTGGATCAGGAGCGTATCAGCCAGCGCTTTCTGGCGGGGCCTATCAATTTTTGTACACTCATGCCTATGCGTTCCATTCCATTTAAAGTGGTTTGCCTGCTTGGCATGAATGACGGCGTTTATCCGCGAGCGCTTTCCCCGTTAGGGTTTGATTTAATGAGCGAAAAACCCAGGCGGGGCGATCGCAGCCGAAGGGACGACGATAGATATCTCTTTCTTGAAGCGGTGCTTTCTGCGCAGCAGCGCCTGTGGATAAGCTATATTGGGCGATCCATTCAGGATAATAGCGAACGCTATCCGTCGGTGCTGGTAGAGGAACTTCTCAATTATATCGCCAATAGTCACTATTTACCCGGTGATGAGGAATGTAACTGCGATGAAAGCGCGGAGCGAGTGGCGCAGCATATTGCCTGCCAGCATCCGCGCACGCCGTTTGACGCGCGAGGATTTCTGCCCGGCGAGGAGCACCAAAGCTTTGCAAAAGAGTGGCTCCCGGCGGCTGGCGAACAGGGCATCGAAATACCTGATTTCGTCCAACCGTTAGCGCCTTTAACCGTTGATGCGCTAACGGTTGGTCAGTTACAGCGTTTCTGGCAACATCCGGTGCGCGCTTTTTTCCAGATGCGTTTGCGCGTTAACTTTTCTGTCGAAGATGCGGAACTCCCGGATGAAGAACCGTTCACGCTTGATGCGCTGCACCGCTTCCATCTTAATCATCAGTTGTTGAATACGCTGGTGGGAGAGCAGGATGCCGGGCTGCTTTATCAGAGATATCGTGCGGCGGGGGAACTGCCCTACGGCGCTTTCGGCGATATCTGGTGGGAGTCGCAGCTTCAGGAAATGCAGCAGTTAGCCGGGCGGGTGCTGGAACAGCGCCAGCAGGGAGAGAACAGAGAAATCGATCTCGCTTTAAACGGGCTTCATCTTACCGGATGGCTGACGGACGTTCAGCCCGATGGACTATTGCGCTGGCGCCCTTCCATACTCACAGAAAGGCACGGCCTGCAACTTTGGCTTGAGCATCTTGTCTATTGTGCCAGCGGCGGACAGGGTGAAAGCCGATTATTGGGGCGCCTTGATTCACAGTGGCATTTTCCCGCACTGGAACCGCCGCAGGCGCAGGCTATCTTAGGCGATTATATGGACGGCTACCTTCGGGGGTTAAATCAGCCGCTAATGTTGCTTCCCGCCTGCGCCGGCGCCTGGATAAAAACCTGCTATGACGCAAATCTGAGAGATATTCACTGGGATGATGCAGCGCAGCTTAAGGCGCAGAGCAAAGTCATCCAGGCGTGGGAAGGAAACCCTATCGTTGCGGGAGAAGGTGAAGATATCTGGCTACAGCGTTTATGGCAGTATCTCGACCAGCAACGTTATGAAACGATAGTACGTGAAGCGCAGCGCTGGTTATTACCGATGTTTCAACATAGCCAGCGGTCTTAGAGCGTCGGGAAGGCGATAAAAGGCCTGTTACACGTAGAATAAATGGATGTAATACGACACTTCGCGGCACAGAAGCCGTAATCAATGAGGTTAATGAATGCGTAAATGCGGTGCCTGGTTAAAGATTTGTTGTTTCATGGCCGTGATTTGGATGCCAATAAGTTATGCAGAAAGCGGCTGGCAGCCTATTCAGGAAACGATTCATAAAAGCGAAAAAGATGCCCGAGAGTATCAGGCTATTCGCCTGAATAATGGCATGGTTGTGCTGCTGGTTTCCGATCCACAGGCGGTGAAATCACTCTCTGCGCTCATTGTGCCAGTGGGATCGCTGCAGGATCCTGACGCGCATTTAGGCATGGCGCACTACCTTGAACATATGACGCTCATGGGGTCTCACAAATATCCTGAACCTGATAGCCTGGCTGAATTTCTAAAAATGCACGGCGGCAGCCACAACGCCAGCACAGCCCCTTATCGGACGGCGTATTATCTTGAGGTTGAAAACGATGCGCTGGCACCGGCTGTCGACAGGCTTGCGGATGCGATTGCTGCCCCTAATTTATTGGCCGAGTTTGCCAACCGTGAGCGCAACGCCGTTAACGCAGAACTCACTATGGCGCGCACCCGGGATGGCATGCGCATGGCGCAGGTTAGCGCTGAAACGCTAAATCCGGCGCATCCTGGCTCGCGCTTTTCTGGCGGCAATTTGGAAACGCTTAAAGACAAGCCCGGCAGTAAATTACACGATGCGCTGCTGGCCTTCCGCCAGCGCTGGTATTCCGCCAATTTGATGAAGGCGGTTATTTATGGCAAACAGCCTCTTCCACAACTGGCCAATATCGCCGCCCAAAGCTACGGACGTATTGAGAACCGCAATATCGCCGCTCCTGCGATAACGGTGCCGGTAGTCACTGATGCACAAAAAGGCGAGATTATTCATTACATTCCCGCACAGCCGCGTAAGGTCATCCGCGTTGAATTCCGCATTGAAAACAACAGCGCGGCGTTCCGAAGCAAATCGGACGAGTTAATTAGCTATTTGATAGGCAACCGTAGCGAAAATACGCTTTCCGACTGGTTACAAAAACAGGGGCTGGCGGAAGACGTGCGCGCCAGCGCCGATCCGAATACCAGCGGAAACGGCGGCGTGTTTTCGATAGCCGTTTCTTTAACAGACAAAGGTCTGCAAAATCGGGATCGCGTAGTGGCGGCGATATTTAGCTATTTATCGCTGCTGCGTGAAAAGGGCATCGATAAACGCTATTTCGATGAACTGGCCAATGTGCTGGATCTGGACTTCCGCTATCCGACGATAACGCGTGATATGAGTTATGTTGAATGGCTGGCAGATACCATGCTTCAGGTTCCTGTGCCCCATATTCTGGATGCGGCGAATATTGCCGATCGCTACGATCCTAAGGCGATACAAATGCGTCTGGCGATGATGACGCCAGACAATGCGCGCATCTGGTTCATCAGCCCGGATGAACCTCATAACAAAATGGCGTACTTCGTTAATGCGCCCTATCAGGTTGATAAAATCACACCGTCGCGCCTGGCGCGGTGGCGCGACGCCGCTCAGAAGATCCATTTGGCTCTGCCGGCGCTCAATCCGTATATTCCGGATGACTTTACCCTGATCGCACCGCAAAAGGCATATTCGCATCCGTCGCTGCTGGTGAACGAGGCGGGGCTGCGCGTGTTTTATATGCCAAGCCAGCATTTTGCCAGCGAGCCGCGAGCGGATATTACTGCGGTGTTCAGAAATCCACGGGCGATGAACAGCGCCCGAAATCAGGTGTTGTTCGCGCTAAATGATTATATGGCAGGTGCCGCTTTGGATGAGTTGGGGAATCAGGCTTCCGTGGGGGGGATCAGTTTCTCGACCAGTGCCAACAGCGGGTTAATGGTTAATGCCAGCGGATACACGCAGCGCCTGCCGCAATTATTTACCCGATTGATTGACGGTTATTTTAACTATGAGCCGCAGTCCGCCTGGCTTGAGCAGGCAAAAGCCTGGTATATTCGTATGCTTGATTCTGCTGAAAAAGGGAAGCCTTATGAGCAGGCAATTATGCCTGTACAAATGCTTTCACAGGTGCCTTACTTCCAGCGCGCAACGCGCCGTGCGCTGCTGCCTTCAATCACTATGGACGATGTCTTGCGCTATCGTGAGACATTGAGACGCGGTGCTAAACCGGAATTTTTTGTGCTCGGCAACATGACACCGGAAGCTTCAACCTCTCTGGCGCGCCAGATAAAGCGCCAGCTTCAGCTTGAAGGGGGGGAATGGTGCCGCTCTCAGGACATCCTGGTTGATAAATCCCGCCGCATTGTGATGCAGGAAAAAGGTAAAAGCACAGACTCAGCGCTAGCGGCGGTTTTTGTCCCTGTTGGGTACGATGAGACGCAGAGCGCTGCCTATAGCGCGATGCTGGCGCAAATCGTCCAGCCCTGGTTTTACAATCAGTTGCGCACGCAGGAACAGTTAGGTTACGCGGTATTCGCCTTCCCTATGGCATTAGGACGACAGTGGGGTATTGGGTTTTTGCTGCAAAGTAGCGATAAACAGCCCGCGGCGCTTTGGCAGCGTTACCAGGCCTTTTTCCCGGGCGTTGAATCGCGTTTGCGTCGGCTTTCCGCGGTTGATTTCTCACGTATTCAACGGGGTGTGATCGGGGAAATGTTACAGGCTCCGCAAACCATGGGTGAAGAAGCGGCGCGCTATAGCAAAGATTTTGATCGGGGCAATCTGGCATTTGACTCCCGTGACAAAGTTATTGCCTATATTAAAACGCTGTCTCCTCAGAAGCTGGCCGATTACTTCCATCAGGCTGTGATAGCCCATAGCGGGGCTGCAATTTTATCGCAAATTGCCGGCAGCCAGGGTGGAAAGACTCTGTTCGCTCGGCCTCGTGGCTGGCAGCCTGAAGATGACGTCAGCCGATTGCAGCACAGTTTTCCGTTAAGACAAGAACCTCAATGAGCACGCTATGAGTGAGATAGCCGCACAGTCACTCGATCCATTATGTTTGCCTCTTTATGGAGACAGGCTAATCGAAGCGTCGGCCGGCACTGGAAAGACCTTTACCATCGCAGCGCTTTATTTGCGGTTGCTGCTAGGGCTGGGTGGGGATGCTGCGCCGGTGCGCGCGCTCAGCGTGGAGGAGCTGTTAGTCGTCACGTTTACTGAAGCGGCGACCGGAGAGCTGCGCGGACGTATTCGGGAAAATATTCACGCATTGCGTATCGCCTGCATTCGCGGGCATAGCGAACATCCGCTAATGGCGCGATTACTCAATGAAATTCCCGACTGGGCGCAGGCGGCTCGCACGCTGCGATTTGCCGAGCGGCAAATGGATGAAGCCGCCGTGTTCACCATCCACGGTTTTTGTCAGCGTATGCTGAGTCTGAATGCGTTTGAGTCCGGCATGCTGTTTGAGCAGAAACTTATTGAGGATGAGAGCCTGCTGCAGCGCCAGGCGTGCGCCGACTTCTGGCGTCGGCATTGTTATCCGTTATCACGGCCAGTAGCGCAGGCCGTAAGTGATATATGGTCCGGGCCGGAGGCGCTGCTGCGTGAAATAAAGGCATGGCTGTCGGGTGAAGCGCCGCAGCTACGATGCCCGCCTTCTGAAGAGACGCTTCAGGAACGCCACGAGCGCATTATTGCGCGCATCGACGCCGTAAAAGCTCAGTGGCGGGATGCGGCGCCAGAGCTGGAAGGGCTAATTGCCCAATCCGGCGTTGATAAACGCAGTTTCAGCAGCAAAAACCTGCCAGTCTGGATTACAAAAGTTAATGAATGGGCAATTAGTGAAACCACGTCTTATTGCTTGCCGGAGGCGCTAAGTAAATTTTCCACCTCGTTTTTGGTACAGAAAACAAAAAAATGGGAGCCTCCCCGACATACGCTTTTCGATGTCATTGAGGCATTGCTGGATGAACCGCTTTCGCTACGCGATCTGGTCATTGCGCGCGCTATAGATGAAATTCGCACATCCGTGGCGCGAGAGAAACAGCGTCGCGGAGAGCTGGGGTTTGATGACATGCTAAGCCGGCTTGATGAAGCGCTGCGCCAGCCGGGAGGCAAAGCGCTGGCGCAGGCCATTCGTCGGCGTTTCCCGGTTGCGATGATCGATGAGTTTCAGGATACCGACCCTCAGCAATATCGTATTTTTAAACGTATCTGGCTACGCCAACCTGAATCGGCACTATTATTAATTGGCGACCCCAAACAGGCGATTTATGCTTTTCGCGGCGCGGATATTTTTACCTATATGCGCGCGCGCTCAGAGGTAAGCGCCCACTATACGCTGGGGACCAACTGGCGTTCGGCCCCGGGCATGGTGCAGAGCGTTAACCGCCTGTTTGCGCATCAAAGTAACCCTTTTTTATTCCGGCAAATTCCTTTTCTTCCCGTTGAACCAGCCTCGCGAAACGCCCGTATGCGTTTTACCGTTGATGAGGCCACGCAGCCAGCGTTGACATTTTGGCTGGTGCCCGGCGAAGGGGTTAGCGTAAGTGAGTACCAACAACTGATGGCGCAGCGCTGCGCACTTCAGGTGCGAGAGTGGCTGGAAGGCGGGGAGCGCGGCAGTGCGTTACTGTGGCGTGACGAGTCCGGGCAGCCGAAGTCGAAACCGGTGCAGGCAAGCGACATCACTATTCTGGTACGCAGCCGCGCCGAAGCGGCGCTGATACGCGACGCGCTGCGCACGCTCAATATTCCTTCCGTGTATCTTTCTAACCGGGATAGCGTTTTTGCAACCCGAGAGGCTAGCGAGCTGCTCTGGTTACTGCAGGCGGTACTCACGCCGGGGCAAGATAGCGCGCTGCGCAGCGCACTGGCGACAGGGATTCTGGGGCTGGACGCGGCGATGCTGGATGCGCTAAATCAGGATGAACAGGCGTGGGATAAGCTGGTTGAAGAGTTTGACGGCTGGCGGATGCTATGGCGACAGCGCGGGGTAATGCCCATGCTGAAAGGGCTGATGGCTGCGCGCCGCATAGCGGAAAATATGCTGGCTACCCCTGGCGGTGAACGTCGTTTGACCGATCTGCTGCACCTCAGCGAGCTGCTTCAGGAAGCCTCCGCCAGGCTGGATAGCGAACCCGCGCTAATTCGCTGGCTGGCGCAGCAAATTGCAGAGCCGGATAACCGAGCCGACTCGCAGCAGCTGCGTCTGGAAAGCGACCGTCATTTAGTCCAGATAGTCACGATTCATAAATCTAAAGGACTGGAATACGCTCTGGTTTGCCTGCCGTTTATCGCCGGTTTCAGGCCGCAAAAACAGGCTTTTTATCACGACCGGCAGTCATTTGAAGCGCTATTGGATCTGAGCAATGATGCAGAAAGCCTTGGGCTGGCAGAAGAAGAGCGCCTGGCGGAAGATTTGCGACTGCTGTATGTGGCGATGACGCGCTCACAGTGGCACTGCTGCCTCGGCATTGCACCCATATTTCGCGGCGGGCGGGCAAAAAAAGGCGTTAGCGATCTGCATCTCAGCGCCCCAGGCTGGCTTATTCAGCGCGGGGAGCCTATGGACGCGGAAGGGCTGCGGCAGGCATTAATCTCTTTGTGTGATGAAAATATGGTGCTGGAGCCGGTTGCGCCAGATGGCGATAACCGGCCCTGGCAGCCCGCAGCCGGTGAGGAAATACTGCTGGCGGCACGCGAATATGCGTCAGCGTCCGGCGTGCGCTGGCGGGTGATCAGCTATAGCGGATTACAGCGGCATGGTCACATCGCCCAGGATCTGCTGCCAACGCTGGATATTGATGCCGCAGGGAAATTTGATCGAGAAAGTGAGCGGTTACTTACTCCGCATGCCTTTCCCAAAGGGGCGTCGCCTGGCACTTTTTTGCATGCATTATTCGAGCGCATCGATTTTACCGAGCCGGTTGACGCAGCGTGGGTAGCAGAACAGCTTTCATTAGGCGGATTTGATCCCGCCTGGCAGCCAGCCCTGTGCGCCTGGCTTACCGATATTTTACATACCCCGCTCGGGAACGATGGAGCTGCGCTGAGCCGCATTTCCAATGCGGATAAACTGGTCGAGATGGCTTTTTGGCTGCCGGTTAACGCCACGTTGACCCCGGCGGCGTTAGATAAAATCGCGCATCGCTACGACCCGCTTTCTGCACGCTGTCCGGCGCTTGATTTCTCACAGTTGCAGGGCATGCTGAAAGGATTTATCGATTTGGTGTTCCGCTGGCGCGGGCGTTATTACCTGCTGGACTATAAGTCGAACTGGTTGGGTGCTGATGCGCAGGCCTACACGCGTGAGGCGATGGAGCGCGCCATGTGCGAGCATCGTTATGACTTGCAATACCAACTTTATACCCTGGCTCTACACCGCTATTTACGCCAGCGAATACGCGATTACGCCTATGAAGAGCATTTTGGCGGCGTAATTTACCTCTTTTTGCGCGGTATGGCGGGCGAGGCTCCTGAAAGAGGGGTCTTTATGACTCGCCCGGATGAGCGGCTGGTAGAAGAGATGGATGCCCTGTTTGCCGGACAAAGTGAGGATATGAGCGCATGAAGATGGCTGAGTTACTGCAGCAGGCGGTAGCACTAAAGCTCTTGCGTCCGCTGGATGCGCGTTTCGCTACCATGCTGGTGGAGGAAAACGCTCCTGCGGCGCAGCTAGCGGCGGCGCTGTTAAGCCGGGATACCGGAGAAGGGCATGTCTGCCTGCCCTTAGACCGTTTAACGCCCGAGATGGCCTTCCCGGCGCGCCACGCTGGCCTCGCGCAGGCGCTATTTGACTATGCGGCGCCTTCTGGAGGCTGGCACGATGCGCTTCTTGCGTCACAGGCCGTTAGCGATGACGGTGCGGCGGCGACGCCGCTAAAGCTGGCTGACAATTGTCTCTATTTGAATCGCATGTTTTACAATGAGCGCCGGGTTGCGGCATTTTTTTTACAGGAGAATCGCCGGATAGCGCAGGACGCCACGCGGTTACATGCGGTGCTGGATGCGCTCTTTGGCTCGGGTGAATCGGAGGTTAACTGGCAAAAAGTTGCCGCAGCGGTTGCACTCACGCGGCGAATCTCAGTGATATCTGGCGGCCCGGGAACCGGGAAAACCACCACGGTAGCAAAACTGCTGACCGCGCTTATTCAGCTTGAAACCCCGGAGCGCCTGCGTATTCGCTTGGCCGCGCCGACGGGCAAGGCTGCGGCACGATTAACGGAATCTTTGGGAAAAGCCCTGAGTCATTTGTCGCTTTCCCCACAGCAGAAAATGCTGTTACCTGAGGAAGCAACGACGCTGCACCGCCTGCTTGGCGTACAGCCAGGGAGCCAGCAGGTTCGCTATCACGCGGATAACCCGCTGCATCTGGATGTTCTGGTGGTGGACGAAGCCTCTATGGTGGATCTCCTGATGATGGCGCGGCTTGTAGCCGCGTTGCCCGCTCATGCGCGCGTTATTTTTCTGGGCGATCGCGATCAGCTTGCATCCGTAGAAGCGGGCGCGGTGTTAGGCGATATTTGCCACTTTCTGCGCTTTGGCTTCAGCCCGGAGCGGGCCGCAGAATTGAGTGATTTGACCGGCAATCCTGTGTCGGCCGGTGAGTGCGAGCAGATGCCGATGCTATGCGACGCACTGTGCTTGCTGCAAAAGAGCTATCGCTTTGATGGAACGTCAGGGATTGGTCAACTGGCGGTGGCGGTTAATCGTGGTGATGTCCCTATGGCAATGACTGCGCTGAATGGCGATTATGCAGATATCGTTTATCACCCCCTGCGTTCGCGAGACGATTATGCAGCGGCGCTTGCCGACACGCTTAAAGGCTACGCCCGCTATCTTGCTGCATTGAAGTCTCCAGGTGCGACGCCGGATGAGCGACTGGAAGCCTTTAACGAATTCCAGCTTTTATGCGCGCTGCGCGCCGGGCCGTTCGGCGTTGCGGGGCTGAACCGGCGCGTTGAGCAATTGCTGGCCCGGCACGGGCATATTGCGCCTGGTGAACTGGCCGGACGCTGGTATCACGGGCGGCCAGTGATGATTTCCCGAAACGAAAGCGCGCTCGGGTTGTTTAACGGCGATGTCGGTATTGTTCTGCGCGATGAGTCAGGATTGCGCGTGTGGTTTCAAATGCCTGACGGTACCTTAAAGTCCGTGCCGCCGGGGCGGATGCCCGAGCATGAGACCGCATGGGCAATGACGGTGCATAAATCTCAGGGCTCGGAGTTTGAGAGCGTTGCGCTGGTCCTTCCCGATCGCTTCGCTGCGCCGCTCACCCGCGAGTTAGTGTATACCGCGATTACGCGCGCGCGCGCGTTTTTGGCCCTGTACGCTGATGCCAGCGTATTAAAACAGGCGATTAACACGCGTACCGAACGGCGCAGCGGTTTACTCAATACGTTTGCCAGCGCCGAAATTAGTTCAGATTAGCCATCAGGATTTTAGAGCGACGCTGGTAGTTATAGAGCCGTTTTTTGCTGTCCGGCAGTAAATCAATCTCTACCGGCGCGAAGCCGCGTTCCTGGAACCAGTGGATGCTACGCGTAGTGAGTACAAACAAGCGCTCCAGGCCCTGGTTTCTTGCCTGGGCGGCGATACGCTCTAGCAAAAGTTCGCCGCGTGAGGAGCTTCGATAATCCGGATGCACCGCGACGCAGGCCATTTCGCCAATTTTTTCACTACTAAAAGGATAAAGCGCCGCGCAGGCAATTGTCATGCCATCGCGCTGAATAATAGTAAAGTTATCAATTTCCATTTCCAGCTGTTCGCGCGAGCGGCGTACCAGAATGCCCTGCTGTTCCAGAGGACGGATTAACGCCAGTATTCCACCGATATCATTGATGGTTGCCCGGCGAATTTGCTCCGCGCTCTCCATCACGATTTGGGTACCGATGCCATCCCGGGAAAACAGTTCCTGAAGCAGTGCGCCGTTCTCACGGTAACTTATTAAGTGGCAGCGTCTGACGCCGCTGCGGCAGGCTTTAATGGCACCCCGTAACATACGCACGGTGCCAGAGTGGTAATCGCCTTCGGCCTCACGCCGAGTGACATGCTGCTGGGCGTCATTGGGAAAAAGTTCGGGGAGTATACGTCCGTCGCTGTCGGTAACGCCCTGAGAGGAACAGAACCCAATCATTTTTTCTGCGCGAAGTTTAATGGCAAGCTGGGTGGCGATTTCTTCAGAAGTTAGATTAAAGCTTTCGCCAGTAACGGAAACGGCGACAGGGCCGGCTAGAACGATGGCGCCATTATTCAGTTGACGAGCGATAGCGTCTTCATCGATACGACGTATGCGTCCGCTGTGGCAGTAATCCACGCCGTCGTCCACGCCTAAGGGCTGAGCGATAATGAAATTGCCGCTGACTACATTAATATGCGCTCCCTGCAGCGGTGTGTTGCCCAGGCTCATTGAGAGACGCGCCGTAATTTCTAGCTGCAATAATCCCGCCGCCTGTTTGACAAGCTCCAGGGTTTTGCCATCCGTAACCCGCGTGTGTTTATGGTAAACAGGATTATAGCCGTGCGCCGCCAGGTTAGCGTCGATTTGCGGGCGAGCGCCGTAAACCACGACAAGGCGGATGCCGAGGCTATGTAATAATCCTATATCGCTAATGATTGATGATAGATTTTCATGCTCTATGGCTTCACCGCTTAACATGATAACGAAGGTTTTGCCTCGATGAGCGTTGATATAAGGGACTGAATGGCGAAAACCCTCTACTAGCTCGGTATTTCTCTCCAGCATGATGCGTGCCTGTTGAATTAATATTCATAATATTTGTATTTTTATTCTTTTTTAGGGGTGGGTGCAAGCGAAAGTTTTCATCATGTTTAACGTATTATTAACACGTTTTTTTCCACACATTATTGGATGTTTACCCTTTTGCGGGTGACAGTGTGCCCGGCTTTGGTTAAAGTTTTCGGTCGCTATTCTGAAGTTATTATTGTTATTTCTTATCGTTTCCTCGGGAGAAGCATGTCGGAAGCCAGTTCGTTTAGCCGTCGCCGTTTGTTGCAGGGAGCGGGGGCCATGTGGTTATTAAGCGTCAGCCCGCTTGGTCTGGCCGCGGATAGCCAAATTATTGCTGTGCGCGTATGGCCTGCGTCAACCTACACGCGCGTTACGCTGGAATCCACGCATCAGCTTAAGTATCGACAGTTTGCGTTAAGTAACCCCGCGCGGCTGGTGGTGGATATTGACGGCGTACAGTTAAATTCCGTGTTAAAGAAATTGGGAAATCTTGTCCATCCGGACGATCCGTACATTAAATCGGCTCGGGTCGGGCAATTTAGCCCGCAGACGCTGCGCCTGGTATTTGAGTTGAAGCAGGATGTCGCACCGCATTTGTTTGCGCTCAAACCCGTTGCTGAATTCAAAGAACGCCTGGTGATGGATTTGTATCCTGCGAATAGCGACAGTGAGAAAGACCCATTATTGGCTCTGCTGGAAGATTATAATAAGGGGTCGCTGGATAAAATTCCTCAGGCTGAACAAGGGCCTAAGCCGGGCAAAGCCGGGCGCGACCGGCCAATCAGTATTATGATAGACCCCGGTCACGGCGGTGAGGATCCTGGCGCGACGGGCAAATATAAAACCCATGAAAAAGACGTGGTGCTGAAAATTGGCCGCCGCCTAAAAGCGCTTATTGAGCAAGAGCCGAATATGCAGGCTTACATGACGCGCAATGAAGATGTTTTTATTCCTCTCGGAGTGCGGGTTGCAAAAGCGCGCAAGCAGCGTGTCGATCTGTTTGTATCCATTCACGCGGATGCGTTTTCCGATCGTTCAGCGCACGGCTCGTCCGTGTTCGCGTTGTCCACTAAAGGAGCGACCAGTACCGCCGCCCGGTATTTAGCGAAGACGCAGAACGCGTCGGATCTTATCGGCGGTGTGAGCCGCAGCGGGGATCGCTATTTGGATCACACGATGTTCGATATGGTTCAGTCGCTGACTATCACCGATAGCCTAAAGTTTGGCAAAGCGGTTTTGGATCATATGGGTGGGATTAATCGCCTGCATAAAGACAGCGTCGAGCAGGCTGGTTTTGCGGTGCTGAAAGCGCCGGAGATACCGTCTATTCTTGTTGAAACTGCGTTTATTAGTAACGTAGAAGAAGAGCGCAAGCTGCGTACCGCCGCGTTTCAGCAGCAGGTGGCGGAATCAATATTAAAAGGAATAAAAGCCTATTTTGCCAGCGGCGCCGCGCGCGTACGTAGAAGTTAAAGAGAATATATGCGGCGCAGGGAAGCGCCGATGGCCGGGAAATAACGGGCGCAAGAACAAAAAAACACCCGATGGGGTGCCTGTTGTTGACGTTGGTTGCGGGGGCCGGATTTGAACCGACGACCTTCGGGTTATGAGCCCGACGAGCTACCAGGCTGCTCCACCCCGCGTCCGTCATTACTGCTTATATTGTTCGCGCTAATGCGCTTAATTGGTTGCGGGGGCCGGATTTGAACCGACGACCTTCGGGTTATGAGCCCGACGAGCTACCAGGCTGCTCCACCCCGCGTCCGTGGATGCGCAATATACTCTCCTGACGCATTGATGCAACCCTTTTCTGAAGGAACTGCGGGTTTTCCTTTGCGTTTGCTTAAATAACCCCCAGGAGCGCTTTTTTTCTGTACGTTAATAGGCTGTAACTGGCTTACGCATTTCCATCACAAGTCGCGTTTGCTATCTTGCTGAAGCATGCTGCGGTAACTATTAATAAAGAGAATGTAATGAAAGGAACCTGGGTCAGAACAATCTTAACAAGCGCCGTGCTGGTGATGCTGGCTGCCTGTAGCTCTAAACCCACCGATCGGGGCCAGCAGTATAAAGACGGCAAGTTTAAACAACCTTTCTCGCTGGTTAATCAACCCGATGCGGTTGGCGCGCCGAACAACGCCGGTGATTTCACTCATCAGATCGGTGAAATTCGCAATGCCTCACCGCGTATGTATCAAAATCAGAGTGCGGTTTTCAGCGCGGTAGAGGAGTGGCTGCGCTCGGGGGGAGATACACGCACGCTGGCGCGCTTCGGGCTGGATGCCTGGCAAATGGAAGGCACAGATGATTACGGAAACGTGCAATTTACCGGATACTATACGCCGGTCATTCAGGCGCGTCATACCCGACAGGGCGCGTTCCAATACCCCCTTTATCGTATGCCGCCGAAGCGTGGGCGTTTGCCTTCTCGGGCAGATATTTATGCGGGAGCGCTGAGTGAAAGCTACGTGCTGGGTTATAGCAATTCGCTGATTGATAATTTTATTATGGATGTGCAGGGGAGCGGCTATGTGGATTTTGGCGACGGCTCACCGCTGGTGTTTTTTGGCTATGCAGGCAAAAACGGGCATGCGTATCGCAGCATCGGCAAGGTGCTTATCGATCGTGGGGAAGTGAAGCGCGAAGATATGTCGATGCAGGCCATCCGCCACTGGGCCGCAACGCACAGCGAATATGAAGTTCGCGAACTGCTTGAACAAAATCCTTCTTTTGTTTTCTTTAAGCCCGAGTCGTTCGCACCGGTGAAGGGTGCCAGCGCTGTACCGCTGGTTGAGCGCGCATCCGTTGCCGCCGATCGCAGTATCATTCCACCGGGGACGACGCTGCTTGCTGAGGTACCGCTTTTAGATAATAACGGCAAATTTAACGGGCAGTATGAGCTGCGTGTTATGGTGGCGCTTGACGTCGGTGGGGCGATTAAGGGGCAGCACTTTGATATATACCAGGGGATCGGTGCCGAGGCTGGGCATCGCGCCGGGTGGTACAATCATTATGGGCGCGTTTGGGTACTTAAAACGGCGCCCGGTGCCGGGAACTCTCTTTTTAGCGGCTAATCTTCATCGTTCTGTTTCTCTGAGGCGGGCGCTATAATTGGCCCGCTTTTTCTTTTTTGAGGTTTTGTTCATGTCAGTAACCCTTTCTGATGCCTGGCGGCAGCGCTTTGGCGGTACGGCCCGTTTATACGGGCAGGATGCACTCACCCTTTTTGCTGCGGCGCACGTGTGTGTGGTGGGTATTGGTGGGGTGGGTAGCTGGGCCGCTGAGGCGCTGGCTCGTACCGGCATTGGTGCAATTACGCTTATTGATATGGACGATGTTTGCGTTACGAATACTAACCGTCAAATCCATGCGCTGCGCGATACCATTGGTCAGGCAAAAGGGGAAGTGATGGCAGCCCGGATTAGCCAGATTAATCCAGAATGTCGGGTAACAGTTATCGACGATTTCGTTACCATAGAAAATGTCGCGCAGATGATGCAGCAGCCGTATAGCTATGTCATTGACGCTATAGATAGCGTGCGTCCTAAAGCCGCGCTAATTGCGTGGTGTCGGCGGCATAAAATTCCGCTAGTGACTACCGGTGGAGCAGGAGGGCAGAAGGATCCTACGCAAATTCAGGTCGCCGATTTAGCGAAAACGATTCAGGATCCGCTGGCGGCGAAGCTGCGCGAACGATTAAAGCACGATTTCGGCGTGGCGAAGAACAGTAAAGGTAAACTGGGCGTTGACTGCGTGTTTTCAACCGAGCCGCTGGTGTACCCCCAGGCAGATGGCTCAGTGTGTGCTGCAAAGCAGAGCGCGGAAGGGCCAAAGCGAATGGACTGTGCGTCCGGGTTTGGCGCGGCAACCATGGTGACCGCCAGTTTCGGTTTTGTCGCGGTGTCGCACGTGCTGAAGAAAATGCTGGCGAAAGCGGAACGCGAGCGGCATTGATGTTGGGATGTGAA
This sequence comes from uncultured Enterobacteriaceae bacterium, assembly GCA_945271245.1. GTDB lineage: Bacteria > Pseudomonadota > Gammaproteobacteria > Enterobacterales > Enterobacteriaceae > Apirhabdus > Apirhabdus apintestini. Next base: position 9,141 of record CALYPF010000017.1, on the reverse strand, counting down.
GCGCCCGACGGGCATCAGGCGTTTTGCTATCTTGATATATTTGGCCCGGGCCAAATTTTTCACTGTGCTAGCCGCCTGCAGCGTGGTTAACCACCTCTGCAAGCGCCGCCAGACCCTGACTGCGCGAAGCGCTTAGCTGCATACTCAACCCTAACTCATCGAACAGCGCCAGCGGGTTCATCGCTCGTAGTTCGGCCGCACTTTTCCCTTCTACTGCCGTCAGTAACACGGCCAGCAAACCGCGTACAATACGGCCCTCGCTGTCGCCGAAAAAGTGCAATGCGCCGTTGGCGGCGACACGATAGCCTAACCAGACGCGGTTTTCACAGCCGGATATTTCACTTTCCTGTGTTTTAAATGTCTCATCAAGAACCGGCAATTTTTTCCCGAGCAGTATTAACTGGCGATATTTTTCTTCCCACTGCTGAAGCGGCTGAAAAATAGCGCGCAGGCTATCTGCGGTAATCGTGGTTCCAAAAGGATGTTCGCTGCTCATTCATTTAGTCCTGTAACAACGCCAGAGCGCGGTCAACCGCATCGATAAATTGTTCGACATCTTCCTGAGTATTATACGGCGCGAAAGAGGCGCGCAGCGTGCCTTCAACACCGAGTGCAGCCAGCAGCGGCTGTGCACAGTGCTGCCCGGCGCGAAGCGCGATACCGTATTCCGCCAGCAAAGTCGCCATATCCGCATAGTGAATATGTGTGAAATTAAATGCCAGCAGGCTGGCATTCTGAGCGCGGTAGCTGCAAAAACCGGGACGGCGTTTGAGCGCATTTTCCGCCATCGTTGCCAGGCTTTGGCACCAGGATTCCGCTTGATGAATATTCACGGTTTCAAGCCAGCTTAGCGCAGCGCTAAGACCGGTTACGCCCGCGATATTAGGCGTCCCCGCTTCAAAACGATAGGGAATAGGCTGTAGCGTATAGCCTTCAAAAGAGACGCGTTCGATCATTTTTCCGCCGCCCAGCCAGGGCGTCATTTCTTCCAGAAGGTGGGCTTTTCCCCATAGCGCGCCGATCCCCGTAGGGCCGTACAACTTATGGGCTGAAAAAGCGTAAAAATCGATATCCAGTAACTGTACGTCCGGTGGGCAGTGGACTACGCCCTGAGCGCCGTCAACCACCACCACCGCGCCTGCCGCATGCGCCAGCTTGGTGGCATAAGCCAGATCGGGCATTCCACCGGTGACATTGGACATCTGACCCATCGCTAAAATACGGGTTCGCGAATTGATCAGCGCGGGAAGTAGGGTCAGGTCAGGTAAATAGTCTGCGCTGAGCGGCAGCTTAACAACGCGCGCGCCGGTTTGCTGCGCGACTATCAGCCAGGGGACCAGGTTGGCGTGATGTTCGGCTTCGCTGACGATTATCTCATCGCCTGCCGTCAGACGCGGGCGCGCATAGCACTGGGCGACTATGTTAATGGCTTCCGTAGCGCCGCGTGTCCAGACTACGCTGCGCGATTCCGGGGCGTTTATTAGCGCCGCGACTTTATCGCGCGCGGCTTCATACTGCTCCGTCAGGAGACGAGCTGCGCCGTACTGGCTGCGATGTACGCTACCAGAGCTGATGGCGTAAAATTGGGCGCAGGCATCAATGACCGGATGCGGTTTTAGCGCCGTGGCTGCACTGTCGAGATAGACACCGGCATCGGCCAGCGCCGGGAATTGCTCGCGGAAGCGGGCGGGGTTAAAAGTTGTCATGGAGACCTCGCTGAATTACCCGATCGTGACGTATTTTTACGTTAACGGCAAGGTGTGCAGAGCGGGCGTAGCGCCGGCGGCTGGAAAAAGTAAGGAAGCAGGTTATGCTGTACATAGTGGGCTTTTATTCTGGCCTGACGTTGGGAAAATAATTTATCAGCATTAAACGCTACAAGGAGAGATGTTATGAATAAAATGACGATGTTTTTGGCAGCCTGCATGGCCGTATTTAGCTTGGCGGCATGCTCTTCGAACTATGTGATGCACACAACAGACGGGCGCAGTATTGTTTCTTCAGGCAAGCCCAATACCGACGATTCTACCGGTATGATTAGCTATAAAGATGCTAACGGCAATGAGCAGCAAATCAATCGCAGTGAAGTCAGGGAGATGACAGAACTGAAATAATGTACATAAAAAAAAGCACCGCTTTTTGCGGTGCTACATTAATCACTATGGACAGACAGGGTAAATGTATAGAAAGTGAAAAGGGTAGCCCTGCTACCGCGGGTCTGAATCTATAGACCCAATGCAAACACAACAACACAACATCACAACCGCAAGCCAAAAGCCCCCCAGAGTTATCCAGGCAACTTTTCGTTCCGGCTTAGGAAGTGGCGCCACTATAGGTATTTGCTGGCGCACGCTCAACGGACAATTTATAATGGTTCAGATAAAAAAAACTAATAGGTAAATGACTTTGCCTTTATGTTTATAATTTTAACAATCAGCAAGCATAGCCATGTCCAAACGATTACCTCCCCTTAATGCATTACGCGTGTTTGACGCTGCGGCGCGTCACCTTAGTTTTACTAAGGCGGCAGAAGAGCTGTTTGTTACTCAGGCTGCGGTGAGTCACCAGATTAAATCGCTGGAAGATTTTTTGGGGCTGAAATTATTTCGTCGGCGTAATCGTTCTCTGCTGTTAACAGAGGAAGGGCAAAGCTATTTTCAGGATATTAAAGAAATCTTTTCGCAGTTAAATGAAGCGACGCGTAAATTACAGGCGCGTAGCGCCAGAGGTGCTCTGACGGTGAGCCTGTTACCCAGCTTCGCCATTCACTGGCTGGTGCCGCGTTTGTCCAGTTTCAACGCTGAATGGCCTGGTATTGATGTGCGAATTCAGGCGGTCGACAGGGAAGAAGATAAGCTGTCAGACGATGTAGATGTGGCTATCTTTTACGGACGCGGCAATTGGCCGGGGCTGCGGGTGGAAAAACTCTATACGGAGTATTTGCTGCCGGTATGTGCGCCGCAATTGCTATCTGGCGAACATCCGCTTAAAGCGCCGGAGGATCTGGCCCGGTTTACGCTGCTGCATGACGCCTCGCGTCGGGACTGGCAAACGTATGTGCGCCAGTTGGGCCTCAATCAAATTAATGTGCAACAGGGACCTATTTTTAGCCACAGTGCGATGGTGCTGCAGGCGGCAATTCATGGGCAAGGCGTGGCGCTGGCGAATAACGTCATGGCGCAGTCCGAAATTGAATCCGGGCGCCTGGTGTGTCCGTTTAATGATGTATTAGTTAGTAAAAATGCATTTTATCTGGTCTGTCATGACAGCCAGGCTGAACAGGGTAAAATAGCCGCTTTTCGGCAATGGATCCTGTCTAAAGCAGCGAGCGAGCAGGAAAAATTTCGCTTTCGCTATGAACCAACTTAAATGATTTTGCGTGCGCGGCACGCGATGATTTGGGATAACACTATGACCAGCCGTTTCATGTTCATTTTCGCCGCCGTGAGCGGTTTTATCTATGTCGCCTTGGGTGCATTCGGCGCGCATGTTTTGAGTAAGTCGCTGGGCATTATTGAGATGGGCTGGATACATACCGGGCTTGAATATCAGGCTTTTCATACGCTGGCGATTTTTGGGCTGGCGTTAGCGATGCAGCGACGCACCAGCATTTGGTTTTACTGGAGTAGCGTGTTTCTGGCGTTAGGCACTCTGTTATTTAGCGGCAGTTTGTATTGCCTGGCGCTTTCTCACTTAAAAATGTGGGCGTTTGTAACCCCGGTCGGCGGCGTCAGTTTTTTAACCGGGTGGCTATTCATGTTAACGGGCGCTGTGCGCCTGAATCATAAGGGTAATTGTTAATGAATAAGGTGATTTTGTATTGCCGTCAAGGGTTTGAGAAAGAGTGTGCGGCGGAAATCACCGACAAGGCCGGACAAATGGCGATATATGGTTTCGCCCGGGTAAAAGATAACAGCGGTTATGTCATTTTCGAATGTTACCAGATGGAAGACGCCGATAAGTTAGCGCGTGAGCTGCCATTTAGCTCTCTGATCTTTGCGCGCCAGATGTTTGTGGCCGGTGAATTGCTCAAAGATTTACCGCCCGAAGATCGTATAACGCCAATTATCGGAATGCTGCAGGGCGTGGTAGAAAAGGGCGGTGATTTGCGGGTAGAAGTCGCGGATACGAATGAAAGCAAAGAGTTGATGAAGTTTTGCCGTAAATTCACAGTTCCGCTGCGCGCCGCTCTGCGTAGCGCGGGCGTGTTGGCGCAGAATGACAGCGCGACGCGCCCGGTAGTGCATGTCTTTTTTATCGCACCGGGATGTTGCTACACAGGTTATTCATATAGCGCCAATAATTCGCCCTTTTATATGGGGATCCCGCGTTTGCGTTTCCCGTCCGATGCGCCAAGCCGTTCTACGCTTAAACTGGAAGAAGCTTTTCACGTTTTTATTCCGGCCGATGAGTGGGATGAACGCCTGGCGAATGGAATGTACGCAGTGGATTTAGGTGCCTGTCCCGGCGGCTGGACCTGGCAGTTAGTAAAACGCAATATGTGGGTTTACTCCATTGATAATGGGCCTATGGCGCAGAGCCTGATGGATACCGGGCAGGTGACGTGGCTGCGCGAAGACGGGTTTCGCTATCGTCCGGCGCGGAACAATATCTCATGGATGGTTTGTGATATGGTCGAAAAACCTGCCAAGGTGACAGCGCTGATGACCGAATGGTTGGTTAACGGCTGGTGCCGGGAAACGATTTTTAATCTTAAACTGCCAATGAAAAAGCGCTATGAAGAGGTATCGCAAAATCTGGCATTCATTCGGGATAAGCTGGCGGCCGCTGGTGTGAATGCTGAAATTCAGGCGCGGCAGCTTTATCATGACCGGGAAGAAGTCACCGTGCACGTTCGCCGCTGGTGGGCCGCCGTTGGCGGTCGACGCGACGAACGTTAATGATGTTCGCGCGTCAGTCTTAACTGCTGTAAGTTCCCGTTCAGCGTAAGGTTGGCGCGCAAAGTCGCAACTTCTCGGCTAGTAAATGCGGTCTCTTGCTGCGCCGCCAGCTTTGTTCGCCATTTCTCTTCCAGTGAATCCAGCGTCTGATAAATATTTTCAAGCGTACCCCAGCGCTGAATAAGCTGGGCGGCGCTTTTAGGGCCAATACCCGTCACTCCCGGAATTTTACTGCCGCTAATACCCGCCAGCCCCCAATAATCGGGCAATTGTTTGGGTTCTACGCCAAACGTCCGGGCAATAAACGTGGCATCCAGCCAGCGTTTTTGGAAATAATCCCGCAGAGCGATCCCCGGCGCAAGAAGCTGGCAATACCCTTTATCCGTTGACACGATAGTGACCCGCTGCCCCGCGCTGGCGACTTTGACTGCGAGCGTGGCGACCAGGTCATCCGCCTCCTGTCCCGGCGCCGACCAGCAGGAAACCCCTTTATGCGCAAATGCATCCCGCAGATCTGGTAGTTCCTTAGTCAGGGAGTCGGGCATGGCTGCTCGTCCGGCTTTATAGTCGGGCAGCAGTTGATGTCGCCAGCCCTGATGTCGGCCTTCATCATCGAACACGGCAACGGCATGAGTTGGTTGACTATTGGTGATTATTTGTTCCAGTGCGCGTAGGCAAGTGGCAGCACAGGGAGCGCCCTGCGCTGCGTGGATGCGCCTGATAAGATTTAATGCGTCGATTATCAGTAAGTGAGCGGGCATTCCCGGTTCCTGTCACGATTGTCGGCTAAGAAATGTTTTAGATAATAACACTGATGCTTGTTGTTAAGAAAAAGGTATTGGCCGTGTATTGGCTATCTTGTTTTATTTTTAAAAGATAATATTTATCTTTTTACGCCTGGAATGCTCTTAGAAATTTATAGGAATTACTTAAATGGTTTTATTTAGTAAGAAAATTACTATTGATTTGATATATGTGTTTTTGTTGCTGGAGATAATTTTTTTTATTAATATGTCGGCCTTTACCTTAAGGGCATGTTTATTTATCAAATCGCGTTATGATGATGATAAAAATATTTATTCCCCTGCGTTAACTGAATTTTTTATAAGTAATTGAATTAAATGGTTAGCAGCAGGCGCCTCTTGCAACTGTTTACATAAACGCCATGTAAAAACACATTGCTGTGTGTTTTTACGCCAAAGTATCAATTTCATGGAAAGAAAAAGGTGGGCACGGCATGAAGTACATGCTCAATGAATGCATTATTTTTGATACGGATCTTAATAGCCTTTCCTTAATTGTTAACTCGGAAGATAACATTGTTATCTCTAATCCTACCAAGAGATTACTGGCATTATTAATTGAAAGCCACGGTGAAACAGTTACCCGGAATGAGATATTTCAGAAGGTCTGGGATGACTTTGGTATGGTCTCAAGTAATAACAACCTAAATCATTGCGTTAGCAAATTACGTCGCGTGATAAAAACCTTAGGCCTGGAAGATGAGGTGATTGCAACGGTGCCGCGTGAAGGTTTTATGCTCCGCAAGGAAATCTGCATCGATAGGCTCGGTGAAAATAATGAGACGGCAAAAGAAGGCGCTGCGGACATAACTATGGCTTGCCCGACGCCCGTTGATCGCGCGGTTTTGGCACAGAATGAAAATCCTGGTCGTTTGCCTGTAACGCCGCAGTCACAGGCCCGGCTATCGTGGTTTCGTTTACGCTGGCTGGTCATCATGCTGGCCACGTTATGCATCGTTGCGCTGGCGGGATGGGCGGCATGGTCTGCGCTCACCACTGACAGGCAGGGCGAAACATTTCTTGGTGAAATGAGCGGCTGCAAAGTGTTCTTGAATCATGATGCGATAGCAAAAGGCAGGGAAAAGATGATTACGGATACCGTGCGAAGCTTTGCGGAAAGACACCCGGTGCCCTGCGCGAAAAATGAATACTTATTGGTGATAGACGATCGGCGTATACATCGGTTTATGTCGAACATGTCGCGACTCTATTTGATGCGATGCGGTAGTTATCGTGAGAGCCAGATGGAGATTTGTCTGGATTCCACTAAGTAGGGTTTGTCTCAATCCTGAGTATTGCTTAATGATAATCAGGGCTCAATGCGAAAGTTCCATAATCATCTATCTGTAGCCGTTAATTCTGGTTTTTAATGTGATTCATTTGCATTAATCCAGTTTTTTATTTTGTATATTATGATTTCTAAGGTTAATAATGTAATTGAGAATTTCCTTGGTTAGTCTGTATATGTCTCAGCGGTTAGCTCAAAAACAGGTTTTCCTGAACTGAAGGCCGGATTGCTTTACAACATGCGCTGCTACCGAACATGCCGCTGAGAAAGGACGCAGTTACTTAATAATAGGACGAAGGGAGTTTTCAATGAAAAAGGGTATTTTAGCACTGGCTACAGCAGTTTCTTTCGCAGGGATGATGGGTGCTGCACAGGCGGCCGATGTAACCGCTGAAGCGCTGGCGACCTGGTCTGCCACGGCAAAGAAAGATACTACCAGCAAGCTGGTCGTTACTCCGCTTGGCAGTTTAAATTTTGATTATGCCGCTGGCGTGAAAGGTTTTAATACGCAGGATGGTTTGTTTGATGTCATTATTGAAGGTGATAGCACGGCTACCGCTTTTAAACTGACTTCACGTCTGGTTACCAATACGCTGACTCAACTGGACTCTTCCGGTTCAACGCTGAGCGTTGGCGTAACCTATAACGGCCAGGACGTAGATAAAACGGCGGATACCGTCATGATCGATACCGCTGGCGGTGTTCTGGGCGGAAATCTGAGTACCTTGTCAAACAGCTTCAATGCAGCAGGGCGTACCAGCGCTCAGGATAAATTTAAATTCTCGATTATTTCTGCAACGTCAGACGGCTCGACTGCAGTATCTGATTTTAGCACCCTGCCGGAAGGTATCTGGAGCGGTGACGTTAGCGTTCAGTTCGATGCAACCTGGACGAGCTAATTAATTTCTGTTTTCAGGGTGGGCAATATTGCTCACCCTATTTTCTTTATTTATTCAGGATGATGAAATGAGAAAAATAACTTTGCTGCTGGCCTTGTATATATTGGGAATATCTTCCGCCAGCGCATTAAATGTGGGGGATATTACAACCTTTATTTACAGCGGGAATAAGTTTGTAAGTAAAGAAGTGAAAAACACTACCAATGTTGGTCGCCTGGTTAATATTAAAGTAGAGAAAATAAACTCGCCGTTAGAGAACGGTAAAGTTATTCCAATGGAACGCCCGGATGAGATATTGCTCACTCCGGCAAGTTTATTAATGCCCGCGAACAGCAGCGATGTTATCCGCTTTTTTTATAAAGGGCCGGACGATGGGATTGAACGCTATTATCGCATTGTTTGGTTTGATCAGGCGCTGAGCGACGCGCAAGAAGCGGCTTCGCCTCGGAACGCGGTAGCAACGGCATCTGCTCGCATCGGCACCCTGTTGGTCGTGGCGCCAGGAAAAGCCCGATACGATTACGAATATGCGAACGGCACGATAAAAAATACGGGTAATGCCACTTTGCGCGTGGTGGCTTATGGCACCTGCCTGCAGGCTAAAGAAGGCGAAGATTGTAAAGAAAATTATTATTTATTGCCTGGCTATGCGCGCACTTTAGCGCGCGTCAATGTCGCGGATAAAAAAGGCCATCTCGCAGTTTGGCAGGCTGAGAAATTTATTCCGGTGAAATAAAACCTCAATTGCAGCCTGTTATACGGATAAGACAAGAAGGTATGGGAGTGACCAGGCATGTCAGGATACAGGGAAGTTATCGTCAAAGGGATAGTAGGTTTCAGTTCCGTTGCCTTTCTTTCATCGCTCCCGTTAATTGGTTATTCCGCACAAATTCCCACTGTTTCTGGTGTTCGCGTTGGTCATGTCTTCGTTCCTCCCACTTTTGCCGGTGCGCTAAGAAGCGGGATGAGCATTCCGCTGTTCCTGCATCTGGAAGGGAATACCGGTATTGATAGCGATCAGCGTTTGGGAAATGCCTTCATCTGGCTGGAAGGCGATGGGCTTAAGCTGCGCAGGATTCAACGGGAAGAAAATGAACATGTGGCGACGCTGTTGCCCACCGTCGTTTCGCAGTTAACCACGCTCAAAGACGTTGATTTTAATGATCGGCTCCGAATTGAGCTGGATGACGAGGTATGGTGTTACCAACGGTGCAAAACTGATCCACCCCAGCGGTTGAAAACTGATCCAG
>CALYPF010000016.1 GCA_945271245.1 uncultured Enterobacteriaceae bacterium | reverse complement strand
TGGATCAGTTTTCAACCGCTGGGGTGGATCAGTTTTGCACCGTTGGTAACAGCTGGCGTTGATTTCCCTCTGTCTCGGTCAGTATCACCTGCCGCTGAGCGAGGTGATTTCACGCCTGCTTCATCCTCAGCAACAGGCGGATATCGCCAGCCAGATCGTCTGGTCAGTACGTCTGCCGCGCGTGCTGATGGCATTTATGTGCGGTGCCGCGCTGGGACTCAGCGGTGCCACTTTGCAGGGCGTGTTTCGCAACCCTCTGGTTGATCCGCACATTATCGGCGTGACGTCCGGGGCCGCTTTCGGCGGCACGCTGGCGATCCTTCTGGGGCTGAGCCCCTTGCTGATGATGGGCTCTACCTTTGGGTTTGGCCTGGCAGCGCTCGGGCTGGTGTATCTGATAGCCACGCTCCAGGGGCGCGAAAGCACGCTGGTGCTGATCCTCTCCGGCATTATTCTCAGCGGCTTTTTCGCCGCACTGGTGAGCCTGATGCAGTACATGGCGGATACCGAAGAAGTGCTGCCGAACATCGTCTTCTGGCTGCTCGGCAGCTTCGCCACCGCCAGCTGGCATAAAATCTCGCTGATCGTTGTGCCCGTCCTGCTAGCCGGTGGCGTTTTGTTCGCCCTGCGCTGGCGCATCAACCTGCTGTCGTTGGATGAAAAAGATGCCCGTGCGCTTGGCGTGTCGGTCAGGTCATTACGGCGAGTCGTACTGATATGCTGCGCATTGCTGGTCGCCGCTCAGGTTGCCGTCAGCGGCAGCATTGCCTGGACCGGGCTGGTGATCCCGCATCTGGCGCGATTATTCGTGGGAGCCGATCATCGCCGCCTGCTGCCGACCGCCTTCTGGCTTGGCGGCGCGTTTATGGTGGCTGTAGACGACTTGGCCCGCACGCTGACCGCCGCCGAAATCCCGATCGGCATCATCACCGCGCTGGTCGGCGCGCCGGTGTTCACCTTTTTGCTGATCTACAGCAACCGCAGGAGTGCCCGATGATTGCCGCCTCTTTATCCGTCAGTGAATTGCTGTACGGCCACGGCAGTCCGCTGTTTTCGCCGCTGAGTTTTACCTGCCAGCCCGGAGACATCTGGGCCGTGCTCGGTGCCAACGGGCGTGGGAAAAGCACATTGCTGGAGACATTTACCGGGGCTCTGCCCGCGCTGGGTGGCAAGCTGACGGTGGAAGGCGGCGTGAGCATCGTCCCGCAGTCGTTCCATCCGGCCTTTGCCTGGCAGGTTCAGGATGTAGTGCTGATGGGCCGCGCCCGTCACGTCGGGCTCTTTTCTCAGCCAACGGTGGAAGATAAGCGACAGGTCATGCTCGCCCTGGAGCAGCTCAGTATCGGTTCACTGGCGGGCCGGACGTTTGGTGCACTCTCCGGCGGCCAGCAGCAGCTGGTGATGATCGCGCGCGCGCTGGTCAGCGGCAGCCAGAATATTTTGCTCGACGAGCCCTGCTCCGCGCTTGATTTGTCGAACCAGCAGGTGGTGTTACAGCTCATCAGCCATCTGGCGCATCGCCAGCAGCGCAGCGTCATTTTTACCACTCACGATCCGACGCATGCGTTGCAGGTCGCAAGCCATACGCTGCTGCTATTGCCAGAGGGAAAATGGCTGGCAGGAGAAACGCCGGAAATCGTAACGGAGAAACATCTGCTGGACGCCTACGGCGTGCCGGTTCGCACCCTGACGCTGGAGAATTATCCGCGCCAGGTGATAGTCCCTTTATTCACCATCGAGCGTTAAAAAGCCTGCCTGACGTAAAAATGTCTGCCCGTCGGGGCCGACGATGAACCGCGCCAATGGCTCCGCGTTCGCATTTATCAGCGCCAGCTGGTATTCGCAGCGCGTCTGGAATTCATCGGGGATCGCGAGGATGCGCAGATCGTCGGTGTTTTCCAGCGCCTGCGCATAGTGCGCGTAGCCGATAAACAGATCGGTGAGGTTTTGACGAATCAGCCACGCGCTGGCGATTTCGCCTACCGGAACCGAAAGGGATTCCCTTCCGCCAACCAGCATCTGCGCCCTGGCTTTTAGCGTCAGCGCCGGGTAACGCGCTTCAAGCCGCGTGAACAACTGCCAGGTGTAATCTCCGGACGGATCGCAGCCGGGCGTTGAGGTGCCCAGGCGTAACGCCGGGTTCGCCAGCAGCGCCAGCCAGTCGGCGTTTTCGGTCTGCGCCGTTTTTCGTGCCGTCAGATTGAGACGATTAAAAGCAAACGTCTCTGCCGCCTGCGCGCGTCCGCTGTTTAGCAGCGTTTGCGGATGCAGTGTATTAGCCGATGCAAATAAATCGCAGCGCTCTCCGGCCTCTATGCGCTCACGCAGCAGGCCTGCCGGGCCAAAATCAATCTTAACGGGGATGCCCGTTGACGCGCTGAACTGCTGACATAAAGGAATAAATGCTCGCTTCAGGCTTCCGGCGGCAAGAATATACAGCGGCATGCTCATGTGAAAACCTCAAATCCATCACAGGCGTATCTTAACCTCCGCAGCGAAGAACGCCAGCCTTACCTGGCGTTACACCTTAAGGGTTTCTGGTCTTACCCCATCCCAACGCATTGACGATCCGCAACGGGTGGTGCACCAAAGCGGGATGGCCTGACCTAACGTCGGCTTCCCAAATCCCGGTCTTCCTCCGCTCCGCTTAGTGGATAAGTCAGTTCCTGGCAGCGGACGATCATTCCCTCGCAGAGGGTGAAGCGAGCAAATACATCTATTACCGCCTCGCTTGCGTCGGGTTTGACGACGCTCACCCGATGATGGGTCAACACTTCATTGCCATTTTCGGCAATGGCCTGTATTTCAATGCAAACGCTGCTTGTCGCCGCTTTAACAGCCGCCATATGCTGCACAAATCCGTCAAAGTCCAGCGATTTTCCATCTACCCACTGCTGGTAGTGAGGTGAGAAGTACTCTGCAATCAGGGCTTCATCATGCTCTGGCTGGCAAACTATTTGCTGCAGGGCCTGTTCAATACGCTGTGCTGCCTTCATCTTAGGTCTCCGGGATTTTCCGTGTTTGCTGAAAACAAAGATACTGCACTCTGTGGCAGGTATAATATCCACATTCAGCCATTCAATACGGATAATCAGCCATTGTGATCCGCCTTTATACTCAGCCGCTTTTGCATCAGCACGCGCACAACACGCCATGGCATCAGCATTCTGAAGCACAGCGTTATGTGTTAGTTATCAGCAAAACGGGACGTTCGCGCGCGGCAATTACGGTTTAGTGCGCGTCATCGGGAAGCGTCCAGGCCACAATATAGTCGCCCATTTTTGTTCCGAAGGAGCCGTGCCCGCCCGCGGCGATCGCCACATACTGCTTGCCATTAACGGAATAGGTCATCGGCGTTGCCTGTCCGCCTGCAGGCAGGCGAGCCTGCCACAGTTTCTCGCCGTTGGTTACGTTATAAGCGCGCAGGTAGTTATCGGCCGTTGCACCAATAAACAGGACGTTGCCAGCCGTAGAAATGGGCCCGCCCAGCATCGGCATACCCAGCGTAAACGGCACTGGCACCGGCATCGGGAACGGCAGGCTATCGCGCGGCGTGCCGATACGTTTTTTCCAGGCAATTTGGTGTGTTTTCAGGTTAATGCCTGAAATATAGCCCCACGCCGGTTGCTTACACGGCAGTCCGAACGGCGACAGGAAGGGGTTAAGCGTGACGCCGTAAGGAACGCCGTATTGCGGCTGGATCCCGGATTCGGTCCCGCTACTTTGCGCGCCTGCCGGCGGCTCGATAGGGTTGCCCGGGCCGCGAGGAATGAGACGCGAGACAAACGGTAGCGCCATTGGGTTAGCGATCGCGACCTGGCGCTGAGGATCGACGGAAATCCCACCCCATTCGAACATGCCTAAATTGCCGGGGAAAACCAGCGTTCCTTGCTCTGAGGGCGGCGTAAAGGTGCCGTCATAGCGCAGGCCTTTAAAGATAATCCGGCATACCAGTTGGTCGTACATTGTGGCGCCCCACATGTCCGCATCGGTAAGTTTTTTCTCAGGACGGAAGGTCAGTTCCGAAAATGGCTGAGTGGCTGACACCCGGTCGCCCTTCGCGGCCCCCTGAGGAACCGGACGCTCGGGGGCAGGCACTACAAGCTTACCGTTGCGTCTGTCCAGCATAAACAGGTTGCCTGTTTTCGCTGGCGCATAGATAACCGGCACCGTGTTACCGTCTTTATCGGTGATATCTGCAAGGGTAGGCTGGGACGGTAAATCCATATCCCAAAGATCGTGATGCACCGTTTGATAAGACCAGACAAGCTTACCGGTAGTCGCGTTCAGCGCCAGAATAGAACTGGCGTAGCGCTCTTGCTCCGGAGTACGGTTACCGCCCCATATATCCGGCGTGGTAACGCCCGTGGGTAAATAGACCATATCCCGTTTGCTGTCGTACACCGCCGGCGCCCAGGAGTTCGGCGAGTTTTCCGTAAAGTGGTGCTCGTCAGCCGGGATCGCGTTGGGGTCTTTAGCGCCGGGGTCGAACACCCACAGAAGCTTGCCGCTGTTAACATCAAACCCGCGAATAACGCCAGACGGCTCCCGGTTGGAGAAGTTATCGGTGACGGCACCGGCGATAACAATCACACGATCGGTGACGATGGGGGGAGAAGTAGGTTCGTACATGCCCGGTTTTGTCACCGGCATATTACTTTGTAAATTGAGAACCCCTTTATCGGCGAAATCTTCGCAGGGCTTACCGTTATCCGCGTTCAGAGCAAACAGTCGGCCATCGTTCACCGGCAGTAAGATGCGGCGCGGGCAGGCGGCGATATTTTCCGCTGCGGCATTTTGCGGCGTGGCCTCATGATATGAAACGCCGCGACAGGTCACGTGCTGGAATGAAGGATCGGTTTTCAGGTGTGGATCGAAATGCCACTTCTCTTTACCATTTTCCGCATTGAGCGCGTACAGCCGTTGATGCGCGGTACATAAATAAAGGGTGTCACCGATTTTAATTGGCGTGACTTCGTTAGTGATTTCCCCGGGATCGCTCGGTAATTTCACATCGCCGGTACGGAAAACCCACGCCTGCTTAAGCTGATGAACGTTGTGCGCATTTATTTGCTTTAGCGGAGAGTAACGCTGCCCTTCCTGAGTGCGCGCATAGGCCGGCCAGTCTCCATCGTCGATATCGGTCTGAGCAACGGGTGTCGCGGAGGCGGCAGGCAGCGTGCCATTGATTTCCTGCGGATCGTGAAACCCTGCCCAGATTAATATACCGGCTGCGATCAGTAGGGAAACCAGCAGGGACGATGTAGCAGCAGAAGAGGGGAAAAGCTTACGCCGCACAAAAGGCAGTAGCAGCCAAATGCCAAAGAACACGAGGATATCGCAGCGCGGCGTCAGCGCCCAGAAATCAAAGCCGGCTTCGTGAACGCCCCAGAGCATGGTTCCCAGCAGGAAGAAAGCGTATAGCCACAGCGCGCCCGCGCTGCGGCGCCACAGCAGCACCGCGACCGCCAGCATGATAATCCCTGCGATAGGGTAGTACCAGGAACCGCCCAGCGAGGTAAGCCATACGCCCCCGCCCAGCAAAAACAGCCCTGTAACCAATGCGAACAGGGCCGATAGCAGCACTGCTTTCGACCGTCGCGATCTTCTATTTTCCATAATTTTTACACTCACACAGTTTTTGTATCAATGAATTATATATATTAACCATTGTGACATAATTCACAAAAAATGACGCATTCGGGAAGGGAAGCGCCGGGATGCGGTTTGCTGTTATACTCTTCGCTTTACGGTTCTCAGCGCGCAAATTACGGTTGCCAAAAGAGTTATCTATTAAATAAATCAGTTGGTTATATCAAATGAAACATACGGTAGAAGTCATGATCCCGGAAGGGAAAATTAAGGCCCGAATTGCAGAACTGGGTAAGCAAATTTCGGAGCGCTATCGCGATAGCGGGAGCGATATGGTGCTAATAGGGCTATTGCGCGGTTCCTTCATCTTTATGGCGGATTTGTGTCGGGAAGTTCAGGTGCCGCATGAAGTTGATTTCATGACCGCCTCCAGCTACGGCAGCGGGATGTCCAGCTCGCGGGATGTGAAAATCATCAAGGATCTGGATGAAGACATTCGCGGTAAAGATGTACTTATCGTTGAAGACATCATTGATTCCGGTAATACGCTCAGTAAAGTTCGTGAAATTCTGCGCCTGCGTGAGCCTAAGTCGCTGGCGATTTGTACGCTGCTGGATAAACCTTCCCGCCGTGAAGTGGACGTAATGGTCGATTACATTGGTTTTTCTATCCCGGATGAGTTTGTTGTGGGTTACGGCATCGATTACGCCCAGCGTTACCGCCACTTGCCCTATATCGGCAAAGTTATCTTACTGGATGAATAATATCTGGATCTCCGGCGAGCGGAGAAGTTACTGACGTTCCCGGATAACGGTAGGTGTTAATAAATAAGCACCAACGGAAAAGGTGTTTTCACTATATCCCCGTTACACTGGAATAAGTTATAAAGGCGCGGTAAAGGCATAGCTTTGAAGGCAAATAGTTAAGAGGGAGCGTTTCCCTCTTAATATAGCGCGAATACGCCTCAGGTGAGCGCGTGGTCGCCGGTAATTAAGCCCGCGGCGCTTATGATGTCATCTGTGGTTATGATGCGCGCGTTTTAGGTTAGACATGCCGTTGCGATATTGCTGCTCTAACGAAGCGCGGCTAACGGCAGTGACGTCAAGATCGCGCAGCAGGCCATCGTGGATGCCGTATACCCAACCGTGAACGGACACTTTCTGCCCGCGTTTCCAGGCGGACTGTAAAATGGTTGAGTGGCCAAGGTTATAAACCTGCTCCATCACATTCAGTTCGCACAGCGTATCCATGCGCTCTTCGGGCGGCAATTCTCCAAGCAGCGTACTGTGTTTAAACCAGATATCGCGGATGTGCAGCAGCCAGTTATCGATCAGGCCAAGCTCGGGGTTTTCTACCGCCGCCTGCACGCCGCCGCAGCCGTAGTGGCCGCAAATAATAATGTGATCTACTTCCAGCACGTCGACCGCATACTGGACTACGGAAAGGCAGTTTAAATCGGTATGGATGACAAGGTTGGCAACGTTGCGGTGGACGAAGAGTTCGCCAGGCTCCAGGCCAGTGAGGCGCTCGGCGGGAACTCGGCTATCAGAGCAACCGATCCAAAGAAAGCGGGGCTTCTGGGCTTTCGAAAGCTGTTCGAAAAAGCCAGGATCTTCTTCCACTAGCAGTTTGGACCAGACTTTATTGTTACTGATAAGCGTATCAATTGTTTTCATGTAAGGTTAACAACCTGTAACCAAAGTAGTTCGTTGAGGTAATATAAGGCAACTCAACTTTTTTTGAAACCTACTCGCCATACTTAGCATGATGAAAGGCGAAGCCGAAGGAAGCGAGGCTACTGGGCGCGCGTTCTGGCAGCGGCTGTCGCGTTTCAACATTCAGTGCGGGTAAACGACATACTAAGCAAGGGCAATCTCATTGTTATGACATATGCACTGGAACTGGAGCATCTGACAAAAACGTATCCCGGTGGCGTTCAGGCGCTGTCGCGCTTAAACCCTATCGTCTACATGATAAGCGGCTTCCGCTATGGTTTTCTGGGCGTCTCGGACGTGCGTTTACTGATGACCGTGGGCGTGCTGATTATTTTTATCGCTCTCTTTTACGGGCTGTGCTGGTATTTAATCCAGCGAGGACGCGGACTGCGTAGCTAACTCTCCTGCGGCAGCCGCGACGCCTCACTGAATAGGTCCAGCGCTGCGCGTACTGGCGCACATTATCTATTCGATAAGTGAAACCAGCAGGTTATCAATCAGGCGCGCCTCGCCTAGCCAGGCCGCCATTAAAATGACCGCCTGCGTGCTGTGTGGGGTTAGTGACTGTAGTGTTATTGCGTCGCGAATAAACAGTGCATCGCTACGAAACCCCCGCGCATTAAGCGTTTGAGCCGCCTGGGCTTATAGCCCTGCGGCAGCCGCGACGCCTCACTGAATAGGTCCAGCGCTGTGCGTACTGGCGCACATTATCTATTCGATAAGTGAAACCAGCAGGTTATCAATCAGGCGCGCCTCGCCTAGCCAGGCCGCCATTAAAATGACCGCCTGCGTGCTGTGTGGGGTTAGTGGCTGTAGTGTTATTGCGTCGCGAATAAACAGTTCATCGCTACTGAACCCCCGCGCATTAAGCGTTTGAGCCGCCTGGGCGAGTAGCTCGTCGGTATTACGCGCCCCGGCATGCAATTGATCCGCAATATCCAGCATCACGCGATACAGGGTCGGTGCCCGTTTACGTTCAGCGCCGGTGAGATAGCCGTTACGCGAACTGAGTGCCAGGCCATCTTTAGCGCGCACGGTAGGTACGCCGATAATGTCAATGTCGTAGTTCATATCCGCAACAATTTTGCGGATTAGCGCCAGCTGTTGATAATCCTTTTCACCGAAGCAGGCGATATCTGGCTGAATCAGATTGAATAATTTACTCACGATGGTGGCAACGCCGCGAAAATGCCCGGGCCGATGGGCGCCTTCCAGCAGAGTTGATAGCTCCGGCACCTCAACGAAGCTCTGAGTTTCCATCTGCTGTGGGAAAAGCTCCTGTACCGCAGGTGCAAAGATCAGGCTAACGCCCCGGTGACTCAGCATCTCGCTATCCTGTTGCAGGGTGCGGGGATAGTGCGCTAAATCCTCGGTTTGCCCGAACTGCATTGGGTTAACAAAAATAGACGCGACGACGATATCCGCACGCGTTCTGGCCTCATCAACCAGGGCAAGATGCCCGTCATGCAGATTGCCCATGGTGGGCACCAGCGCAACGCGCTGATTATCGAGGCGCCAGCGGCGAATTTGCTGGCGCAGCAGCGGTATAGTTTCAACAATCAGCACGGTTTTACTCCTGTTAAAATGCGTTCATCGATGACACGGGCGCTGATATTTGGTTTGCCGCCATTCCCGACTGCGAGGTAAATGCCGCCGTCTGGCACCGGGGATTTTAGTCAACGCGTCTTCGATGTCTGACCGGCCGCCATCATTGGCCTTGAACAGCGCCCGCCGCTTAGTATCGCCGCCTGAGTATTAACGTTACCGGGTAGCGAAAGACTCACCTGCTTCAGTGTAGTCTGTACGCAAAAAAGCCATCCATGGACAAGAGATGCCGCGCGATATACCACGCGGAACAATACCGTTCAAACGCGCCAAACTTTCTTCTAAATCTTCCTCTGCTACGTTATACCTGATAGCCCGGCGTTGATGCCATCAGGCTACGCTGACATTCAAATAGCAACCAAACGATTGTTTTCATATCCCCGTTAAACCGGCCCGAAAAGCCGGTCTTTTCACCGCATTCTGTAATATCTGCTGGTAACGCGTACGTGACCTGCCCGGGCGGCGTAGGGTTACCAGAAAACACAAGCGTTGTGGAAAAGTTAAACGGGAAGAGAGGGATTGGCTTACGGGATGTGGATTTCCATAAATCGCGCCCGTTTAGCGGGTTAGATGAATCACCACTTTTTCGGCGGTGCGTCAGTGAGACGGGCGATACAGTTTTGCAGCGTTTCACCGTCAGGAAAGTAAAGCGTAGGGGCGATTTCGTACAGCGGCCACAGCATAAACATGCGGTTTTTCATATCGTAATGGGGCACGGTAAGCCGCGGCGTATCCAGGGTTAGGCCGCCGAACAGCATGATGTCTAAATCCAGCGTGCGTGGCCCCCAGCGCTCGGCTTTGCGTTCTCGCCCTTGCTCCAGCTCAATGCGCTGAGTACAGTCGAGCAGCGCTTCAGGGCTTAACTGCGTTTCCAGCGCGACGGCGGCATTTAAATAGTCCGGTTGATCCTGTGGCCCCATCGGCGGCGTGCGCCAGAAGGAAGAGTGGGCGACAAGCTCACTATCAGGCAGCGTTTTCAGCGCGGCAATCGCGGCGCTGGCCTGCGCTAACGGCGAGGCCAGATTACTGCCTATGGCAATATAGCAGCGCGTCACGCCCGATCGCTGTGGGGAGAAGGGCGCTTACGGCGCGGGCGTTGACGGCGCCGTGCGGCAGGATCGCTGCCAAGCTTGCCGATCAACTCTTTTTGTTTTGGCGGCGGTGCCGCCTGGAATTCGCCCCACCACTGGGCCAGACGTAAAAGCTCCGGGTTGTTTTCGATTTCGGCGCGTAATTCCAGTAAATCATACGCCGCACGGAATTTAGGATGCTCCATCAAGCGCCACGCGCGTTTGCCCTGGCGCTTCGGCAGACGTAACTGAAGCTGCCAGATATCGCGTACCAGCGAGGTTATCCGCTTCGGAATCGCAATTGAGCGGCAGGCCTCGTCCAGCACTTCATTAGCCGCCAGCGCAAAGGCGTCGTAGTAGGCCAGTCCGCTTTCCTGGGTCAGCTTTTGCGCCATTTCCAGCTGGGGATACCACAGCATGGCGGCGAACAAAAACGCTGGGTTAACGCGCATGCCGTTGTGCAATCGCGTATCCGTATTCTTCAGCACCTGCGCGATTATACGCTCCATTGGGCTATCGTTACGCTCGGTGAAATAGCGCGCAATCGTCGGAAACAGCGGCTGAAACAGGTGATATTTACGCAGTAATGTATAGGTTTTAAAGCCGTGCCCTGCCTGCAGTAATTTGAGTGACTCCTCAAATAGACGCGCGGCAGGGACATCATTAATCAGTGCGGCCAGTCGTGGAATAGGCTCCGCTGTTTCCGGACTAATGGTCATATCCAACTTGGCGGCAAAACGCACCACGCGCAGCATACGCACCGGATCTTCGCGATAGCGCGTTTCGGGCACGCCAATCAGGCGAATAATGCCATCCTGCAAATCGCGCAGGCCGCCCACATAATCGCGCACCGTAAAATCGGCGGCGCTGTAATAGAGGCTATTGATGGTCAAATCGCGTCGCTGGGCGTCTTCTTCGATGGAGCCGAATATATTGTCGCGCAGCAGCATGCCATTCTGGCCGCGTTGAGAAAGCTGGCGATTGCCCGATGCCTCTTGGTCAGAATGGTGGCCGCGGAAAGTTGCTACTTCGATGATTTCCGGCCCGAACATCACGTGTGCCAGGCGAAAGCGGCGCCCTACCAGGCGGCAGTTGCGAAACAGTTTACGCATTTGCTCTGGTGTGGCATTGGTGGTGATATCGAAATCTTTCGGTTTTTTCCCTAGCAGCAGGTCGCGAACGCCACCGCCGACAAGATAAGCTTCGAAGCCTGCTTTATTTAGCCGGTAAAGCACTTTCAGAGCGTTTTCACTAATATCTTTGCGGGAAATGATGTGCTTATCGCGGGGGATGACCGTGATGCGCGGCGGCGTTGCCTGCTTTTCAGCGGCTTCGTCACGGCTCAGCACTTTGCGGCAGAAATTAGCGACTCGGGTAAAAATGGTGCACCTCGGTTGTGTCAATCATTAGGGAAACAAAAAATGGCGGCTAATCATAGCTCAGAGTCGCGCATTTGAGAATGCCGGATTGCGCCGGAACGCGCTCAAGTTGCCAGGCGGTGACCGCATTTTCCAGCAGCGCGCTCAGCGTTAAATCGCGCCAGTGTGCATCAACGGGTTGATTCAAAAAGCGCAGAGCCTCAGCGATTACGGGGCGTGGATCGCCCTGCGGTAGGGCGGGCGCGTGGTTTTGCTTAGAGAGCTTATCGCCGTGCGGGTTTAACACTAGCGGTAGATGTGCATAGCCAGGGATCTTCCAGCCAAAAGTCTGATAAAGCGCAATTTGGCGCACGGTCGGTTCGATAAGATCGGCGCCTCGCACAATTTCAGTCACGCCTTGAAAGTGGTCGTCAACCACTACCGCCAGATTGTAGGCGAACAGGCCGTCGCGGCGATGAATGATAAAATCTTCGTGTGCCAGCGCGGCATTGGCATGGATATCACCGCGCAGCGCATCGGAAAAGTGTGTCACAGGGTGACGTTGTATCAGGCGTATTGCCGCCTGCCGGGCAGGGTGTTTGAGGCTACGACAGTGCCCGTCATAGATGCCGCCACACGCCTGAATATGCTTACGAGAGCAGGTGCAGTTATAGCTCAGGCCTTTGGTTTGAAGCCATTCCAGCGCGGTGCGATAAGCGTCATGGCGCTGGGATTGCCACAGCACGTCACCGTCCCAGTACAGACCGTAATGTTCAAGCTGGCGCAAAATAGTATTCGCCGCGCCTGGTACTTCACGGGGAGGATCGATATCTTCAATGCGCACCCACCATTTACCGCTATGCGCGCGGGCCTGAAGCCAGCTGCCTAATGCGGCAATGAGAGAGCCAAAATGCAGTTCGCCCGACGGAGAGGGCGCGAAACGACCGATATAATCTGAATAACACATGAGAATATAAGGCGGGCAACGGCCCGCCAGAGTCAGATAAGAATGAGCCGGACGTTAGCCAGCCATCTGTTTTTCGCGGATCTCTGCAAGGGTTTTGCAGTCAATGCACAGATCGGCCGTGGGGCGCGCTTCGAGGCGACGGATACCGATTTCTACGCCGCAGGATTCGCAGAAGCCAAAATCTTCATCCTCGACTTTCTTCAGAGTTTTCTCGATTTTCTTAATCAGTTTGCGCTCGCGATCGCGGTTACGCAGTTCGAGGCTGAACTCCTCTTCCTGTGCCGCGCGGTCAACGGGGTCGGGAAAATTAGCCGCTTCATCCTGCATATGAGTTACGGTACGGTTGACTTCATCCCTAAGCTGATTACGCCACGCTTCAAGAATACGTCTGAAGTGCGCCAGCTGGGCTTCATTCATATACTCTTCGCCCGCTTTCTCCTGATATGGCTCCACCCCAGCGATGGCGAGGATACTCAGGGACGATGTTTTACGGTTTTGCCCTTCTTGCATGTTGCTTCTCCTTAACACGCACTATCGGTCCCCATGTAGGGGGAAAAAACAGGCCGCTATAAATAACAGAAGCGATTCCGGTTGGCAATTATATTAAATCTCCCTCTTGACAAGCCTGTGAGGAAAAGCGTATTTGGCTAAAACGCCGATCATTAAATAAACGATTTATATATCCCTACATTTATAAGAGAAAAGGAACCTGTTCAGTCAGCTTTATTTGCTGTGAACTTAGGCTGCTTTTCCAGGCATATATCTCAACGCCTGCGTTAACGGCTTCGCGTACCAGTTGCGTGTATTTTTCATCGATATGCGCTGCGGGTGCCACCTGCATAATCGCGGAGTGAAGCACCGTAAACAGCAGCACAGCCCGTTCTCCGCGGCCCGCGACTTCCATTAACTCGCGTAAATGTTTTTGTCCTCGCAGCGTAACCGCGTCGGGGAAAAATCCCTTACCGGCCTCTGCCAGCGTTACGGATTTTACTTCAATATAGCAGTTGGGGCGGTCTTCTGCCTGTAACAGAAAATCAATGCGGCTACCCTCAATCCCATATTTCACTTCGCTAAGAATTTTCTCATAACCTATTAATTGTGAAATTCGGTTTAATCCTAACGCTTCTTTAACAATGGTATTAGCACGTAATGTATTGACACAAATTGTTGCGCCCTGCTGAGTATGTGTGAGTTCCCAGGTATGGGGGTATTTTCGCGTTGGATTGGCGGAGGTTGAATACCAGACGGTATCGCCGGGCGTAGCGCAACCGGTCATGGCTCCTGTATTCGGGCAGTGCAGGGTTAGCGTTTCCCCTGCCGGTGTAATCACGTCTGCCAGGAAGCGTTTATAGCGCTGAATAAGCGTGGCGGGCTGTAGCGCGGGAGTGAAATCCATTAAATCCATCCTGGTTGTCGTTCTTTTAAAGCAGGCGGTGTCGTTTTACACGCCGGCATTCCGGTATTAACGCGCTATTGCGAAAGCGTCCAGCTTTCCAGCGCGCGGTAGCGCACGCGGCCAGACTGAAACTGTGATTCAAAGAGCGTAAAACTGTCAACCTGCCAGCGCCAGAGAAACCCCGGCGCCGGCAGTGCAATATCATGTCGCGCCTGGCGCCACAGCGTGATATGCGGCAGGAAAGGCAGCGATCGCTGTGGGCAACCGCTGCGAGCCGCCTGCGCGCGCAGCAGCGACGCGAGCTGCAGTAGCCCGCGCTCTGCGCGCCGGGGGCCGACCCATACCACGCGCGAACGCGGCCAGTGGCCGGCGTCATCCAGGGTAATAGAAAAACCGGGCTGGCGGATACGCGCGGCCTGCGCGCAGAGCGCCTGAGATTTCGCGGCGCTCACTTCGCCGAGAAAAGCCAGCGTAAGGTGCAGACTGGCCGCCGCGACGGGGCGGCCGGTATCGTCAGGAAAATGGCGGGCGCGCCAGTCGATAATCTCCTGGCGAATGGCGTCGGGGACTTCAACGGCAAAAAACAGACGGCGATCGTCGGACATTATCTCTCCGGAGGTGGCGGCAAGCCGCAGCATATAACTCAGGCGCGGCCTGAGATTTGTTAACGTACAGGATGCTACAATGTCGCGAGTTCATTGTTAACCCCTCAGGAACACGTTGTGTCTACATTACCCGTCGCTGCCGTTTTACCCGAGCTGCTTGCCGCGCTGCAGCATGCGCCGCTGGTGCTGCTCAATGCACCGACCGGCGCCGGTAAATCGACCTGGCTGCCGCTGGCGCTATTAGAGGCGCTCAACCCCACTGGCCGCATCATTCTTTTAGAGCCACGGCGACTGGCTGCCCGCAGCGTGGCCCAGCGTCTGGCCGAACAGCTAGGCCAGCAGCCGGGCGAGACCGTTGGATACCGGATGCGCGCAGAGTCATGCGTCAGCGCACAAACGCGTATTGAAGTGGTGACCGAAGGTATCATGACGCGCATGCTTCAGCGCGACCCCGAGTTAAGCGGCATTGATTATGTGCTGCTGGATGAATTCCACGAGCGCAGCGTGCAGGCCGACCTGGCGCTGGCGCTATTACTGGAGGTGCAGCAGGGGCTGCGCGATACCTTAAAAGTTATCGTAATGTCCGCGACGCTGGATAACGAGCGGCTGCGGCGTTTAATCCCCGATGCGCCGGTCATTATTTCACAGGGGCGTAGCTGGCCCGTGGAACGGCGCTACCGGTCGCTGCCCGCTCAGGGGCATATGGAAGAGGCGATTGCCGCCGCCACGGCGCAATTAATGCGCGAGGAAGCGGGATCGCTGCTGCTCTTTTTACCTGGCGTTAGGGAAATCCAGCGCGTACAGGAGCATCTTAAATCGCGCATTGCGACAGATGTAGTGCTGTGCCCGCTTTACGGCGCGCTGTCGCTTGATGCCCAGCGGCAGGCGATATTACCGGCGCCGGAAGGGCGGCGGAAAATCGTGCTGGCGACGAATATCGCGGAAACCAGTCTGACAATAGAAGGGATCAGGCTGGTGGTTGATTGCGCACTGGAGCGCAGCGCGCAGTTCGATGCGCGCACGGGATTGACCCGGCTGGTGACGCAGCGCATCAGCCAGGCTTCCATGACGCAGCGCGCCGGGCGTGCCGGGCGCTTAAGCGCAGGGATTTGTTTACATCTGCTGGCGGCGGAGCAGGCGGAACGCGCCAGCGCGCAAAGTGAGCCTGAAATACTGCGCAGCGAAGTGTCAGGTTTACTGATGGAGCTGCTGCAGTGGGGAGCCACGGACATTACGCAGCTGGAGTGGCTTGATATACCGCCTGCGCGCAATGTTGCCGCCGGGCAGGTGCTGCTGGCGCGCCTGCGGGCGATAGATGAGGCGGGCAGACTCACCGCACTCGGGCGGCGAATGGCGCGAACCGGCGTCGATCCCCGCTGTGCGGCCATGCTGTGCGCGGCGCAAGACGATGAGGCGCGCGCAACGGCGGCGCAGCTAACCGCCATTATCGAGGAGCCGCCGCGCGGCGGAAGCGTAGATTTACGCGATGCGCTGGCGCGCGGGCAGGGATCGTGGCGCCAGCGCGCGCGCCAGCTTTACCGGCGCGCCGGGGGGCGTGCCGAGTTCGCTTTGGATGAATATCGGGCGGCGGAAATTTTATCCTGGGGATTTCCCGATCGTATTGCCCGCCGTCGCGGGCAGGACGGACGCTACCGGCTGGCGAACGGCAGTGGTGCAATGCTTGAACGCGATAGCGCGATGGCGCGCCATGAATGGCTAATTACGCCGCTATTATTGCAGGGTGCCGACGCGGCAGACGCGCGTATTCTTCTGGCGCACGCGCTGGATATTGAGGCGCTGACGGCAACGTGTCCTGCCCTACTGACGCAGAGCGACAGCGTTGAATGGGATGATGGCAAAGGCACGCTAAAAACGTGGCGCGACTGGCGAATAGGCGAATTATCGGTAAAACGTCAGTCGCTGGCGCAGCCTTCAGAGGCGGAGCTACATCAGGCGATGCTTAACGGCATTCGTGAGCGTGGCCTGCAAATATTGCCCTGGAGCGAAAACGCGCGGCAGCTTCGCCTGCGCTTATCCTGCGCTGCGCGCTGGCTGCCGGAGCTGCCCTGGCCTGCTGTAAGCGATGACGGGCTGCTGGCGACGCTGGAACAGTGGCTGCTGCCGCACCTGCAGGGGGTGCGCAATCTTCAGGCGCTAAAAAACCTGGATCTCACCAGCGCGTTGTATACTCTGCTGGACTGGCCGCTGCGCCAGCGTCTGGATGGCGCTTTACCAACGCATTACACTGTGCCCACCGGTAGCCGTATTGCTATCCGCTATGATGCCGATAACGATCCTGCGCTGGCGGTGCGAATGCAGGAAATGTTCGGCGAAGCCAGTACGCCAGTAATTGCAGAAGGGCGCATTGCGCTAGTGCTGGAGTTATTATCGCCGGCGCGTCGCCCGCTGCAGATAACGCGCGATCTCGCCGCTTTTTGGCGCGGCGCGTATCGCGAGGTGCGTAAAGAGATGAAAGGGCGCTATCCAAAGCACGTCTGGCCTGAAGACCCGGCCACGACTGCCCCAACGACGCGAACCAAAAAGTATCAATAGTGCGACTATTTTGAGAGGTTTCTTCTTCCTCGCTGGGGGGAAGAAGGGAGAATCGGGTCCCTGCGACCGAAAGTGTGTGGAGAAAAATAATGTCGGGGAATGATCGCGAACCGATAGGGCGAAAAGGCAAATCCGGACGCCCGGAGAAAACAAAGGCTGGCCGCCGTCGCATCAGGGATGAATACGATAATGATGATTATGAACACGATGACGGGGGCGCCATGTCGCGCAATGTAAATAAAGGACGTCCGCCGCGAAAAACGCGTCGCTGGCTCTGGTTTTTTATCAAACTGCTTATTGTGCTGTTGGTGCTGTTCATTGCTTACGGCGTCTATCTTGATCAGAAAATACGCAGCCGCATTGATGGAAAAGTCTGGCAACTTCCGGCCGCCGTCTACGGACGGATGCTAAATCTTGAGCCGGATATGCCCTATAGCAAAAATGAGATGGTAAAACTGCTGGAAGCCACGCAGTACCGCCTTGTCTCCCGCATTACGCGCCCCGGTGAGTTTTCCGTTAAAGGGAATACCATTGAAATGCTGCGCCGTCCGTTTGACTTTCCGGACAGCAAAGAAGGGCAGATTCACGCCCTGCTAACCTTTGACGGTGACAGGCTGGCATCGATTAAAAATATGGTAACCGGGCGCGATTTTGGTTTTTTCCGCCTCGATCCGCGCCTGATTACCATGCTTTCATCGCCAAACGGCGAGCAGCGCTTATTTGTGCCGCGCTCCGGTTTCCCCGATCTGCTGGTGGATACTCTGGTAGCGACAGAAGACAGGCACTTTTATGAGCACGATGGCATCAGCCTGTACTCTATTGGCCGCGCATTTCTGGCGAATCTCACCGCAGGGCGCGCGGTGCAGGGCGGCAGTACGCTGACTCAGCAGCTCGTCAAAAATCTGTTTTTGACGAATAAACGCACGCTGTGGCGTAAAGCGAACGAAGCCTATATGGCGCTGATTATGGACGCGCGCTACGGTAAAGATCGCATCCTGGAACTCTATCTGAATGAGGTTTATCTCGGTCAGAGCGGCAATGAACAAATTCGCGGCTTCCCGCTGGCTAGTCTCTATTACTTTGGGCGTCCGGTGGATGAACTCAGCCTCGATCAGCAGGCGCTGCTGGTGGGAATGGTTAAAGGCGCGTCGCTCTATAATCCGTGGCGTAACCCGAAATTATCGCTAGAGCGGCGAAACCTTGTGCTGCGCCTGCTGCAGCAGCAAAAAATTATCGATGGCGAACTGTATGACATGCTGAGCGCTCGCCCGCTGGGCGTTTCGCCGCGCGGCGGCATTATTTCTCCGCAGCCGGCGTTTATGCAGATGGTGCGCCAGCAGTTACAGGAACGTCTGGGCGATAAAGTTAAAGATTTATCCGGGGTTAAAATTTTCACCACCTTCGATCCTGAGTCCCAGGATGCCGCAGAAAAAGCGGTGAAAGAGGGAATTCCGGCGCTGAAGAAACAGCGTAAGCTTGACGATTTGGAAACGGCGATGGTGGTGGTCGATCGCTTTAGCGGCGAGGTGCGGGCGATGGTCGGCGGCGCCGATCCCGATTTTGCCGGCTATAACCGCGCAATGCAGGCGCGGCGCTCCATCGGTTCTCTGGCCAAACCTGCGACCTATCTGACCGCGTTAAGCCAGCCTAATCAATATCGTTTGAATACCTGGATTGCGGATGCACCGCTGTCTTTGCCTCAGCCGGGGGGTAAAGTTTGGTCGCCGCAAAATGACGATCGTCGCTTTAGCGGACAGGTGATGCTAGTGGACGCGCTGGCGCGTTCAATGAACGTACCGACGGTAAATCTGGGGCTGGCGCTGGGGCTACCCGCCGTGACCGACACCTGGACGAAGCTCGGGGTTTCGCGA
The DNA here is from genome assembly GCA_945271245.1 of uncultured Enterobacteriaceae bacterium. Taxonomy (GTDB): domain Bacteria; phylum Pseudomonadota; class Gammaproteobacteria; order Enterobacterales; family Enterobacteriaceae; genus Apirhabdus; species Apirhabdus apintestini. The sequence continues at coordinate 18,764 of CALYPF010000016.1, read as the reverse complement.
GATAAACTGAATCCCGTGCCTGCGATGCTGCTGGGCGCGCTTAACCTGACTCCGGTTGAGGTCGCGCAGGCGTTCCAGACTATCGCCAGCGGCGGCAATCGCGCGCCGCTATCCGCGCTGCGTTCAGTCATTGCGGAAGACGGTACGGTGCTTTATCAGAGCTACCCACAGGCGGAGCGCGCGGTGCCCGCGCAGGCGGCCTATATGACGCTCTACACCATGCAGCAAGTGATGCAGCGCGGTACCGGACGCGCGCTGGGCGCGAAATTTCCGAAGCTACACCTGGCCGGGAAAACGGGTACTACCAACAAGCAGGTTGATACGTGGTTTGCCGGTGTTGATGGTAAAGAAGTCGTGATTACCTGGGTGGGACGCGATAACAATCAGCCGACGCGGCTGTATGGTGCCAGCGGCGCAATGTCTGTCTACCAGCGTTATCTCAATAATCAGACGCCGATTCCGCTGTCGCTGACGCCGCCTGAAAATATTGTTGAGATGGGCGTGGACGATGCGGGCAATTTCCTGTGTAGCGGCGGCGCGCGCACGCTGCCCGTGTGGACCTCAAATCCGCAGGCGCTGTGTCAGCAGAGTCAGCAGGCGCTGGAGGCCAAAAACCCGTTTAGTCAGTCTTCTCAGCCCACGCAGCCACCGCCGCAGGAAGATAAAAGCAGTGGCGTGGCGGGCTGGATTAAGGATATGTTTGGCGGCGATTAATAGACAGCCGCAGAAATGTTCTGATTAAATAATCAGATGTAAATATAAAAAGCGCCTTTCCGAAGGCGCTTTTTTACTGCCATTTCTAAATTACTTTTTGGCTTCAGAGCTATCAATCACTGAGTTCCTGCTTTTGAATGTAGATTCAATACGCTGGCAATAGCCTATTTAAGAGCTTTTAGTATGCTCTTAAGAGAGCAAGGTTATTTTCACGTAACCCCATACTTTTATCCGGTAACCCGGGTCATACGCTGTCTATTTCCTGCGCTGACGCACCTTTTGGCGCGGTGTGAAACTTGCCTTACGCGCGCTGTTTCGCATATCATCCGTGCGGCATAATAATAATTATCGTTTACGTTCGTGTTTCACTTTATCACTCAGAGAAATTATCATGGCGTGTTCTAATCAGGGTCAATTGACCGGTATTTCGGTTCGCAGAATTGCAGTTTGGGTCGCAGTCGCACTGGGGAGTATGGCGACGCAGAGTTTTGCCGCCGGTAGCGCACAGGAAGATACCATCACCGTTTCAACGGATGCGGCGGCGGCACCTCAGGAGAGCGCCTGGGGGCCATCATTAACCGTGGCTGCGAAGCGCAGTGCGACCGGTACTAAGACCGATACGCCTATCGAGAAAGTCCCTCAGTCTATTTCCGTTGTTACGCGCCAGGAACTCGATATGCGCCAGCCGGCGACGGTAAAAGACGCGCTAAGCTATACGCCCGGCGTGTTTGCCACACGCGGCAGTTCCGGCATTTATGACGTGGTTTCCATTCGCGGTTTTACTTCTCCGTCCACGGTGAACACCAACCAGTATCTCGATGGGCTGAAGCTTCAGGGAAATAACTATTCTGAAGCCTCGATGGACCCCTGGTTCCTTGAGCGCGTGGAGTTGATTCGCGGGCCGGTTTCCGTGCTATATGGCAACAGCAATCCCGGCGGCGTCGTTAGTATGGTCAGCAAGCGACCTACCACCGAACCGTTGCGCAATATTCAGTTCAAGGCTGGTTCACATAATTTGTGGCAAACCGGTTTTGATTTTAGCGATGCGCTGGATGACGACGGTGTGTTTAGCTACCGCCTGACCGGGCTTGCATACAGCCAGAACACGCAGCAGGATAACGCCAGAGCGAACCGCTACGCGATTGCGCCCTCTTTTAGCTGGCGCCCGGACAGTAATACGGACTTCACTTTCCTGAGCAACTTCCAGAGCGATCCTCACGCAGGGTATTACGGCTGGCTGCCGCGTACCGGAACGGTGGCGCCGTACTATGATGCGAACGGCCACAAACATAAATTGCCCGTCGATTTTAACGAAGGGGAGCAGGGCAACAAAATGCAGCGCCGCCAGCAAATGGTGGGGTATGCTTTTGCGCACGCGTTTAACGATACGTTCACGGTGCGCCAGAACCTGCGCTATACGCGCATCCATACGCTGTATGACGCCGTGTACGGCAATGGGTACCTTGCTCCGGGTAAAATCTCACGCGCGTATGTGCGCTCTGATGAAGACCTAAACGATTTTTCCGTCGATACGCAGCTACAGAGCAAATTTGCTACGGGTGCGGTGGGGCATACGTTACTTACCGGCGTTGACTATCTGCGCAGCCGTAACGACGTAGACGCGCAGTACGGCACCGCCGATCCCCTGGATATGCATAATCCCGGCTACGGCCACGGGAATGTGACGCCGTTCGCCGATCCGTATCAGGTTGTCAACCGGCTGGAACAAACGGGGCTGTACGTTCAGGATCAGGCTGAGTGGGACAAATGGGTTCTTACGCTGGGAGGCCGCTATGACTTCGCCAAATCCAGCGTATACAGCCGTGCGACCAGCTATGCACCGGCATCGACCAATATGAATCGCGATGAGGCATTTACCTGGCGCGGCGGGTTGAACTACCTGTTTGATAACGGCGTAGCCCCGTATGTCAGCTATAGTGAGTCGTTTGAACCGAACGCCGGGCGCTCTAAAGACAGGCAAGCCTTCGATCCTTCGCGGGCGAAGCAGTATGAAGCGGGCGTAAAGTACCTGCCTAAGGACAGGCCGATTAGCGTTACCGCGTCGCTGTTTCAGATTACTAAAGATAAAAATCTGACCGCGGACCCGAGCGACAATATTTACTCCATTCAGAGCGGTAAAATTCGTTCGCGCGGGTTCGAGCTGGAAGCAAAAGCGGCGCTGAGTGCGAATGTTGATATGACCGCTGCATACAGCTATACGGATGCGCAATATACTGAAGACTCTGCCTATAAACACAAACGGCCGGTTGAAGTACCGCGCAATATGGCGTCTTTGTGGCTGGATTATACCTTCCATGAAACGGCGCTGAGCGGATTAACGCTCGGGGCCGGTACGCGCTATGTGGGAGCGTCGTCCAGCTTCTACACCACGGCGGATAAAATGAATAAGACCTTCAGCGTACCGGGATATACGGTGGCGGACGCGACCATCAAATACGATTTGGCTCGCGCGGGCATGCCGGGATCTTCCGTGGGTATTAATATCAATAACCTGTTTAATCGGAAGTATGTTTCGAGCTGCTATCGCGATTATGCGTGCTATTGGGGAGCCGAACGCGCGGTTATCGCAACCGCAAACTTCAGTTTTTAATGAATTGTCGGGCGCGCCAGCGCCCGCTCTGACTTCACGTTGGCGAGTTATGCAGGATAAAACGAGTGCGCCCGGGGCGACGTTTAGCCTCACTGATGTTGCTTTTCGCGTGCCGGGCCGCACGCTGCTACATCCTCTCACGCTGTCCTTTCCTGCGGGTCAGGTCACCGGCCTTATCGGCCACAATGGTTCCGGTAAATCTACGCTTTTGAAAATGCTCGGGCGGCATCAATTACCGTCTGAGGGCGAAATTATGCTGGACGGTCAGCCGCTGGCGAGCTGGAGCAGTAAATCCTTTGCACGCAGGGTCGCCTATTTGCCGCAGAATTTACCGGCAGCGGAAGGGATGACCGTGCGGGAGCTGGTTGCGATCGGGCGCTATCCGTGGCACGGCGCTCTTGGGCGCTTTGGTATTGCCGACAGAGAAAAAGTGGACGAAGCCATCGGGCTGGTGGGGCTAAAATCGCTGTCGCATCGCCTGGTTGATAGCCTTTCCGGCGGGGAACGCCAGCGCGCGTGGATAGCCATGCTGGTCGCCCAGGATAGCCGCTGCCTACTGCTGGATGAACCAACATCAGCGCTGGATATCGCGCATCAGGTTGAGGTACTGGCGCTAATCCGGCGCCTGAGCCGCCAGAATGGGCTGACGGTGATTGCCGTGTTGCACGATATTAATATGGCGGCGCGATACTGCGATTATCTGGTAGCGCTGCGCGGGGGGGAAGCCATTGCCCAGGGAACACCGGACGCGATAATGTCCGGCGAGATTCTGGAGCGTATTTACGGCATTCCGATGGGTATTTTGTCGCATCCTTCCGGCAGCGCGCCGGTCAGTTTTGTGTGGTGAGGCGCGCTATGTCTGAGATCGATTTTCGTCGGCGTAGATTATTAACGGCCATGGCGCTTTCGCCGCTGGCCTGGCATCTTCCCGGCGCCAGCGCGGCGTCAAGGCCTGATTTACAGCGGATTATCGCACTGGAATGGCTGCCGACTGAATTGCTGCTGGCGCTGGGGATAACACCGTTTGCCATAGCAGATATTGCGGGCTATCGGGCGTGGGTTGAATCCCCCACGCTGCCTGAGGGCGTAGTGGATATTGGGCTGCGCACTGAGCCCAATCTTGAACTTATGACGCAACTGCGCCCGTCGCTTATCGTCTATTCTGCAGGATACGGGCCCGCTCCCGATAAAATCGCGCGTATCGCGCCGGGAATGGGCATCACTTTTACCGATGGTAAACATCCGCTGGATAACGCCCGTCGTTCCGTGCTGGCCCTGGGCGAGCGGTTAGGGCTACAGGCGCAGGCGCGCCGTCACCTCAATGAATTTGAAGCTCTGATTACCCATATGCGCCAGCGTTTCGCCCCCTGGCGCGGCAAGCCGCTGTTACTCATGACGCTTATCGATACGCGCCATGCGCTGATCATTGGTCAAAACAGTCTGTTTCAACAAACCATGAGCGAGCTGGAGTTACAAAACGCCTGGCGCGGAGATGCGAATTTTTGGGGCAGTGCGGTGGTAGGGCTAGAGCGGCTGGCAGCGGTCGATGCGGCGCGCGTTATCTGCTTTGCGCATAACGATGAAACGCTCATGCGTCAGGTGGCGGCAACTCCGCTATGGCAGGCGATGCCTTTTGTTCGCGAAGGCCGTTTTCACCGCACCTCGGCGGTTTGGTTTTATGGCGCGACGCCTTCAGCGATGCGGTTTTGTCATCTGCTAGACGCCGCGCTGGGGGCTCATCCATGACGCGACATGCTTCTTTTAGCTGGCTGCTGGTACCGCTGTTGTGCGGCGCAGCGCTTTGGCTAACGCTGCATAATCTCACTGCGCTACTGCCCTACGCCCAGTGGCGCAGCGCGCTGTGGCAGCCGGATATCGATAATATTCACCAGATGCTGTTTCATTACAGCGCGCTGCCTAGATTAACGCTCGCCCTGCTAGTGGGCGCAGGACTTGGGCTGGCAGGCGCGCTGTTTCAGCAGGTATTGCGTAATCCGCTGGCGGAGCCAACGACGCTCGGCGTGGCGACCGGTGCACAGTTAGGCGTTGCCGTATCGACGCTACTGGCGCTGCCGCTGGCGGTGCAGCAATTCGCGGCGCTGGCGGGAGCTGGGCTGGTAGGGATGCTGGTTTTCGGTATCGCCTGGGGCAAGCGCGTCTCGCCGGTGACGCTAATACTGGCAGGATTAGTCGTCAGCTTATACTGCGGTGCGGTAAATCAATTGCTGGCGTTATTTTATCATGAACAGCTTCAGAGCCTGTTTCTGTGGGGCTCCGGCATGCTGAACCAGAACGACTGGCAAACCGTGGCTACGCTATGGCCGCGCCTGCTGGGCGCAGCGCTGCTGGTATTATTAATGCTGCGCCCGCTCACGCTTATGGGGCTGGATGACGGCGTAGCGCGCAATCTTGGCCTGATGTTATCAGCCGCGCGCCTTGGTGCACTGGTCCTGGCGATTGCCATGAGTGCCCTGCTGGTGAATGCCGTCGGGATTATCGGTTTTATTGGATTATTTGCCCCGCTGCTGGCCAAAATGCTAGGTGCCCGCCGATTAATCTCGCGGCTTTTTCTGGCGACGCTTTTAGGCGCATTGATTTTGTGGTTCTCCGATCAAGTGGTCATCTGGCTCACCGCAGTCTGGCGCGAAATCCCAACCGGTGCCGTCACCGCGCTGGCGGGAGCGCCGCTATTGTTATGGCTATTACCCCGACTGCGCACCCGAGAAGAACCGGTGCTTACGCAGGGCGGTCGCACTGCGCCTGAGCGCCAGCACTTAATTGGGTATGTGCTGGCAGGTGGTTTACTGCTGCTTGTTGTGCTGGTAATCGCGCTATTGCTGGGGCGGGACGCACACGGCTGGCGCTGGGCCACCGGTGATATGCTATCGAGCCTGTGGCAATGGCGCTGGCCGCGTGCGTTAGCCGCGCTCAGCGCCGGTATGATGTTGGCAGTAGCAGGATGTATTATTCAGCGCCTGACCGGAAATGCGATGGCGAGCCCGGAAGTACTTGGGATTAGCTCCGGTGCGGCATTTGGCGTGGTGTTGATGCTATTTTTGGTCCCGGGAGATGCCTTTATCTGGCTATTGCCTGCCGGGAGCCTGGGCGCAGCGGTGACGCTGCTAATTATTCTTTTCACATCCGGGCGCGGCGGTTTTTCACCTCAGCGAATGCTGCTGGCGGGAATGGCGCTAAGCACCGCATTTAGCATGCTGCTGGCGCTGCTGCTGGCCAGCGGCGATCCCCGCATGGCCCGGCTGTTGACATGGATTTCCGGCTCGACCTATAACGTGAACGCCCCCCAGGCGTGGCGCGCCGCCGCTATTATGGTGGCGCTGCTGACATTAACGCCGCTGAGTCAGCGCTGGCTGCAAATCCTGCCGTTGGGAAGTGTAACCGCGCGCGCGGTGGGTATCGCGCTTACGCCCGCTCGCTTATTGCTGCTAATGCTTGCTTCGATGTTAACCGCCGCCGCGACGCTCACCGTTGGCCCGCTAAGCTTTGTGGGACTGATGGCTCCGCACATAACGCGTATGCTGGGGTTCCGTCGCGCGTTTCCTCAGTTGGTTATCGCAATGCTTGTTGGCGGCGCTTTAATGGTACTGGCGGACTGGGTGGGTCGCATGCTGCTGTTCCCTAACCAGGTGCCCGCAGGGCTGCTGGCGACGTTTATCGGCGCGCCCTATTTTGTGGTGTTATTGCGCAGGCAGGGTAAATAAGAGGTGGGAGCAGTTAAGCGCGGATAAATAAGATGCGCCAGAGGGAAGACCAAAGGCGCGGATGCGGCGGGCGGTGAGTCGTTATCGTTATCTACCGAAGATCCGCCGCAGCGTTTTACAGTTGCTTAAATGCGGAGCGCGCCGCCTCAATTGTACGATCGATATCTTCTTCACTATGGGCAATAGACATAAAGCCCGCCTCAAACGCGGAAGGCGCCAGATAAATGCCGGCATCCAGCATTAGATGGAAGAAACGCTTAAAGCGCTCAACGTCGCTGGCGAGGACGTGCTGATAGCAGGTCACCGCAGGTAGATCGGTGAAGAACAGCCCAAACATTCCACCCACGTGATTAACCACCAGCGGGATGTCGTTTTCCTGAGCCGCAGAGCGCAGGCCTTCTGCTAACTGCGTAGTCAGCTCCGTCAGCGTGCCGTGCACGCCGGGTTGGGCGACTTCATTCAGGCAGGCATAACCGGCGGCCATGGCGATTGGGTTGCCTGAGAGCGTACCCGCCTGATAGACCGGCCCGGTGGGCGCCAGCGCGTCCATTACTTCGCGGCGACCGCCGAAGGCGCCAACCGGCATACCGCCGCCAATGATTTTCCCAAGGCAGGTGAGATCCGGCGTGACGCCGTAGTAGTCCTGCGCCCCGGCCAGCGCGACGCGAAATCCCGTCATTACTTCATCGATAATCAGCAGCGCCCCAAACTCATCGCACAGCGCCCGCAGGCCAGGCAGGAAATCCGGGAGCGGCGGCACGCAGTTCATATTGCCCGCAACTGGCTCAACGATGATGCAGGCGATATCCTGCGGATATTGCTCACACGCCGCCCGGACCGACGCCAGGTCATTATAGGTGCAGGTTAGCGTATGTTTGGCAAAATCTGCAGGGATGCCCGGAGAATTAGGTTGCCCGAGCGTCAGCGCTCCAGAGCCGGCTTTAACCAACAGGCAGTCGGCGTGGCCGTGGTAACAGCCTTCAAATTTAATGATTTTATCCCGTCCGGTATAACCGCGAGCCAGACGGATAGCGCTCATTGTAGCTTCGGTGCCTGAGTTCACCATGCGCACCATGTCCATGGTAGGCACCAGACTTGTGACCAGGTCAGCCATTTTCACTTCCATTTCCGTCGGTGCGCCGAAACTTAAGCCTCTGCCCGCCGCTTCAATCACGGCGTTACGGATTGCCGGGTGATTATGACCGAGAACCATCGGTCCCCAGGAGCCGACGTAGTCCACATAGGCTTTACCGTCCACGTCATAGAGATAAGCACCGTCTGCGTGGGAGATAAATAGTGGGACGCCGCCTACGCCGGAGAAGGCGCGCACCGGCGAGTTAACGCCACCGGGAATAAGCTCGCGTGCTGCGGCATAGAGGTTTTCTGAGTGGCTCATGAATCGGCTCCTGATTCGTGTAATGGGAGATAACCGGTTATTCTAAGGCTTCCTGCGGCGTTGTAAAAGTTTTGCGCGGCGCTACACCCTACTTGTCAGCGTTTTTCATTGGGACGTCAACGGTGTGAGCGGGTAGAATATCCGCCTCGTTTTATCATACCTGGAAATGAAGGTGTTATGAATCCGGAAACCCCACCTGGCGGCTATCGGCGGCTGGTACGTCTGCGGCGCGGTGACGCAGTACGTCGTTTAATTCAGCGTGATAAAACGCCTCTGGCGGTCCTGTTAATGGCGGCAATCGTTGGCGCGCTGGCTGGCCTGGTGGGCGTAGCGTTTGAGAAAGCCGTAAACAGCGTGCAAAATTGGCGTTTTTCAGCGCTGCTGAGCGCTGCGGATAATGCGTGGCTGGTCTGGCCGCTGGCGTTTTTATTTTCGATGGCGCTGGCCATGCTGGGTTACTGGCTGGTGCGGCGATTTGCGCCCGAAGCCGGGGGTTCCGGCATCCCTGAAATTGAAGGTGCACTGGAAGAGCTGCGTCCGGTGCGCTGGTGGCGCGTATTGCCGGTTAAATTTATCGGCGGAATGGGCACTCTGGGCGCAGGAATGGTGCTTGGTCGGGAAGGGCCGACCGTGCAGCTCGGCGGCAATGTTGGGCGCATGGTGCTGGATCTGTGTCGGATGCGTAGCCCTGAAGCGCGCCATACGGTGCTGGCGACCGGCGCGGCTGCGGGGTTATCCGCGGCGTTTAATGCGCCGCTGGCCGGCATTTTGTTTATTATCGAAGAGATGCGACCGCAGTTTCGCTATAACCTGATTTCGATTAAAGCGGTGTTTACCGGCGTGATTATGTCCAGCGTGGTATTTCGCATTTTCAACGGCGAAGGGGCGGTGATTGCAGTCGGGCAATTGAGCAACGCGCCGGTGCATACTCTCTGGCTATATCTCGCGTTGGGCGCTCTGTTTGGGGTGCTGGGGCCGCTGTTTAACCAGCTGTTGCTGAGGGCGCAGGATATGTTCCAGCGCATCCACGGCGGACGCACGGCTCCATGGGTGCTGATCGGCGGTTTATTGGGCGGCGTATGCGGGGTTTTGAGTTTTATCGAGCCGGAAGCAGCCGGCGGTGGCTTCGGCCTAATCCCTATCGCTGCAGCGGGTAATTTTAGCGTTGGTATGCTGCTATTTATTTTCATTGCCAGAATCATTACCACCGTGCTGTGTTTCTCTTCCGGCGCGCCGGGAGGGATTTTCGCGCCGATGCTGGCGCTGGGAACGCTGCTCGGCAGCGCGTTTGGCATGGCCTGTATGCACTGGTTTCCGGGATATCACCTGGAGGCAGGTACGTTTGCCATTGCCGGTATGGGTGCGCTGCTGGCGGCTTCGGTGCGGGCGCCAATTACCGGTATTGTGTTAGTACTGGAAATGACGAACAACTATCAGCTTATCTTGCCTATGATAATTACCTGCCTGGGAGCGACGCTATTGGCCCAATTTCTGGGCGGGAAGCCGTTATATTCGACTATTCTGGCGCGGACTATAGCAAAGGAGCAGCGAGAAGCGGCGGATCGTGCCGCATAGCGCCATTATATCGGAGAATACTTGAACGATTTACCAGGGTATCGGATAATGGCGATAATTGTCGGTTTTTATCCGATACCCGTCTTCGTTGGGAGCTAAAAATGAGTGATGACGTAGCACTGCCGCTGGAGTTTACCGATGCGGCGGCCAGTAAAGTAAAAAATCTTATCGCGGACGAAGATAATCCGAATCTTAAACTGCGCGTATATATTACCGGCGGAGGGTGTAGCGGATTTCAGTATGGTTTCACCTTCGACGATAAAGTGAATGACGACGATATGACTATCGAAAAGCAGGGCGTGGCGCTGGTTGTCGACCCCATGAGCCTGCAATACCTGGTGGGTGGCTCTGTCGATTATACGGAAGGGTTGGAAGGTTCGCGCTTTATCGTTACCAATCCGAACGCAAAAAGCACCTGCGGATGCGGCTCATCGTTCAGCGTTTAATGCTCTGGCGGCGTAGGCGGTGCGCTGCGCACATAGCCGGGGAGCGCTTTTAGCTCTCCGGTACGCAATGACTTTAGCCTGTGGGCGCAATAGCCGATTAATGCACAGTTGATAGATGAATAAGTAATAAATCAACGCCAGCTAATCATTGCTGGCGTTATGCTATTCCATAGCCACCCCGTATTTCCTCATTAATAAATACACTAATCTCCCCAATCTTTTTGCCTGATGAGATATAGCGCCAGGGCAAACGTGGCGCAGGCCATCCTTATTTTCAGGCGAACCGCCAGTTGAGCTGTCAACGCGTTGAAGTAAAGAGGCAGGTGAGGGAAATATCTACCGCTTATGGCCTGTCTTCTAAGGCGAAAGTGGGTAATTTTAGATGCCAGCGAATCGCTGCCAGGCGAATGGTTAGAGTAACAAACACGCCCAGCATATTGGCCTGATCGAGCGGCAGGTTATAAACCTGCCAGGCGGTCGCATGAACAATGCCGCCGATGATACACGGCGTCGCATAGATTTCGGTGCGCATGATCATTGGAACTTCTCGCGCCAGCACATCGCGAATAATCCCGCCACCGACGCCGGTAACAACGCCCATACAAATGGCGACGAGCGGCCCTGTGCCAGCAAGGAAGGCTTTATTGACGCCGATGCCGACGAATACGGCCAGGCCGACGGCGTCGAGCGTGGGCATTATCCATTTTGGCAGGCGACGGGGCTGGCGCACCAGTACGATAGTTGCCATACAGGTGACCATCGCAACGATAAGGTCGGTGGGATCTTTTACCCAGAAAACCGGGCCGTTATCCAGCGCCATATCGCGAATGGTTCCACCGCCTATTGCCGTGACCACGCCCAGCACCAGCACGCCGAACGGATCCATGCGCAGTTTTCCCGCTAATAATACGCCTGACACGGCAAACACCGCTGTTCCGATAATATCCAGCCAATAAACCAGCATGATATGCGCCTCAGTGAGATGGTTTGTGCGCCAGCGCTTCGCAAAGCGCCTGAGCGGCAAGGATAATACGCGGGCCGGCACGTTCAAACCAGTCCTCATTAAGGACGATAATTGGAACCGTTAAATTACGCCCCCAAAATTGTCCGATGGCCGCAGCGCGCGGTGGCGCTCCGGGGCTTACTATGACATCCGGATGGCGAATAAGTACCTGCTCCCGGCTGACCTGGGGCCAGGGTATTGCGGAGCCCTGAAAAATATTGATACCGCCGCAGGCGTGCAAAATCGTTTGCTGGAGTGTTCCATCAGCCATGGTGAAGAGCGGTTTATCACCAAACTGGACGAATACTTTTTGGGAGGGCGCGCCGCGATAGCGCGTTTTCAATGCCTGCCACTGCGCCAGCAGCTCATCCGCCGCTCGGAGGGCCTGTTCCGGGTGCGGGCTCCACGCTGCGAGCTCACGCAGCGCTTTAGCGATATCTTCCACGCTATTGGGATCCAGCCAGAGCACGCGAATGCCCTGGCTGGCAAGTTGATCTAGCGGGCGCCTGGCGTTACCGCCCCGCCACGCGAGAATCAGGTCGGGTTTTAGCGTCAAAATACGCTCACTGTCGACACCTTGCCAGTTAGCGACGCGCTCAATGGGCAGCGCCGCCGGGGGATAATCAGAATGCTCGCTGACGGCGACAGGAACGATGCCGGCGGCGAAAGCAAGTTCGGTATTGGCCGGAGATAATGATATGACCCGAGGCGCAGCAGGGAGCCACGCCGGGATACTTATCAACAGCGCGCCCAGCGCGCGCCGGAGAGCGGCTTTAACCATGAGCCAGTTTTTGAATCAGCGATTCCACCATCAGGCTGGACTGCTTCGCCGCAACGCTCAGAAATTCATCAAAGCTTAAATGGGAAGCTTTATCCGCGACGTCAGAGATAGCGCGCACTACCACAAACGGCGTGCCGTAGTTGTGGCAGACGTGGCCGATAGCCGTGGCTTCCATTTCTACCGCGACAGCCTGTGGAAAATGCTGGCGAATACGGGCCAGATTCTCGGCGCCGTTAATAAAGGCATCGCCGCTGACAATAAGGCCGCGTACTGCATGCAAGTCTAATTGGGCGATACAGCTCTGTGCGATGTTAATCAGTTTTTCATCGGCGGGAAACGCGGCGGGGCAGCCCGCCATTTGGCCGTATTCATAGCCGAATGCCGTGACGTCTGCATCGTGGTAGCGCACTTCATTAGATACTACGATATCCCCAACGTTCAGCGTGGAGGCCAGACCGCCTGCAGATCCGGTATTGATAACTACATCGGGTTTGCAGTGTTCCAGCAATAACGTAGCGCCCATAGCGGCGGAGACTTTGCCAATACCTGATTTTAATAAAGCGATTTCAACCTGGTGTAAGGTACCGGTGTAGATTTCACAATGGGCCAGCTGCAAGGTGCGACGGTTTTCAATTTTGTCGCGCAGTAGGGTGACTTCTTCTTCCATTGCGCCAATGATGCCAACTTTCATGGGAATTCTCGCTAATAGGTGGATTGTGCGGGATAGTCTATCATGGCGAACGGACGGTAAATAATTGTCGCATTGCGTTGTCATAGCGCAATTGTGCCGTTTGCAGGTGTAGCAAAACAAAAGTGCGCCAGGCGTGGGGCATGCATCATCGCAAAAGACTGGAGAGGGATATGGGTGGCATCGATTTTCGCAGGAAGATTAACTGGCATCGTCGTTTTCGCTCACCGCAGGGTGAGAAAAGCGAACTTGAAATTTCACAGATCTTTGAAAGCGATCGCGGGCGGATTATTAATTCGCCGGCTATTCGACGCCTGCAGCAGAAAACCCAGGTCTTTCCGCTGGAGCGCAATGCGGCGGTGCGCACGCGGCTGACGCATTCAATGGAAGTGCAGCAGGTAGGGCGTTATATCGCCCGCGAAATATTAGGGCGCCTGAAACAAGCAGGCAAGCTGGATGAATATGGGCTGGATGAATTGTGCGGCCCTTTTGAAAGCGTCGTCGAGATGGCGTGCCTGATGCACGATATTGGTAATCCGCCGTTCGGGCACTTCGGTGAGGCGGCGATCAACGACTGGTTTTGTCAGCGCCTGTTCCCGGACGATACGCAGGATGCGCAGGCCGACTCACGCTGCATCGTACCGTATTTACGAATCGTGGCACCTGACGATGGAATAAACGAACTGCGCACCCAGGTTCGCCAGGATTTGTGCCATTTTGAAGGTAATGCTCAGGGAATTCGCCTGGTACATACCCTATTACGTATGAATTTAACGTGGGCACAGGTGGGTTGCATTTTAAAATATACTCGTCCGGCCTGGTACGCGGACACACCGCCTGCGACGCACAGCTATTTAATGAAAAAACCGGGCTTTTATTTATCTGAAGCGCCGTATATCGCGCGTTTGCGCGAAGCTTTATCTATGGAGCAACACAGCCGGTTTCCGCTCACCTGGATAATGGAAGCCGCGGATGATATCTCGTACTGCGTGGCCGATCTCGAAGATGCGGTAGAAAAGAATATCTTCAGCGTAGAGCGGCTTTATCAGCATCTTCACGATCGCTGGGGGCAGCATGCGCCAGAGGATCTTTTTGCGCAGGTGGTGCAGGATGCGTGGGAGAAGTCCCGCGCCAACCAAATGCAGCGCAGCGCGGAAGATCAGTTCTTTATGTATTTACGCGTGAATACGCTGAATAAGCTGGTTCCCTGGGCCGCGCAGCGCTTTATCGATAACCTTGATGAAATCTACGCCGGCTCGTTCAATCATGCCCTGCTGGAGGATGATAGCTCCTTCGGCCAGCTTCTTGATTTGTATAAGTATATCGCCGGACGCTATGTGTTTAGCCACCCTGACGTTGAACAACTGGAGCTACAGGGCTACCGCGTGATAACCGGTTTGCTGGATATTTACGGCGCGTTGCTGGCTTTACCGCAGGCGGCGTTTGCGGAGATTGTTCAGGGCAGCCAGGGGCGGCGTTTCCCTATTGAAGCACGGTTGTATCATAAACTCTCAACGAAACATTGCCTTGCTTACATTGAAGCCATTGAGGCGCTACGCGAACGTGAATCAGGCGAGGAGGCGTTTGCGATTTGGGAGTTTTACTATCGCTGCCGTTTAATCCAGGACTATATCAGCGGTATGACGGATCTCTATGCCTGGGATGAGTATCGGCGGCTAATGGCGGTGACATAACGTTTTGCTTTGTAAAGAAGAACAATATTTTTTTACTTTTTCCATAACCTTTACGCGGGAACTTCGCGCTATAAATTGACTCTCATTAACGTCAATAAACACAGCTTGTATTCGGACAATTGGGATCAAATAGAGACATGAAAAAAACCACGTTAGCAATGAGTGCACTGGCTTTAAGTCTGGGTTTGGCGATGGGCCCCGCGTCCGTTCTTGCCGCTGAGACCGCTTCTTCCGCTTCTACGTCACAGCAGTTACCAAGCCTGGCGCCGATGCTGGAAAAAGTAATGCCATCGGTGGTGAGTATTAACGTAGAAGGGAGTACTACGGTTAATACGCAGCGTATGCCGCGCAACTTCCAGCAATTTTTCGGTGATGATTCACCGTTCTGCCAGGAAGGGTCTCCCTTCCAGAGTTCACCGCTTTGCCAGGGCGGCGCCGGGCCACGCCAGCAGCAAAAATTTATGGCGCTGGGTTCGGGTGTGATTATTGATGCCGAAAAAGGCTATGTGGTGACTAATAACCACGTGGTGGATAACGCGAACACGATTAAAGTGCAGCTTAGCGACGGGCGCAAATTCGACGCTAAAGTTGTGGGTAAAGACCCGCGCTCGGATATCGCGCTGATTCAGTTGAAAGAGCCAAAAAACTTAATGGCGATTAAAATGGCGGATTCTGACTCCCTGCGCGTTGGGGATTATACCGTTGCTATCGGTAATCCTTACGGATTAGGCGAAACGGTGACGTCAGGTATTGTTTCGGCGCTGGGGCGTAGCGGGCTGAACGTAGAAAACTACGAAAACTTTATTCAGACCGATGCCGCTATCAACCGCGGTAACTCTGGCGGTGCGCTGGTTAACTTAAACGGCGAGCTTATTGGCATTAATACGGCGATTCTGGCACCGGACGGCGGCAATATCGGTATTGGTTTCGCCATCCCAAGTAATATGGTGAAAAGCCTGTCGGAGCAGATGGTCAAATATGGTCAGGTGCGCCGAGGTGAGCTTGGTATCAGAGGCTATGAGCTGAATTCAGACCTGGCGAAGGCGATGAAAGCCGACGCGCAGCGCGGTGCTTTTGTCAGCCAGGTAACGGCCGGGTCCTCAGCGGCGAAAGCGGGCGTAAAAGCCGGTGATGTGATTGTATCCATGAACGGTAAGGCGATTAATAGCTTCTCTGCGCTGCGAGCGGAAGTTGGCAGCATGCCGGTTGGTAGTAAAATTACGCTTGGACTTCTGCGCGATGGCAAACCCGTTACCGTAAATCTCGAACTGCAGCAAAGTACGCAGACTCAGGTGGACTCCGCCAGCGTATTTAACGGTATCGAAGGCGCTGAGCTGAGTAATCGCGGTGATAAACAAAAAGGTGTAGTGGTCAATATCGTTAAGCCAAACACGCCAGCGGCGCGTATCGGTCTGAAAAAAGGCGATATTATTATCGGTGCAAACCAGCAGCCGGTGGAGAATATTGCTGAACTACGTAAAGTTTTGGATAGCAAGCCGTCCGTACTGGCGCTGAATATTCAGCGTGGTGACGCTTCCATTTACTTAATAATGCAGTAAAGCGCGAGTAGCGCTATTATAACCTGATGTTTGTAAAAGGCCGCTTTGCGGCCTTTTTTCTTTTTCTCGTCGAATGGCATATAAAAAAAGGTTGTATGCGCTCCGTCTGCAGGTGTTAGCCAAAGTCGCCTTATATTTAAAGACGACTTTGTTAGCTTCAAATTAAACGTTATAGCCTTGCTTGCTGTATTTCATTTGCAGTTAGGCCTTAGGACATTACCAATACGCAGTCATTTCGGGCGATATTACGCTGCGGTTTGGATTATGCCCGGTTACCGGCTATTTTTGGCGCCGCCAGACTTTCCGCCACCATGCCCGGATCGGCGATAGAGGTTACATTGGCTAGAAAATCCATGCCCCAATCATCGGCGTGCGCTTTACCGTCAAATTGCTGCTCAAATACCAGATTTTCGTCGGTTGCGTAATTCCAGACCTGCCCGGCAAACCATGAACAATTGCTAATAGGCGTATAGGCACCGTTTTCTGGCGTGTCCACTTCCATTCCCATTAACTCTGCAATCGTTAGGCTGTTTTGAATGAGTTCATGAATGACCGTTTTTTCCAGCATATCCGGCTGTTTATTAGGGTCAGTTAGCGGCACGCAGCGCTGCAAATGGAATTTACGCTCCGGGCTGTCGTTTTGATTAGAAGCCGTGCTATTTTTGACGAAGCCAAAACCTTCATGAAATCCGTAAGTTGTGCAATCGCCTTTTTTATTACTATGGAAAAAGATTATCCATGAATGTCCAAAGCCGCCGCCGCCAAAGGCCTGAGTCAGCACTTCAAAAACGGCTTTTTTACGCCCTTCTTTATCTTCCGGGGGAAATTGATTCGCCGCGTCATCCGCGATTTTTACCACGGCTTCTAAATCGGAACGCTGGGCGGTTCGATTGGTGCGAATGCATAATTGTGGATAACCTACTTTTGGGTCGCCGGTTGGCGCATAAACATCATTATTAATATCATATAACTCAAAGAAATTAGCCATGCTGGCTCTCCTTATAATAAGAAAATGGTTCCTGCCACAGGCCGGTAAAAAATAATCACCGTGGCAGGAGTCGTTATACAAAGAGAAAGAATAGGTGAGCCAATCAATAATTATGATAACTTATAAATACTAATGGTTGTTTATATCGCAGGCTGATGAACGCTTAATAAATGCTTTTTGTGGCAGTGGTTTTATTATTAACCTAAATCTAAATCTAAATCTAAATCTAAATCTAAATCTAAATCTAAATCTGAAAGATATTGATATGTTTTTTTCAAAGGAGGGAATGAGAAGTAAAGTGAAATGGGCCGGCTGCTCCAGCCCTGATAGCAGTTAGTTTCGCGTCAGCTTTTCCAGATCTGCTTCAATTTCGCTGATTTTATTAGTAACAACGCTTTCAAGGTGATGAAGATCGTCGAGAATTTTACGTTTCAAATCGATTTCACTGTGCTCGCGTCGGCAAATCTGGTCCAGTTCATCGATAATAGCGCGTAAATTTGGGCTGATTTCGTGAATTTCTTTATAGCCATGCGTAGTTTCCTGTGCGGTGATCGTTTTGCGGTGGCGTGGGTATTTAAATTTTACGCTTTTAGCAAAGAACTCTCCTTTACCCTTTTGAAAATAAATTTTTAGGATATCGTTATTTGCTTCCTGGCGCAGGTTGTAGCGGTCAATATCCTGTGGGTTTGAAATTCCTAAACTTTTTAGGTTCTTGTACATTGCCTTCCTCTTAACGTTGTGGTGATAGCTATTATAAATAGATAGCGTAAATGACCCCTTTTTCCACCCCGATTACAAGAATCACGGCATTTATCATGTGAAGGCAACGGTGAAGCATATGTAGCAGCCATTTTTAGCCAGATGTGAACCTTTTTCAGGTTAGCACTTATCATGATCCGTAAATCAAAATTTGTGTAAACTAAACGGAAGATAGTTGATGGCGTTTGTTTGCTAAAAAATGAGAGTTGGTTTTTATTTATTCTTCTGAACACTATAGCGTGATGATAGTTTGTTATTGGTGGCTTTATATCTCAATTTTAATAAGTGATTTTTCCTGCGGCGTTAATACAATTATTACAGGCTGACCATGGAAGTTAATACAAGATTTATATAAAGGCATAACTGTATTATTTAATCCTGTTTATATAAATATTAATTTCTGCGTGTAATGCATATATATTGGTCGCCATTATTATAAACAACGGCCCAATAGCAATTTCTTAGAAAACAGCCGCCTGAGAAGAGAGCAAAAACCGGCCATCAGGCCGGTTAATGTTACCAAAATAAAATTATTTAGCGACCGGGCCGCAACCGCCGATAATTTTAGAAATAGAAATAGCCGGGTGTAGCAGGTAGTCGTAGTCACAATTTTTTTCTTTATTATAAACGCTGCCTGTGCAACCCGTCAGTGTAGAAAATACTGCGGCCAAAAGAGCAATTTTTAGGGTATTTTTCATTTATAAATCCTATATATATAAGACTAATTTAAGGAAAGACGCGCCATCTTTGGACACGTTTTGTAATATAACCTTACAAAATTGTTACCAACGGTGCAAAACTGATCCACCCCAGCGGTTGAAAACTGATCCA
>CALYPF010000015.1 GCA_945271245.1 uncultured Enterobacteriaceae bacterium | reverse complement strand
TTAGACCGTTGGTGGTGACGGTAAGTGGATCACTTTTTACCCGTTGTTGACACGGACATAACCTTGTTGCCGAGCACCGGCATAATGTCGCACTCAATTACGGCCTGCTTCATGGCACGGATGCTGTCGGCCAGGGTCACGAGCTTCTTGTAGGCGACGGTATATACCGTGAATATCTCCGATCCCTGAGTCTTTATGATACCGTTACGCTTCGCCACAGACGGCGACGGGCCTGACTTCAGCAGCTTTTGGCGGCAATGAGTTCTTTATACGCTTCTGCCAGGCTGATACCGTCACGGCCATACTGCCCTATCATCAGCTTTTCCCGGCCCCGTTAATGCGCCAGTCATAACGGAACGAGACAGAGCCTGAGTGAGCACGGCGACATACAGCCCGTCACGATCGGAAACCTTATACAGTTTCTCCTGCAGCCTGAGGGGTTTTAGTTTAGTGTCGGTAAGCACAATTCACCCATAATGCATCCATGATTATGACGGTATGGGGCATACTCAAAGGATAATACCGTCACGTGTACCGTCGAAAATATGGTGTAGAGTGAATAAATATAAGTAGATAAAAACAGGAACCCTCTGCAATTACAGAGGGTTAGAGATAATTTGAATAGAAATAATGCGCTATGAACTAGCTATGCATCATTCCCACTCAATCGTGGCAGGCGGTTTACCTGAAATATCATAAACCACGCGGGAAATACCATTAACCTCATTAATAATGCGATTAGATACGCGGCCCAGGAAATCATAGGGCAGATGCGCCCAGTGCGCGGTCATAAAGTCAATCGTTTCCACCGCACGCAGCGAAACCACCCAATCGTACTTACGGCCATCGCCCATTACGCCAACGGAGCGCACCGGCAGGAATACAGTGAAAGCCTGGCTTACTTTGTCGTACAGCTCGGCTTTACGCAGTTCATCAATGAAAATCGCGTCGGCTTTGCGCAGCAAATCGCAATACTCTTTCTTCACCTCGCCCAGCACGCGCACGCCCAGGCCCGGGCCCGGGAACGGATGGCGGTAGAGCATATCGAATGGTAGCCCCAGCTCAAGGCCGATTTTCCGCACTTCGTCTTTAAACAACTCCTTCAGCGGCTCGACCAACCCCATTTTCATTTCTTTCGGCAGGCCGCCCACATTATGGTGTGATTTAATCACATGCGCCTTTCCGGTCGCGGATGCGGCTGACTCAATGACATCGGGATAAATTGTCCCCTGCGCCAGCCACTTTACGTCCTCAAGTTTTAGCGCTTCTTCGTCAAATACCTCGACAAAAACCCGCCCAATGGTTTTACGCTTGGCCTCAGGATCGTCAATGCCTGCAAGCGCAGAGAGGAAACGCTCTTCGGCCGGAACGTGCACAATATTCAGCCCAAAACGATCGCCGAACATTTCCATCACCTGCCCGGCCTCGTTTAACCGCAAAAGCCCGTTATCCACGAAAACGCAGGTCAGGCGATCGCCTATCGCGCGATGCAGCAGCATGGCCGTAACGGAAGAATCAACGCCGCCAGACAGGCCAAGGATCACTTTATCGTTTCCGACCTGATGACGAATGCGCTCTATGGCGTCGTCAATAATTTTTGCCGCCGTCCACAGAGCTTCACACTGACAAATATCACGAACAAACCGCTCAAGGATGCGCATTCCTTGATGGGTATGCGTGACTTCCGGATGGAATTGCACGCCGTAAAAACGTTTTTCTTCGTTCGCCATAATCGCAAACGGACAGGTTTCTGTGCTGGCCACGGTAACAAAACCTGCAGGGATAGCAGTCACTTTATCGCCGTGACTCATCCATACATCCAGCAGCGGTTTACCGCTGGCGCTCAAGGTATCTTCAATTCCACGAACCAGCGCGCTGTCCGTCAGGACCTCCACCTGCGCATAGCCAAATTCGCGTTCACTGGACCCTTCGACCTGGCCGCCTAACTGCATCGCCATGGTCTGCATGCCATAACATACGCCCAGGACCGGCACCCCTGCCTCAAAAACGTACTGTGGCGCACGCGGGCTGTTCATTTCGGTGGTGCTTTCCGGGCCGCCAGAAAGAATAATCCCATTAGGATTAAACTCGCGAATTTGGGCTTCACTGACATCCCACGCCCACAGTTCACAATAAACGCCCAGCTCACGCACGCGGCGCGCGACCAGTTGAGTATATTGAGAACCAAAATCAAGGATAAGTATGCGATGTTTATGAATATTTTCCGTCATTGACGCTTATTCCGAGGCAAGTAGCAATCTAAAGTAAATCACCCGATATTTTCCTGCAGCATAAAATCGGGGACGGCGGGAGCGTGTTCTCGCCATGGAGACCGCAAGCGAGAAGCCAGTTTGTCGGCGCACGGCATTGTATATGACCCTGCGCCGAATAAAAATCAGGACCCAAGACGATAGTTAGGCGACTCTTTGGTAATCGTCACGTCGTGAACGTGGCTTTCCTGAATCCCCGCGCCGCTGATGCGGACGAACTCCGCCCGCGTGCGCAGGGCATCAATCGTACCACAGCCGGTCAGCCCCATACAGGAGCGCAGGCCGCCCATTTGCTGGTGCACTATCTCTTTCAGACGCCCTTTATACGCCACCCGGCCTTCAATCCCTTCAGGCACCAGCTTATCCGCAGCGTTATCGCTCTGGAAATAACGATCTGACGATCCTTTGGACATTGCGCCTAACGACCCCATTCCACGATAAGATTTAAACGAACGCCCCTGATACAGCTCAATCTCACCGGGTGATTCTTCCGTTCCGGCAAGCATTCCCCCTACCATTACCGCACTGGCGCCTGCGGCGATAGCCTTGGCGATATCGCCCGAAAAGCGAATGCCCCCGTCGGCGATAACCGGAATGCCGGTGCCTTCCAGCGCTTCTACCGCATCGGAAACGGCGGTGATTTGAGGCACGCCAACGCCGGTAACGATCCGCGTGGTGCAAATGGAACCCGGACCAATGCCGACTTTAACCGCGCTGACGCCCGCATTTGCCAGCGCCCGCGCGCCCGCCGCCGTTGCCACATTACCGCCGATAATCTGCAGTTCCGGATATTTAGCGCGCGTCTCGCGAATACGCTGCAGTACCCCTTCCGAATGGCCATGGGAAGAGTCAATCAGCAATATATCAACGCCGGCGGCGACTAACGCATCGATTCGCTCTTCATTCCCTGCTCCTGCGCCTACCGCAGCGCCAACCCGCAAACGGCCATGCTCATCTTTACAGGCATGGGGTTTACGTTCAGCCTTCTGGAAATCTTTAACGGTAATCATGCCAAGCAGGTGAAAACTGTCGTCGACAACCAGCGCTTTTTCCACGCGTTTTTCATGCATTTTCGTTAGTACGACGTCGCGCGCTTCGCCTTCCCGCACCGTTACCATACGATCTTTCGGCGTCATGTAGGCGCTCACAGGCTGGCTCAAATCGGTAACAAAACGCACATCACGCCCGGTGATGATACCCACCAGTTCATTCTCTTCGGTGACTACCGGATATCCGGCAAAGCCATTACGCTCGGTTAATGCCTTAACTTCCTGCAGCGTAGTGCCTGGTAAAACGGTTTGGGGGTCGGTCACCACGCCGCTTTCGTGTTTTTTCACGCGGCGCACTTCTTCCGCCTGACGTTCAATAGACATATTTTTATGAATAAATCCCATCCCGCCTTCCTGCGCCAGCGCAATCGCCAGACGCGCCTCGGTAACGGTATCCATAGCAGCGGACAGCATCGGAATATTAAGACGAATAGTTTTAGTGAGTTGGGTACTGAGATCGGCCGTGTTTGGCAGAACGGTAGAGTGAGCGGGAACAAGGAGAACGTCGTCAAACGTCAGAGCTTCTTTAGCGATACGTAGCATGGCAATATCTCGTCCAGGGTGGTGGGAACAGATAAAATATTGCCGCGGCATTATACAGGCGGTAATCGATTGCATCTACACTTTTTTATCAAAATCCTTGCCTTCAGCGCCAAGAGCGGTAGTATCAATCGGATAACCCGCTGTTAAAAAACTTGATCTCGCTCACATGCCACAATCGCTCCCCGCTACCGTATTTACCGTTAGTCGCCTGAACCAGGCCGTGCGCCAGCTTCTTGACGCTGAAATGGGGCTTATCTGGATTCAGGGCGAGATATCGAATTTCACGCGCCCGGCATCCGGGCACTGGTATTTTACGCTGAAAGATAATACTGCCCAGGTGCGCTGCGCAATGTTCCGCAATAGCAATCGCCGGGTGACATTTTCTCCACAAAGCGGTCAGCAGGTCTTGGTGCGCGCCAGCGTAACGCTGTATGAACCGCGCGGTGACTATCAAATCATCGCTGAGAGTATGCAGCCTGCGGGCGCCGGGTTGTTGCAGCAGCAATATGAGCAGTTGAAGCAGCGTTTGGAAGCCGAGGGGCTTTTTGCCCAGGCGCATAAACAGCCGCTTCCCTCGCCTGCACGCTGCGTGGGGGTTATTACCTCGAAAACCGGTGCCGCGCTGCACGATATTCTGCATATTCTCCGGCGGCGCGATCCTGGCTTACCCGTCATCGTTTACCCGACTGCCGTTCAGGGCGCGGACGCACCGCCACAAATCGTGCAGGCTATCGAAACCGCTAACCGACGCGCGGAATGCGATGTATTGATCGTAGGCCGCGGCGGCGGATCGCTGGAAGATTTGTGGAGCTTTAACGACGAACGCGTCGCGCGCGCGATTTTCGCCAGCCGCCTCCCAATAATCAGCGCCGTCGGGCATGAAACCGATGTCACTATCGCAGATTTCGTCGCCGATTTGCGCGCACCAACCCCCTCCGCCGCTGCCGAACTGGTGAGCCGTAGCCAGGCCGAACTTTTACGCCGGCTGCAAACTCAGCAAGAACGCATGGAAATGGCGATGGATTATTACCTGGCCGGGCGAGATAGCCGCTTTATGCGTTTATATCACCGCCTTCAGCAACAGCATCCGCAGTTAAGGCTGGCACGTCAGCAAACTCAGCTTTTGCGTCTGCGCCAGCGAATGGAAAGCGCGCTGGAAGAAAAGAGTAAGCGCCTGCGCGAGCGCCTGCAGCGAACAACGCGACGCCTGGAATTACAGCATCCCGGCGCTCGCGTGCAGCGCGCCAGCGCGCAGCTAAAACAGGTAGAATATCGCCTGACACAGCGAATCACGCAGCAGCTCGGCGCAACGCGCGAGCGCTTTGGCAATGCCCTTGTTCATCTCGAAGCCGTTAGCCCACTTGCCACACTCGCACGCGGCTATAGCGTCACCGCACTGCCAGACGGCAAGCTGTTAAAAGCGACAACGCAGTTAAGCATCGGCGATAAATTAACCACACGGCTCGCCGACGGCTGGGTGGAAAGTGAGGTGTCTGGTATTAAGGCAGTGAGGAAGCGACAAAGTAAAAAGTTTACACAGTAGCGTTATGAGTTAAATTCAAAGCTACCTGTACAATTATAACTTAATAAGAAAACTACTAATTTCGAAGAATTACATTATTAACCAATTTCAATTCATTAGCTTAACGATCGACAATCATTTACATAAACCAGCTTTCGATTTTAAAAACAAAAGACTCACATCTTATTGGTTAATATATGGCGATGTTAGGAATATCTTCATTAATAATTTGAGACATCACCATGAAAAAGTTTTTCGATGAACAGGTGAACAGTATCCTCCATAAAGCTGGAATCTGGGATCTGCCTGGGATTCTGCTATTTAAGTCACCATTCCTAATCGCGGCACAAGAAGTTTGACGGTATGGAAATATCAGAAGTAAGACACCTTAAGCCACCAGAACAGAATAAGATCCTCCTCTAGATACTGCTCACCAAAGCTATGCGAGATAAGAGAGCGCTTTAAGTGGCTTAGAGGTGAGAGATCTATCTGCAGACTAGAAATGAGCAGCCCTGGAAGACATAAGTGAGGTAACTAATCCATAGCAATATCATGCTTACAGTCCTGACCAGTTTATTACTGCTAACCTGATATTATGATACTCAACTTTCAATTGCTAACACACATTTACCCACTATCTGCACGCCTCACTTAATTGATGTCTGAATATCTCTATTCTGGTTACCGGTGGAGCAGATAACTAAGCGTCAAGAAGACCTCTACATTAATAGCAAAAGAAATCTATCATATGACCATCTTAATAATCTGAGTATAAAATGCATGAGCCGCTATAAACCAAGAGGCTCCAGAAAGTGACCTTACCGTTAAATTTATGGTCACATTAGCCAGTGACGATTTAATTAAATCCATAACTGAGTAAATAATTATACGAAAAAGTTCTTAACTGACAATACCGCCTTCAGGATTTCAGATGCATGTGTATCAAGAATCCCGGACCATATGAAGCTGGCTCATGAATATCGGGTATTAATAAAACCAATCAGGCCTTAAATTTACCTATTACGATCCGGATAAATATTTCTTTGATCATAACGTGGAGCACTATCTAATCTAATCGGTTAGCTCCACTAAGTTCGGATTTATTGAGAATTTTAATGTTCACTTTCGCGATGAATATCTGAACACGAGATTGTTCAACGGTATAATAGCACACAAAAAAACCATTAATAACTGACTGCAGAATTGTAATGAATATATTTCTCCTTTAGCACTTCTGATGTTATAAAAATAGTAAAGCAAGCAAACTAATATTATTAGCTAACGGCCATTCAAAATATTATGAGCTAAAGAAATATAAAAATTTAACTAGTAAATAGCCTCCTTGAAACATACTCAAACTAACTAAGCCATTAGTTCACTATCGTGAAATACAGGAAAATTCGCCTTCATATCGAGGTATTAGACGTTAGCTTTTATAGTAAAATATCTTTAATGGTAAAATAGAATCATATACATGATAATAATTCTCATTTATATACATAAATAATAATTTAGGACTGTAAAAAATGTTCAATATCTCTGAAATATATAAAACTACCAATATTAGAGGAGAACTATTACCAAATTTTAAAGATAGTGTAATAATAAATTACAAAAATAATTGCCCACATTTATTTTATGATTATATTACAAAACTCTTTAATCCAGCCATATGCCCTAAAGCCGGAAAAAGATTTTTTTTCTTAGGACACCGATTTCGTGATTTAATTTTTTCCCTACCTAAAGAAGAAGTTTGTATAATTGGAGGACCAGCTCAACTTGCATTTTGCTTAAAATATTCTATTGATTATATTCCAAGCGGTACTCTCTGGAGGGATGTTTATACGGGTTTCTTGAGAAAAAATGATAATAGAATTATAAAATCGAGTAATAAATTATTAGAAACATTATCCACATTAAAGATTAATAACTCTATAATGATTGTCGATAAAGATTCTTTACCTATTGGAAACATTCTTTGCCAAATAGCTAGTAACGCTAACATCCGCACTGTTTGCATCCAGCATGGAATATTTTTATCCAGCTCATCTCAGTCAATTACTGATGGAATGATATGCGATATATCACTTTGTTACGATGAGATACAACGGAGAATACTTATTGAATCCGGTCAGGAACCGGAAAAGGTACAAATAGGAGGATTTTATAGGAAAATAAAAAAAAGTACGCCAAGAGTTATAAATAGGAAAATCTGTTTCTTAGGTCAACCTTGGTTTAAATATAATAAAAATCAACATGACATTTATTTATCTCTAATAATGAAAATTCAAGAAGAATTAGCTTCAATTGGATATCAAATCTCCTATAAGCCACATCCATGGGAGAAAGGTGCTGCTTATCTCGAGCTATTTCCTATTATATGTAACGAAGAAATTAATGAAGTTATTGAAGAATATGATATCTTTCTGTCGTTCACCTCAACTGCTCTAATAGAGGCATCTCTGGCAGGAAAAATAGCAATCCAAATTCATGATGTAGCTTTTAATGCAGATCGATTTGATGATCTTGGATATTCTTACTGTATTGATTCTAGTGATATAGAGAATAGTCTCATTGGTTTTTTAGATCAAGAACCATATCCAATAAAAATGGATGAATTTTATTCTCTCGCAAAAAAAATATCTAATATATGATTTACCATTGAGGGCATATACATATCAAGAATATTTTTCTTTAAAAAATATGCCCAAAATCAGATGGATTTTTAAAAATAATATTACACTTAATCGGGATTATATTTTAACTTGACACTTACCAATACTTAAAACACTCTTTCCGATTATAAATTAACTTTCTATAATGAAATAAAAGATTAAGCCAGAATACCTAATCTTCTAATAACGCATCTAACATACTAAGATCAAAGCAATTTATACCCAATTGGTTATAAACCTCTTCTCGTTCCTGAAAAGAGTCATCTATAAATATCGAATTTTCATCTTTAATAAAATCAGACTTCCTTTCACCGTTAGTCAAATGAATTACTTTTTCAAAAACATCACTTAATCTCCAGTATTTTAATTTACCAATTATATCCCCATAATGACGGGTTATTAAATAACAAGGTATGTTATTATTAATGCATTGAAAGATGAACTTAATCAATGGAAGCCAAAGCTTCCCTTTAACAACTAATGTATCATCAAAATCTATATACACACTTGTATATTTAATATCAATTTTAAATTTATTTGATAAAGCTCGGCTTATCCTTACGTTCTTATTAAGATAACGAATTTTTACTGGAATATTACTATGCTCATACAGTGATAATAACGGAAAATTAATCCCTCTAATACGATTTACGGCCATTGTCCCAGCTATACGAGGAGCCACTTCAAGTAAGGTCAATACATTTTCTGTAGATTTTTTTAATTGAAAAAACCATGCTCCAAATAAATTTAATTCATCAGAAATCTTTTGCGCTAACTGTTTAATACCAGCCAGTTCTATAGTTTTGGAACCCATAGATATTCCTGCGCGAACTCTCTCTCGCGTCCTGGCCTGAGAGTAAATAACCTTACCATTACGCTGACTAAAACAATCTACTGTATATTCATCGCCTGGGAGATAATCACTAATAATCAAACCATCAATACACTTAAGGTGGTTTTCCAAACCAACCTTATCATAAAAGATAGCTGTACCTTGAGAGCCCTGTCCACGATCCGGTTTCACAAAAACAGGCCACTTCTCAATCTCATCAATAGATAAATAGACCCGAGGCACAGCAATGACACTTTCTAACTTTTTATAAGTAAGGCTTTTAAAGCGAGTAATCTCACAGCAATCAAGATCTGGAGAAATTATTTTTGCACCAATTTCATGTTCATGTCTTTTATATTCTAATAAAACATCATCATGAGCAGGAAATATATATTCTATAGAATATTTCTGAACAAAATAATTTAAAGTATCAACCCATCCAGCTTGGTCTATATGGGGCAAGACATAATATTCATCATTATAATATTGAGCATGGTTATCATAATCAGAACCAGCAAGGAATAACTTAATTGATTTTTCATGCCGTAGTGAAAACCAAATTTCTCTACCAATCTCCGTTCCTGCTGGAACGATTAATACATTAATCATTACAAAGCCCATTAAAGATAAATTTACCAAAAGCAATCACATTACAAAACCCAGTATAAATCACAACTATTAAAATATAGTTAGACTCTTTCCTGGTTTGTTAATAAGTTGACAAATAGTCATCTGTTCATTATGTAAAAGTTGTGGGTAAACCGGGAGGCATAATATATTATCGGCTATGTGATTTGCCTCTGGATATTTTTCTGATACAGAGCGATACATCGAGAAATCACTAATCAAGGGATAAAAATACCGTCTCGTCAGGATGTTGTTATTTTTAAGATGTTGATAGAGTGCGTCCCGGCTTAAAGGATACTCTTTTGTCACTAATACAGGAAAATACGATGAATTCCATTCAACCTGTTTCGGAATAGAAAAACATTTAATACCGGGGACGTCGCGTAGCGCATCACGATAATAATCTGTTACCCGATGCCTTTCCTGAATCGCTTTATCAATATGTTGAAGCTGTAAAAGCCCAAACGCCGCCTGCACTTCATTCATTTTTCCGTTAATGCCGGTCGCCACAACGGTGGTTTCATTCGCAAAGCCAAAGTTTTTAAGATAATCAATTCGCTGCTTTGTTTTTGCATCCGGACAAATAATCGCGCCACCTTCAATGGTATTAAAGACTTTAGTAGCGTGAAAACTTAATATCGATAAATCACCATACCGAAGGATACTTTCACCGTTTAGCTTTACGCCAAATGCATGGGCAGCATCGTAAATCACTTTTAGGCCATACATATCCGCAATCTGCTGAATGCGTTCAACCTCACAGGGAATACCATAACAATGCACAGGCATAATCGCAGACGTTTGTGGCGTGATAGCCTGCTCTATTTTTTCAGGATCGAGATTACAGGTAGTAGGGTCGATATCAACAAAGACGGGCGTTAATCCATTCCACATTAACGAATGCGATGTCGCGACAAAAGAGTAAGGCGTGGTAATGACTTCCCCGGTTATGCGCAGCGCCTGCAGGGCCGTGAGTAGCGCCATCGTGCCATTATTAAATAGGCAAAGATGTTCAACGCCGAGGTAATCCGCCAGCGCCGACTCCAATTGCTGATGAAAAGGCCCATTATTGGTGAGCTGTTTGTTTTCCCAGATTTTTTCTAAATAGGGAATGAACTCCTCCAGAGGAGGAAGGAGCGGACTGGTGACGGTAATTGGTTGGGTCATCGCAAACTCTTGGAGCAATAATCCGGATATCGTAACAATTAGATATGCCAGACAAATAGCGGAATAATTGACCTTATGCTAACGCTATCAGTCTGCGCTAATTGATAAAACAGCCGCCATTTTTAGTGCTTATTTGATAATGAAGCAATTTAGCTTATCGGCAGGGAAATTGTGCAGAGGAAATAGTAAGGAGATGCTGCCCGGATAGCCGTAATGGGCTGCTATCCGGACAGTATTAACCGCAGATTATTCAGGTAACCAGGCGTTTACCCAGCGAGCCAAATTCTCTTCCCGCAGCATCCAGCTGTTGTTGAGTGCCTGATAAAGCGCCTCCCCCTGGGCCGCGCTGGCGTCAGAATCGCTCAGATGCATTCGTATCGCTTCACGCCAGGCTTCCGGCGTATTGGCAACACGCGTAACCGGTAGCTGGCCGATCCGATAGCAGGCTATGTCGCTACAAATCACCGGAATGCGGCATGCGGCAAATTCCAGAAGACGGCGATTCCCCGCCCGTGCGTTAAACGGCGTATCTGCTGCCGGTGCCAGCGCCAGATCGAGATTTAAAGACGCCAGCTTTTGTGCATACACATCAATATCAATGAATGCATGAACTTCATGGACATAAGGACGGATCTCTTCCGGGCAGACGCCAAAGAAAATCCATTCCACCTCGCTTGCCATAGTTTTCATTACGTCGGCAATCGCCTTGATGTCATTCGCCTGGAAGGCGTCGACTACGCATCCTACGCGCGGTTTGCTCCCCTGCTGCCGCAGGCTACGCAGATTGTGCCAGGATTGAACCGGCAGATAATCCGGCAGCACCAGAATATTATCATGCATACCTGCCCACGCCTCAGCCTGCGCGTCTGTTGCAACCACCAGCCGATGGATATTCCTGAAACTGTGCCGTAACTGCCCAAGATCGCTGTCTAAAGATAAAGAATGCAGCGGATGTTTAAGCGGGGCATCAGGAAGATAACAATCCAGCTCATACACTTTAAACGCGTTATTAAATTTCCCACACTTACGCAGCCAGTCGTGAAACTGACGGCTATTGCGATGCTGAAACACCATGCTATCAGGCGCTAAATAAGCCAGTTCGGTGATATCAGGCAGCGTTTGTGACAGATAACCATCAATACGCGTTGCCTGCAGCATGGCGTGGAAAGGCTCGGCAATACGCAGGAATCCGCTATTTCCACCTTCATCTGGGTTGATGCAGGGCAGTATGACGGGTAGAGGGCGCCAGGAAAGAGGCTGCCAGCTTAGCTGCGTATCTTCGCGCACGTCAAATGTCATCCCCGAGCGCGCCAGATTTACGTTATAGGCAGGGTCCTGGCTTAATAGCGGCATCCAGCGGCTTAAAAGCAGATGCTCATCCATCTCCTGTCTCACCGCGCTTCCTTCAGGTTTACCCTGCCCGCAAATCCCGCGGACATAGGGAGTCCATACCGTTAATAGCCCTTGCTGGCGCATTCGCAGACAAAAATCAACGTCATCATAATTTGTCAATTCGGTATCAAAACCGTCAATCGCAAACGCCGCATCTTTACGTACCATCATCAGATCGCCAGAGACCGCTGAATAGTTTTGA
Source organism: uncultured Enterobacteriaceae bacterium (assembly GCA_945271245.1). Lineage (GTDB taxonomy): Bacteria > Pseudomonadota > Gammaproteobacteria > Enterobacterales > Enterobacteriaceae > Apirhabdus > Apirhabdus apintestini. The sequence continues at coordinate 26,005 of CALYPF010000015.1, read as the reverse complement.
TCCGCATGCAAACGCCCCATATAAGCGCTCATGCTGTCATCCATACCATAAAAGGCGTCAAAAACCACGCCCTTGAAGCCCAGGATATAGCCGCCGTGACGAACCAGATTCTTTTTATTCACCTGCTTAGCGCCCACGATGGCCACCTCTGGCCGCAGAGCGTGATTAAGCAATTTTTCAATCCAGTCGCCTTCGCTCAGGGTAATACTACCATCAACGAATACAACGTACTCGCCTCTGGCGCTCATTAACGCCGCATTGGCCATCGCAGCATGCTGCTGAGTATCGATACGCTGTACGCGAATTTTTTCCGGCATCGCACTTTGCGCCTTGCGTAACCAGGTTTCTTTCTCCGGCTGCGCCTGGCTTTCTGCCACTATAACCAGCTCATAGTGAGCGTAACAGGTATTCTCCAGGATACCCGTCACACACTGCATTAAATCGCTCAGCTCCCCTCCCAGCACGGCAACAGTGACCAGCGGTTTGGCCGCATGCCGGTATATCAACTGATATGGGCCCTCATGCGTGATACGAACATCGGCCTGGGAATAGCCACGGCGGTGGAGGTGCTGCAGAATAACTCCGGCCTCCTCCTGCCGCGCATGAGGAATTGTGTGATTCATCAGCAGAGGCTCCGCCAGATGTCCTATTGCCCCGGCCCCCTGAGTTTCAATTAAGCGTAAAATTAACGCCATTTCATATGACTGAGTGCAGCCCGCGTCCAGCACCGCGTTTTCCAGAATCCACTGGCGCCGAAATAGCCAGTGCCGGGCCATTTTCGCCGGATTGCTTAACAGCAGATCAAGGTTAAAATCTGGACGAAACGCATTGCCTAAGGGCTTACCGTCGATAGCGTAGAACTCATCGGCGTATACAGCCTGGCAATGTTCCGCCTGACTTAGCCCAGCGGCCAATGCTATGGCGCCCGAGCGTAAAATCTCACTACCGCTGGTAACGAACAATACCCAGTCACTGCTTAAGTTCGCCAGTTTTTCGTTAAGTTGCTCCAGCCCCATTTTCCCTTTCAGGCGCACACACTGGGTTCCCGGTGGGAGGTAAGGCGCGTCTTTCTCCGTTAGAGCAATGATGCTCCAGGACAACCCTGCTACGGGCATCAGGCTATCAACCGTACGTTTCCACTCCTGCGCGTTGCCGTGGCGTACATCGATAAAAACTGTACAAACTGCACTTTTTCCATGGCTGGAAAAATAATCCTCAGCAAGCGGAAGCTGCTCTGGCAATAACTGACGCGGCGCCAGCCACTCACTCAAGCGCGCCGAAGCCAGCGAGCAATATAGCCCCTGTAAAATATTGTATTGCGTAAAATGCGTAGGCGCGTTTAAAGGCGCTACGCGCATATGGCCTTTTGGCAGCGAATCGTCATACCAGCCAAGTTGCTTAATTACTTCCGGTAAACGGCGGAAGGACTGAGCGACAATATGAGCTTCATCTTGACCTTGATGGCAACGCTGTAACAATGAAATACGATATTCAGATAAGGGTTCACAAACATAAGCCAAATGCCCTAAGCGTAATAACTTAATATACATCGTTAGATCGCCAATAAAAGCCAAGGCTATTCCACCTAAAGTGTTTATAACTTCACCGTTATGTAGAATATCTTGCAGCGCCTTAGCTTTAACTAATATGCTACTTGGCTCACCGATAAAATTCATGACCCGATCAGCTAATACAGTTGCAATATCCGGCCCATAAAGAACGCTATCTGAATTTATTGGTACCGCAAAATCGATATATTCACGGTGGAGGTAAGTTTTCTTTTTATTGCCATTTGCGTCTATGCGAATCCGTGAAGCAGTTGCCATCACAATTTGTGGATGACACTCAATGGCTTTCACAAGTTTACTTATACAATTTAACTTTAATACATCATCATCATATAAAAACTTAACATATTCCCCACGAGAAATACCTATACATGAAGTAATATTACCCGCCTCCCCTAGCGCCGGGCTATTACGCTGATACTTAATAGGGAAAGGCGACTCACTGCGTAGTTTCTCAATAATATGGAAAATATCATCGTTTGGGCTGTCATCACCGATAATAATTTCACAGTGTGGGTAATCCTGCTGGATGGCGCTGCGCAACGCGGTTTCGAACCAAAAGCTTTTGTAAGCGGGAATAAGAATGCTAACGAGTGCCTGCCCGGCCATAACGAACCCTATAAGTTGTGTCACCGGTATAGACCCGGAAACGCTGAAAAGTATTAGCGTGTCACTCTAACAGGGGCGTTAATCAGCAATCGGCCAAATTTGAGTACAAAAGCGGGGTATATTGCGGTTTCGGGCCTGATCCTCATGCTAAGAAGATCGGCTTTGGCAAGGAATATAGGGTGGCTGGCCTACAAGGGAGTATCAGCCCTAATTGATGTACCAGCAGGGGCATTCAAGCCCTCATGCTGCTAATCTGGTTCCCAAATGTGATTTCGTAAAGTGAAAGAGTGTAGGTATGCCATTGGCTCAGGGCTTCATGATGTCAAGTAACGCCGCGCGCCACTCGGGGCCATACATCACCGACCCTACTGGGATCTTGTGCTCAAGCGCATCGCTGATACGAACCACCCATTCAGGGCCGAAGCCGCCACAAATCTCAATTGTCTGAACGCCTTCGTGGTACAAAGTTTTTGCAACCTCAAGAATCGATCCGTCATGCTTTACTGAAGGGTCAAACCCGACGGTGATAAAAGTACAACTTTCATCAGCATTCGTTTGACGAGTAGTGTGAGTCTGTGGCGAGAAATCGGGAGAAATATAAAAAAAAGCCCATTTTTTTAAATTAGGAAACATATTTTCTCCTTAAAAAGGAATCGCACAGGCCTGAGCGATAACCAATATATCAATAGGAAGTTAATGATTATGACGAACATAACAAAATCATTATGTTGAATCTAAAATAAAACAGGCCTTAAGCGGCCTGTTTAGCAGATAAAAGCCGATGATACTACTCAGATATGCGGCTCTTTAAATTATGAGCCCCCTCTTTTGTCTTATCCCAGGCTTTTTCGCTGCCTTGCTTTGTTTTGTCCCACGTTTTCTCAGTCCCTTCTTTCGTTTTATCCCAGGCTTTCTGAGAGCCTTCGCTTATTTTACTGCCCGTACTATCGCGTTTTCCTTCAACCGAGTGTTTGGTTTTAAGCTGCAGTTCTTCACCGCCATGCTGCGCGTGATGCAGTTTTTCCTTAGCATGGTCCGCATTTTGATGTGCCTGCGTCACGGTTTCATCCGATGCATGAGATAGCGCGTTGGCTAAAACCGGAGTAGATAAAGCCAGAGCAGATAGTGCGATAATTGTTTTCTTCATCATTTCCCTCTCATTGCAATATCACTAAATGTAAAACACAAGTTAATGATAACACAAATTATCGTTACTGGAGTATAGGAAAAGACTGTAATTACTCTCTCTGCGTTAACCTTTAATGTAATAACTTACATAAATCTATACTTAATCCCCGGACTTTTATAGTTTAAGCGGAAATACAATTACCATGTAATATTATATTGATAAGTCAATTTCCGACCATCAATTACATTGAAATAAAATAATTTAGATAATTTAATAATTCATGCAATAAATGATTACATTTATTTCCCCTAGCTAAGCTAGTTGCACAATCTCACACCCACATCCCGTTATAAAATGAAATTTGGCCCTTTACGATTGCCGGAGGAAATTCATAAACTAACATATGCTCATCATGTCAATCGTCATGATGGTTATACAGAAAATAAATTATCAAATTAAAAAGTAATTAATTATGCGTAATTTAACCACGAATGAATTACAAACGGTTTCCGGCGCTGGCTTCTTCACCGATCTGGGTAGCAAAATAGGCTCCACGATTGGTAATATTGTTGCTAATGATTATGCTTCACGCGGTGTTAAAGACCCTGATGGTCTGACTGTATCCGCAGGGACTACTTTGGGTCGCGGTATTGGTGAAATTGTTGATAATATTTTTAACCCGCTGCATTGGGGTGAAACCATTAGCGATATGGCAAACGGCATTCAGCTTATCGTTCAGTCTCGCAGAAATGCGAAATCTCAGCTTTCTTAATCATTAAATTCTAACGATATGTTACCGCACTTAATTAATGCGGTAACATATATAACTAATATATTATTTTAAAACATATCTAAGCTATTCTACACCATAGGTTTAGTTACTAATTCTATCATTGCAGTAAATAACTGCATCACATTTACCAGCCTGTCATTATGAATAATTAGAATAAGAAATTCACAACGCGATTACGAGATCTTATTTTAAAGAAATTCAGCATTAAAACCCTTTCTTCCCATAAGATTATTAATATATGCCATTAAGAATAATGAAATAATCTAATTACAATCAACAATAAATATAGAAAAATTTATTGCCCCATAAAACTAATAGCAAAATCTATCTCGCAGAAAACAGTTTATATTTTTCCTCATGTAGAAGGAAATTAAAAGAACAGGGAAGAATACCGCCAGTTTTGGAGAATTAAATAGCCAAGTTCATAAGGTAACGATGTTCACCACCTCTGCAGGGCGTAGGTTTTATCTGGCAGTAAAAATGCGCCTTCATAGAAGGCGGCTTTGCTTTGATGCCCCAGAGGGGCATATCAAATTCCTTAAAAAAGTCTCTGCCAGTCTGTCTTGTGAGATTTAAATCCCAAAACAACAAGGCAGAGCCAAAACCCGTTGATGACCACGTCCATAGGACGTAGTTTTCAGTTGGCAAAAAAAAAGCCCGCTAGCCGTGCGGGCGAAAGTTATCTCTGTATGAACTGTTCTTCAAAAAGACTTTATTTACTTTGTTTGATGTGCTTAATCAAACGCTTACGCTTTCGCATCTGCGTGGGGGTAAGCGTATTACGTTTATTCGCGTAAGGGTTCTCACCCTCTTTAAACTGGATGCGAATAGGCGTTCCCATGACATTGAGCGAGCGGCGGAAATAATTCATCAGGTAGCGTTTATATGAATCCGGCAGATTTTTTACCTGATTGCCATGGATTACAACGATAGGAGGATTATAGCCTCCGGCATGGGCATATTTCAGCTTTACTCGGCGCCCGCGCACCAGCGGTGGCTGGTGGTCATCAACTGCCATAGTCATAATACGCGTCAGCATTGAGGTTCCTACACGCCGCGTTGAGCTATCATAAGCTTCCAGCACGGACTCAAATAAATTGCCAACGCCGCTGCCGTGCAGCGCAGAAATAAAATGTACGCGAGCAAAATCAATAAATCCAAGACGGAAATCCAGCGTCTCTTTCACCTGCTCTTTTACTTCCTGGCTCAGGCCATCCCATTTATTCACCACAATTACAAGTGAGCGCCCACTATTAAGAATAAAGCCTAATAGCGATAAATCCTGATCGGAAATGCCCTCACGCGCATCGATGACCAGTAACACAACATTGGCATCTTCAATTGCCTGCAGCGTTTTGATCACGGAAAATTTTTCTACCGATTCGGTAATCTTGCCGCGCTTACGTACCCCCGCGGTATCAATCAGTATATATTCACGCTCATCACGTTCCATAGGAATGTAGACGCTATCGCGGGTGGTACCCGGCATGTCATACACGACGACGCGATCCTCTCCCAGAATCCGATTAGTAAGCGTCGACTTACCTACGTTCGGCCGCCCAACGATAGCGAGCTTAATAGGAAGATCCTGCGGGTTAAATTCAGCCTCGGCTTCTTCTTCTTCCGGCGCCTCACCGTGTTCTTTCGCAAACTGCGCCCAGTATGCCGCGTCATCATCCTGCTCTTCTTCCGGCGCGGTTTCTTCCATCCAGGGCAGTAGTACGTGTTCCAGAAGGCTGGTCACTCCGCGCCCGTGCGATGCCGCTATCGGATAGATTTCCCCGAGGCCCATGGAATAAAAATCGGCCACGGCCTGATCGGGATCCAGGCCATCGGTCTTGTTGGCGACCAGGAACGTCGGCTTATCACGCATACGTAAATGACTGGCAATCGCTTTATCGGCTGCCATTAATCCCGCGCGCGCATCTACCATAAACAGTACGACATCGGCCTCTTCTATCGCCAGAAGTGACTGAGCCGCCATCCGTGTTTCAACGCCCTCTTCCTCGCTTCCATCGATACCGCCAGTGTCAATACAGATAAACTCGCGCCCCTCCACTTCAGCACGGCCGTATTTACGATCGCGAGTCAGCCCAGGAAAATCCGCCACCAGCGCATCGCGCGTGCGAGTTAATCGGTTAAACAACGTGGATTTTCCAACGTTAGGGCGCCCGACAAGCGCGACCACTGGTATCATTATTAATGCCTCTTACTATCTAACGAATTATCGACAGCGCCATAAAGCGCTGCGACTAAAAACAGGAAAACGGCCCCAGCTATACGCTCAGGGGGCCGTTTTCATTGGCTGTCAGCTGTTAGCGCGTAATCGCGTACAGCGTGCCGTCTTTCGCCTGAATTAACAGTTTGTCATTTGCAACGACCGGCTCCGTACGGAATCCGGAACTGTCCACTTCCTGCTGTGCCACGAACAATCCGTTGGTGGTATCAATCCAGTGCATATAACCTTCACTGTCACCTACAACCAGATAACCATTAAATAGCGCGGGCGCCGTAAGGTTGCGATGCAGTAAATCATATTGAGTCCAGAGCGTAACGCCACCGTCGGCGGATAATGCCAGGACGCGGTCGCTTTGATCTACCAGATAGATACGCCCGGCGTCGACGATGAAATCGTTGACGGAACCCAGTTCACGTTTCCACATAATTTGCCCGGATCGTAAATCTAACGCGGTAAGGTTACCGTTCCAGGCTAGCGCGTAGACTACGCCGTTAACCACTACCGGCGTTACATCCACATCGCCCAGACGATCGATTTCTGTTGCGCCTACCGCCTGAGAAATACGCTGCTGCCAAATCATTTGCCCCTGATTTAACAGCACGGCGCTCACGCGTCCGTTATCCCCGCCAACAACCGCAGCGCCATAGGCAACAACCGGCGCAGACTCTCCGCGCAGTGAAAGCGTTGGCATATCCAGGTTTACAGTCCATTTAACCGCGCCGCTATTTTCATCCAGCGCCTGTAATTGCCCGTTACTGGTATGCACCAAAACCACACCGTCACTCACTACCGGCCGTGATAACGCCTCACCCGCAACGCGGGTCTGCCAGGCAGTAGTGCCATCGGAGGTATTCAGCGCATATACCTGCGCTTTCTCGCTACCGACGTATACGTGCCCGCCCGAAACTGTCACACCACCGGAGAGTAAGGCTGGGCGATTAGCAGAGAAAAAGCCCGTTTTTTCCGCTAAATTAACGCTCCAGACTTCTTTACCAGAATTCGCATCAACCGCTTTAACCTTGCCAAAACGATCTGCTGCATAAACAACGCCATCCTGCGCGGCAGGATGTAGATTAGAGTAGAATTCGCCAATACCATCGCCAACCGAGGTTTTCCACGCTTTCTCCGGAGAAAATTGGTTCTCAACTTTCGGCAGCGGGGACATTTTAACCACATCCTCTTCACTACTGAATAAAGAGCAGCCGCTGAGCAATGCTAGTGAAATAAGGCCAGGCACAAATAATTTACGCAATTGCATCGGGTCCCTCTTAGCTGGATAAGTTATTGATTTTCATCTGCATCATTTCGCGCAGGGCCGGAGAAGCTCCGCTATTTACGCCCTGACTCCAGGCTTCACGCGCGCCCTGCTTATCTCCCTTGCTGAGCAGCGCTTCACCGCGCATATCGGCGACCATCGCAGTCCAGCCCTCACCTTTAATGGTTTCAAGCGTTTTTAGCGCGGCATCAGCCTGTTTTTGTTGAACCAGGACGCGCGCCAGGCGCAGATTTAATAGCGCCTGTAGTTGGCTATCTTTAGTGGCCGTAACGCCTTTTTGCAGCGTCGCCGCCGCTTTATCCAGCGCCTGAGTATCCACATACTGCCGGGCAAGATTTAACGCAGCCAGCGCGCCGTAATTGTTCTGGTTTTCATCGACGAATTTATCGACAGCTTCCAGCGTCGCGGGTTTTTCTGCGCTAATAGCAGAAATAGCCTTATCGTACACCAGAGAGGTAGTACGCGCCGATTCAGATTGATGGCTATTCCAGTACCGCCAGCCTAACAGAGCGCCAATCCCTAGTACTACGCCAACGGCAAGCGCTTTACCATTCTCGGCAAAAAAACGCTTTATCGCGTCGACCTGTTCATTTTCGTTGTCATATATTTCCACGCGGTCCTACTCCTTCACGCCGGGCTATTCAGGCTAATTAGCCCAGCAATGTCTGCAATTGGGCGGCCACATCACGCTGAGCAACCTTTAACTGCTCACCGGAACGCAAATCCTTCACCACCACTTGTTCATGAGCCACTTCATCCTCGCCGAGGACGAGCGCCACGCGGGCGCCCCATTTATCAGCGCGACTGAACTGTTTTTTGAAATTGCCACCACCGTAATTCGTCATCAACTTACGGTCTGGCAATGCATCACGCACCCGTTCTGCCAGTAACATTGCCGCAGTTTGCGTGCCCTCTCCGGAGGAAACCAGATAGATATCAACGGCGGAGTCAGCTTTAAAACTCGGGTTCACGGCCTGCACCAGCAGAATAAGGCGCTCAAGCCCCATCGCAAAACCCACGGCTGGCGCCGCGCGCCCGCCCAGTTGTTCCACGAGACCATCATAGCGCCCGCCGGCACACACTGTACCCTGCGAGCCGAGGCTAGTCGTTACCCACTCAAAAACGGTGCGATTATAATAATCTAACCCGCGAACCAGCCGCTGATTAATCGTATAGGGAATGCCGACGGCGTCCAGATTGGCACACAAACCGGCGAAGTGCGCTCGCGATTCTTCATCAAGATAGTCACCCAGTTTAGGGGCATCATCTAACAAAGACTGCACGTCCGGATTTTTCGAATCCAGCACGCGCAGCGGATTGGTATACATACGACGTTTACAGTCGTCATCCAGCCGCTCTTTGTATTGCTCCAGATAGGCAACCAGCGCCTCACGATATTGCGCGCGGGATTCGAGCGAGCCTATGGAGTTCAGCTCCAGTGAAACGTGCTGGTCGATGCCCAGGGCACGCCACCAGCGCGCTGTCAGCATAATCAGCTCGGCGTCAATGTCCGGGCCTTCCAGGCCAAAAACTTCCACACCCATTTGATGAAACTGGCGATAGCGCCCTTTCTGTGGGCGTTCATGGCGGAACATTGGCCCGATATACCACAAACGCTGTTCCTGATTGTACAGCAGACCATGCTCAATGCCGGCACGCACGCAGCCCGCCGTCCCTTCAGGACGCAGGGTCAGGCTATCGCCATTGCGGTCCTCAAAGGTATACATTTCCTTTTCTACGACATCGGTCACTTCACCGATCGCGCGCTTAAATAACGGAGTCTGCTCTACAATCGGCAAACGGATTTCACTATAACCGTAGCTTGCCAGCACCTGTTTTAAAATACGTTCGACACACTGCCAAAGCGCGGTATCTCCAGGCAGGTAATCGTTCATACCACGGATAGCTTGAATATTTTTTGCCACGTCGCTTCTCTGTTGTCTCAACAAAAATGAACCCGGCGTTGATTTTCACGACGCCGATATCCTTAGTGGGTTCAATCATACACGGGAAGCGCGATGCTTCCCAGCCTGCGCTATTTTTCGAGTTGTTGTACCTCAATACGCTTTTTTTCGTCCAGCATGGCCGCTTTCGCGCGGATTTTTGCTTCCAGTTGCGCAATCATATCGTCGTTATCCAGTCTGTCTGTGCGCTCGCCTTCTTCATAAAATCCGCTCTTCCAGCTGCCACCGGTGACGCCGAGCGTCGACACCAGCGCTTCACCGGGGCCGTTAACCACACATCCAATAATCGAAACATCCATCGGAGTAGTGATATCTTCCAGCCGCTGTTCGAGAGCGTTAACCGTACCAATCACATCAAATTCCTGGCGCGAGCAGGTTGGGCAGGCGATAAAGTTGATCCCACGGGCCCGGATGCGCAGCGACTTGAGAATATCAAAGCCAACTTTGATCTCCTCTACGGGATCGGCGGCCAAAGACACGCGCAGCGTATCGCCAATTCCCTCAGACAACAGCAGCCCTAATCCAATAGCAGACTTCACTGCGCCACTGCGCGCACCGCCCGCCTCGGTGATCCCCAGATGCAAAGGCTGATCGATAGCTTTCGCCAGCAGACGATATGCATCAACTGCCAGAAAGACATCGGAAGCTTTAACGCTAACTTTGAACTGATTGAAATTAAGTCGATCCAAGTGATCGACATGACGCATTGCTGACTCCAGCAGCGCCTGTGGCGTCGGTTCACCATATTTTTCCTGGATATCTTTTTCCAGCGATCCGGCGTTTACGCCAATGCGAATAGGAATATTTTTATCACGCGCGCAGTCAACGACCTGACGAATACGTTCCTCATTTCCGATATTACCGGGGTTGATCCGCAGGCAGTCAACGCCGTATTCGGCAACTTTCAGCGCAATGCGGTAATCAAAGTGGATATCAGCCACCAGCGGTAGGCTCACCCGCTGCTTAATGAGCTTAAACGCCTCAGCCGCATCCATTGTAGGAACGGATACCCGCACAATATCGGCACCTGCACGCGCCAATGCATTAATTTGAGCAACCGTCGCATCAACATCAGTTGTGCGAGTATTCGTCATCGACTGTACGGCGATGGGAGCACCATCGCCAATGGGAACGTTACCTACATAAATGCGCGTCGATTTTCTACGCTGGATAGGGGATTCGTGATTCATACTACTTCTCTGCTGGTTATCGACCGGCGCATTATTCTGCGTTCAGCGTCAGGCGTGCAACCTGGTTAGTTCTGATAAAGCGGCTCAGGTCCACAGGTTTACCCTGGAATTGAACCTGAACGGCTGCCGGAGCGCCAATTTTCAAACGATACGGCGGCTGCCCTGCCAGATTCAGACTGCCATCTTTACGCTGCATCCCACTAAACAGTTTTTTCCCGGTTGCATCACGAACTTCAAGCCAGCAGTCGGCGTTAAAATTCATTACTAGCGCGTTAGGATCGGCAAGGGGCTGCGTCACACCGGCCTGGTCAGTTGGCAATTGCCCGTTACTGGCATCATTCACAGCCGGCGGGTTTACCTGCGGCTGCGCTGGCTGTGTACTGTCAGTATTCGACTGACCAGACGCCAGAGAGTCTGGCTGAGCTGCGGCGTTTCCAGCCGTAGAAGAGTCTGGCGTCGACGTATTTTGTTCAGCAGTACGCGGAGCTTGATCGACCGCGGTAGGCTGAGCATTATTAGTATCGGCGTCTGTAGCCACAGAATTACTTCCATCGCGCGCCTGAGTGCCGGTATCAATACCGCCTAACGGAACTGACTGCGCGCCATTAGCGCTAACTTCCGAGCTATCCGATGCGCTACCTGCCATCGTATTAATTTCTTCCTGCTGCGCTTTATGGTTTTGCCACCACCAGGCCCCCGTCAGGCCAACGACGACAAAAAGTATCAGCCAGGTAAAACTCATTAACCAGCCGTCGCGCTTTTTGCGCCGCTTACCCAGGGAAAAACTTTGCATGGGCTGCACTTTGGCTGCCTTCACAGGCGCCTGTTTTTCCATGCCGGGTAACAGTTCTTCTTCAGGAATATGCACCAGACGCGCATAGGAACGGATATAGCCGCGCAAAAAGGTGGAAGCCAAATCAGCAGGCGCGTTATCTTCTTCGATATCACGCACCGTCGAGACTTTCAGGCAAAGCCGTTCCGCCACCGTTTGCTGGCTAAATCCAAGTTTTTCGCGGGCGATCCGCAAACGTTCGCCCGTGCTTAATGCTGTATTTTGATCGTGAGTGGCTTCAGTATTCATTGGCGACAATTGCTGGTACTGTTTCTATGAATTAATAAGCGTCAGCCATTAAACGCGCTTTTCGCGCTGTGCCTGCGCCGCGAAAGAATCTCTGCAGGAAGCGAATCGGTATCGCGATGCTCAACCCGAAGCTGTAACCTTACCTTCAGCCCCAAGACATTTAATTTCCCGGTATTTAAACCATAGACAGCTTTTCGGCCGTTGTCCGGTCTTTACGCCGTAACTCTTATCCGCTTCGCAGAGCTAACCCGTTGTAGTTCCTTTACATACTGCCTTAAAGCATAAAAAAACGCACCGTAATTATTGCATTTACGCAATAATAGGAAACACCCGGAAAGCACTGTATCGTCTTTTCCAGGCGTCGCTGCGCGCTATATCGCCTTAACGTCAATGGCCTCGCCCTGTAAGCGCTTACCCAAGGTACGCCGCGTGCGATCGATAACTTCGCCCGCTAACTGCCCACACGCAGCATCAATATCATCACCGCGGGTTTTACGCACAATAGTCGTAAATCCATATTCCATTAACACTTTAGAAAATCTGTCTATCCGGCTATTTGAACTACGCCCATAGGGTGCGCCGGGGAACGGATTCCAGGGAATTAAATTGATTTTGCAGGGCGTATCTTTCAGACATTCCGCCAGCTGATGCGCATGCTCGGTACCGTCGTTAATGTGATCGAGCATGACATATTCAACGGTGACTCGCCCCTGATTCGCGTTAGATTTATCCAGATACCGTCTAACCGAGCCTAAAAAAGTCTCAATATTGTATTTTTTATTGATAGGCATAATCGCGTCGCGGATATCATCCGTCGGGGCATGCAAAGAGATAGCCAGCGCGACGTCAATCATATCGCCAAGCTTATCCAGCGCCGGCACTACGCCCGATGTCGAGACGGTAACGCGCCGTTTAGAGAGACCGAAACCAAAATCATCCAGCATGATTTCCATTGCCGGCACCACATTATTCAGATTTAACAGCGGTTCGCCCATCCCCATCATCACAACGTTTGTGATTGGGCGCTGGCCGGTGACTTTCGCGGCGCCGATAATTTTCGCCGCCCGCCAAACCTGACCAATAATTTCTGACACGCGAAGATTGCGGTTAAAGCCCTGCTGCGCCGTAGAGCAAAACTTACATTCCAGCGCGCAGCCTACCTGAGAAGATACGCACTGCGTCGCGCGATCGTCTTCGGGTATGTACACTGTCTCTACCCGCTGGCCGGCAACCAGGATAGCCCATTTGATTGTGCCATCCGAAGAACGCTGCTCTTCCACGACCTCCGGCGCACGGATCTCCGCCATCTCTTTCAGGCGAGCGCGCAGCACCTTATTAAGGTCGGTCATTTCATCAAAGTCATCGCAGCAGTAATGGTAAATCCACTTCATTACCTGATCGGCGCGAAAGGGCTTTTCCCCCATGTCGAGGAAAAACTGGCGCATTTGCTGACGCGTAAGATCCAGCAGGTTAATCTTTTCGGGTATCGCGGCGGTTGCACTCGCCGTAGAGGTAGCTAATTGCTCTGACATAATCGTATTCCGGCCTCGTTGTTACACGTTATGGCCCCAGGAGGGTTAATAACAAAACGCCTTCAGAGAAGTCATCTCTAAAGGCGCAACATTGTACAAATTATACGGCGCAGATACCACGCCTTAATTGCCCGATAAGCCGCGATAACGTAAATAACCGCTGAAAACCCGGCGCACGCTCATCGCCGATGGCAATTTTGGTAGCAGCGCATACATCGACTCGGTGAGTTACTCCCATCCGGCGGAGAAAAACCGGTTAACGAGTACGAGAACACACTTCGCCTTCACCGAAGAAATAGGCAATCTCACGCGCCGCAGATTCAGCAGAATCCGAGCCATGGGTGCCGTTTTCCGTCAGGCTATCCGCATAATCAGCGCGCAGCGTGCCAGCAAGCGCATTAGCGGGATTGGTTGCTCCAAGAATTTCACGGTGGCGACGAACGGCGGACTCGCCCTCCAGTACTGAAACGACAATCGGCCCGGATGTCATAAATGCCACCAGCCCATCAAAGAAGGCCTTCCCCTCATGCTCTGCATAAAAACCGCAGGCCTGTTCGGCGGTCAGATGCACCATTTTCGTTGCAACAATAGTCAATCCTGCCGTTTCAAAACGCGCAAAAATATTGCCAATCACATTTTTCGCCACCGCATTGGGCTTAATAATGGAAAAGGTACGTTCGATTGCCATTGATAACCTCTAATTATGTCTTGTTTATAGTTAGCGCATTCCGCCCGTCCCGCCGCCAGCAATTAGCAAAGACCGCGGGTCAGGCATGTAAACCACTGTTCGCCCCAGTTATTGCACTGATACTGTTTCTGTAAGCGTGATGATACAGGCCGCCGTAAGTAAGCGTGGCGCCGATTATAAAGAGGCCTGCTCCACTTGCCTATGGCGCTAAGTAACATTTTTTTAAAAAATGATATTAATAAGCAACACTTGATAATCACAGATTTTATTTCTCCGCAGGCTATAGCCCGTAATTGCTGCTATTCTGAGCCATCATTGGCGTCCTGCAGCGCCGGACAATGACAATAACAGGGAGCCTTTTATGTCCACTTTTTTTGTTGCCGGCGACTGGCTGGCAGAACACCTTAACGATCCGCAGGTACAAATCCTTGATGCCCGAATGGCGCCGCCGGATCGGCCACAAAGAGATATCCTCGCGGAATATTATGCCGGTCACCTGCCAAATGCGGTTTTTTTTGATATTGAAGCGCTGTCAGATGCGAATAGCCCTTGGCCACATATGCTGCCGCGCGCAGAACGCTTCGCCGTCGCTATGCGCGAACTTGGCGTACAGGAAAATAAACATTTGGTGGTTTACGATGAAGGTAACCTCTTCTCCGCGCCCCGCGCCTGGTGGATGTTGAAACACTTTGGCGCACAGAACGTCTCTATTCTGGCCGGCGGTCTCACCGGCTGGCAGCGGGAAAATGCTCCGCTTGAAACCGGGCCGGTCACGCTTAAAGAAGGGCGATTTGAGGCGAATGAATGCCCGAACGAAGTCACAAATGTCACGGCGGTGCTGGTAGCAAGCCATGAAAGAACGGCGCAGCTTATCGACGCCCGCCCGGCCCCGCGTTTTGAAGGCCACGTCGACGAACCCCGTCCCGGCCTGCGACGCGGACATATCCCGGGCGCGCTGAATGTGCCCTGGACCGAAATAGTGGAAGATGGGCATTTGAAAGATAGCGCCGCGCTAAGAGAGATCTTTTCCCGGCGCGGCGTAGACCCGAAGCGCCCTACTATCGTTAGCTGCGGCTCAGGCGTCACCGCCGCGGTGGTTATCCTGGCACTGCGCGCGCTGGGCGCCCCGGATGTCACACTCTATGACGGTTCCTGGAGCGAATGGGGCGCCCGCGACGATCTCCCCTTAGAGTCTGCTTAAGAGCCCGGGAAGACATCCCTGCGCTTACAGAATCCGGTTTTGCTTAAAGTCGCGTAAGAAACTGCCCCACCGGCGCTCATAAAACGGCGTCAGGTGGGCCAGCATAAAGTGGCTGATCCCCCTTTCCCCTTCGGCGATAAGACAGATATCCAGCGCGCTATCCTCCGGCAGGGTATCCATCGCCACGCTGCCTGCGGCCTGAATAATCGAATCGATTAATGCCTCATCTCCGCTCGCTTCAATGCCGATGAGTAAAACGGGCGCGTCGTCGGCGCGCTCTTTTAACGTGCAAATAAACGCTCGCTTCACGGTATTGAATGTTCCGAATAACGTCGTGAGCGACGCTATCAACTGCGCGGGAGGCTCGCTGATTTCCGAAAGCAGCAAAGCCTCCCCGCCCTCTACAATCGAATGCTGGCTCAGCGCATCGCCATCTTTTCCCAACAGGCGGGTAATTTCCCGCGGCGTGAAGAGTTTCCCGGTCGGAAGCTTCGCATTCAAAAACAGCGTTTCTCCGAGCGTCATTTCAAACAGCGCGCGGGTCGGCATAACGACAAACGGCTGCTCTGTTTCAACCGCAGATTCCAGCGCCTGCAGCGAGGTAAAAAATGGAATAACCGAGGAGTCGTCTTCACGCTCCCAGTGCTGCAACTCGACGGCGTCGTCACCGACAGGTGCGCCTTCCCGCGCCGCCTTGCCCGGCACCCACACGCTTGCATCCATCAGCGCGCGGAAAAACGCGGGGCGATAGGCAGGCTCGGTAGCAGCCTGTGCAAGCAGACTTTCGAGATCGTGGTCGTGGTCGTGGTCGTGGTCGTGGTCGTGGTCGTGGTGATTATCGGTCATACGGTTTCACAAAATAAAGGCCAGCGTCGGGCCAGAATAGCACGACGCCGGAATCACAGATATCCGGCGTATCAAAAGGTAACGCCAGCCATCAGGCCAATAGCAAATTCGCCAGTGTGCGTACGCCAATACCGGTTGCGCCTGCCGACCAGAGATCGACCGCGCTTTTACGGTAGGTGGCCGAACAGTCAATATGCAGCCATCCGTGACGATAATTCTCGACAAAATGGGACAGGAAACCCGCTGCCGTACTCGCCCCCGCGGGGCAGGCGGCGCTGCCAGTGTTATTCAGGTCGGCAAAGTTCGACGGAAGCTGATGGCGATGGAATTCCGCCAGCGGCAGGCGCCAAAACGATTCACCCTCGGCCGCTGCGCTGCGCTGCAAACGTTCAACCAGCGCATCATCGAAACTCAATGCCGCATGGTAATCATTGCCGAGCGCCGTTTTCGCCGCGCCGGTCAGGGTAGCGCAATCAATAATCATCTCTGGATTCATTGCGCTGGCGTCAATCAAGCCATCCGCCAGCACCAGTCGCCCTTCCGCATCCGTGTTCATGATTTCAACGCTTTTCCCGTTGCGATAGCGAATGATATCTCCCAGCTTAAAAGCGTTGCCGCTGATAAGATTATCCGCACAGCATAAAATCAGTTTCACCCGCCGCGTTAAACCGCGCGACATGGCAAACGCCAGCGCGCCGGTAACCAGCGCCGCGCCGCCCATATCCGATTTCATAGAATCCATAAACGCGCTTTGTTTGATGCTATAACCCCCGGAATCAAAAGTGATACCTTTTCCGACCAGGCAGGCATAAACCGGCGCGTTGGCATCTCCGCTGGGGTTGTAGTCGAGCGTCAGTAGCGCAGGGGAACGGCTGGAGCCGCGCCCAACGGTATAGATTCCCATATAATTTTGTTCACGCAGATCTTCCCCGCGCACAATACGATACGAAACGCTATCGCCACCGCACTGGCTTAGCAGATCGACCGCGCGCTGCGCCAGCTCCGCCGGGCCTAAATCTTCCGCAGGAGCATTAATCGTGTCACGCACCCAATCGATAATGGTCAGGCGCTGCTGCAGTTCCCGGGATTCAGCATCATTTAGCGTCGGCCATTCAACGTGACGCTCGCCCTTCGGTGCCCGGAACCCCATCCAAAAGGCCCAGCATTTTTCCAGAGTCCAGCCTTCCCCGGCGAGGCGAACGCGTTTAAAACCAAGTCCGTCAATTTTACGCGCCGCGCGCTGAATAAGAGTTAGCGGCTCCTGCGCGCCAGGATGCAGGGTTATGCCCTCAGGCTGAATGCTCCAGGCGCTTTTCTCCCCCCAGCGCGCGTCTGCCGGCTGGGTAGAAAGAGTAATGTTCATCGTTTCACTCATCGATCTGTACTCCTGTTAAATTCGATAGATGAAAATTATGGCGATCGGTTTGTGCCTCCGTTCCGCCAGGCGAGCGGCAACCAAACTGGCACAGAATGCGCCCGAAAGGGAAAGAGGGAAAACGCGATGTTTTCCCTCTTTAATTGACATGGCGTACCGGCGGTTTAGCGACGGCTAGTCCGCCTCGTCAAGCCATACCAAAAGGATCGCTTCAAGAATTTTTTCACTGGACGCGTCCGGATCGTCATCAAAATTATCCAGCTCGCAAATCCAGCGATGCAAATCGGTAAAGCGCACCGTTTTCGGATCGGTATCCGGGCGGCTATCGTAAAGCGCTTCGCCAATTTCCCGGCTGTCAGTCCACTTCAGGCCCATATACGCCCCCGTCAATGCTCACGCGCGTGATTGATAGTGTAGCGAGGGATCTCTACCACTAAATCTTCGTCGGCCACGCGTGCCTGACACCCCAGACGGCTTTCCGGCTCCAGCCCCCAGGCTTTATCCAGCATGTCATCTTCTTCTTCTGAGCTTTCCGCCAGCGAATCAAACCCTTCACGCACCACGCAGTGACAGGTAGTACAGGCGCAGGATTTCTCACAGGCGTGTTCAATCTCAATCCCATTACGCAGCGCCACGTCCAGAATGGTTTCACCGCTTTGCGCTTCCAGCACTGCGCCATCCGGGCATAAATCCTGATGGGGCAAGAAAACAATTTTAGGCATACTTAAACCTCGTCCACGGACTGACCAGTCAGCGCCTGGCGGATAGAAACATCCATACGGCGTGCGGCAAAATCCTGGGTTTGTTTGTCTATAGTTTTAATGGCTTGTTTGATGTCTTCAACGTTATCCCGTTCGGCAGCCTGCTGCAATATTGCGGCACTTTGCTCGATCGACTGACGTTCGTTATCGCTTAATAAGTTGCCATCTGCGTTTAGCGCGCTGCGCACGCTTTCCAGCACGCGCGCCGCTTCCACTTTCTGTTCGGCCAGCATTCGCGCCTGAACGTCAAGCTCGGCGAAACTCATTGAGTCCTGAATCATAGAGGCTATCTCGCCGTCGGACAGGCCGTAGGAGGGTTTCACCTGAATTGAAGCCTCAACGCCCGTTGATTTCTCCATCGCCGTGACGCTTAACAATCCATCCGCATCCACCTGGAACGTAACGCGAATATGTGCACCTCCTGCCGGCAAGGGCGGGATATCCCGCAGCGAAAAGCGCGCCAGAGAGCGGCAATCCTGCACCAGCTCACGCTCACCCTGCATGACGTGGATAGCCATCGCCGTTTGCCCGTCTTTAAAGGTAGTAAATTCCTGAGCGCGGGCGACGGGAATAGTCGTATTGCGCGGGATGACCTTTTCCACCAGCCCGCCCATGGTTTCCAGACCGAGAGACAGAGGAATGACGTCCAGCAGCAGCATTTCACTGTCTGGTTTATTGCCAACCAGGATATCCGCCTGAATCGCAGCGCCCACGGCCACGACTTTATCCGGATCGATGGTAGTTAACGGTGAACGGCCAAAGAAATCACCCACGCGCTCACGCACCAATGGCACTCGGGTAGAGCCACCGACCATCACCACGTTCTGAACCTCGCCTGCCTCGACGCCCGCATCTTTCAATGCCCGGCGGCAGGACAGTAAGGTACGCTTGACCAGCGGAGAAACCAGCGCTTCAAACTGCGCGCGCGTTACCGTTCCCTGCCAGCCAGCAACCTCAACCGCCGCGCTATCCGTCTCGCTCAGCGCAATTTTCGCGCCGATAGCCGCGTCCAGTAATTCCCGCTGCACGCGATCGTCATCGCGGTCTGCAATGCCTGCCCGCTCGCGCAGCGAGTCTGCCAGCAGATGATCGAAGTCGTCACCCCCGAGCGCAGAATCACCGCCGGTGGCCAATACTTCGAATACGCCGCGGCTCAGGCGCAAAATCGAAATATCAAAGGTACCGCCGCCTAAATCGTAAACCGCGATGATACCTTCCTGCCCTGAATCCAGACCATACGCGATCGCCGCCGCCGTAGGTTCATTCAGTAATCGCAGCACGTGCAAGCCAGCTAGCCGGGCCGCATCTTTCGTCCCCTGCCGCTGGGCGTCGTCAAAATAGGCAGGTACGGTGATCACAACACCGTCCAGCTCACCGTCCAGCGCCGACTGCGCGCGCTGCGCCAGTTGCTTTAGAATATCGGCTGAAATACGCACCGGATTGAGCAGACCCGCGGGGGTGTCAATCATTGGCAGGCCGTTTTCACTTGCCTGCAGCCGATAAGGAAGATGGGGATACCGGGCCTGGATATCAGCAAGCGAACGCCCCATTAAGCGTTTAACGGAACTGATGGTGTTTGCCGGATCGGATGCCGCGCGCGCGCGCGCTTCAGCGCCGACGGTATGCGATTGCGCCTGATAATGCACTACGGAAGGCAGCAAATGCCTGCCCTCTGTGTCGGGCAAGGTTTCCGCCTTACCGCTGCGCACGGTTGCTACCAGCGAATTGGTGGTACCGAGGTCAATACCGGCAGCCAGCCTGCGCTGATGCGGCGCGGCGCTCATGCCAGGTTCGCTTATTTGTAATAAAGCCATAGTCGCGTCCAGAATTAAAAATCGAGCAGCTTTTCTTCAAGCTGTTCCGCAGCGCCGTACAGCTTATCAAGAAACCGCAGCTTACGTACGGTGTCGGCAGCCTGTTCCCAGGCTTCATCGTTAAGCAGCTGCACCATATGCGCGCTGCGCTGCTGCATAATGTTTTTAACGCGCTGCATAAACTCCACCAGCTGCGCCTCGTCCTGCTTCTCGCCGATGGATTCCAGCTCTTCGCGCAGCGCCAGTTGCTCCATTAAAAAGGACGTATCGCGCACCGTTTGCTGTTCATTAGCCAGGTCATACCCGTGAAGCGAAAGGAGGTATTCCGCGCGAGGCAGCGGATGTCGTAGCGTATTCCAGGCCTGATTAATCGTCGCTGATTGCTGTACAGCCTGAAGTTGCTCGGCCTGTGGACGGCTGGCATAGTTATCGGGATGGAACTGACGCTGCAGATCCTGATAGCGAGCGGCCAGCAGAGCCGTATCGAGTTCGAAGCGCACAGGCAGATTAAAGAGAGTGAAGTAATCCATAGCGTTCTCAGACGTGCATGATAAAGCAATGCTCCACGCGCCGGGCCGGCGGTGGAGCAGTCACAACAAAGCGGAATTAAACGTTGAAGCTTTCGCCGCAGCCGCACTCATCTTTTACATTAGGATTCGTAAATTTAAATCCTTCGTTCAGGCCTTCCTTAACGAAGTCCAGCTGAGTGCCGTCCAGAAACTGCAGGCTTTTGCCATCGACTACCACCTTCACGCCTTTGTCTTCGAACACCACGTCTTCCGCCGCCGGCTCGTCGACAAACTCCAGCACATACGCCATACCGGAACAGCCGGAAGTACGCACGCCAAGACGCAGACCAAACCCCTTGCCGCGATTGGCCAGGAAGGTATTTACACGCGCAGCGGCGGAGTCGCTAAGGGTAATCGACATATCACAACCTCTAATTATTTCACTTCACGTTTGCTTTTATAGTCCGCAATGGCGGCTTTAATGGCGTCTTCCGCCAGAATAGAACAGTGAATTTTCACCGGCGGTAGCTCCAGTTCTTCCGCGATATCGGTATTCTTTATCGCCTGAGCTTCATCCAGACTTTTGCCCTTCACCCACTCGGTGACCAGCGAGCTGGACGCAATGGCGGAACCGCAGCCATACGTCTTAAAGCGCGCATCTTCAATAATGCCATCATTGTTGACTTTAATCTGTAGCTTCATCACATCGCCGCAGGCCGGTGCGCCGACCATGCCGCTACCGATGTTGTCATCGCCGTTGTCAAAAGAACCGACATTACGTGGATTCTCATAGTGATCGATAACTTTATCGCTGTATGCCATGATATGTTCTCCTACCGTCCGGTGCCTGTTAGTGGTGCGACCACTCAATGCTGTTTATATCCACGCCCTGCTTAAACATCTCCCAAAGCGGAGACAAATCGCGCAGGCGCCCAATAGATTTACGCACCAGATCAATGGTGTAATCGATCTCCTCTTCCGTGGTAAACCGACCCAGAGAGAAGCGGATTGAACTGTGCGCCAGTTCATCGTTCATGCCCAGCGCGCGCAATACATAGGAAGGCTCAAGGCTGGCGGAAGTACAGGCCGATCCCGAGGAAACGGCCAAATCTTTCAGCGCCATGATGAGAGACTCACCTTCAACGTAGTTAAAGCTGACGTTAAGAATATTAGGGGCGCCCTGTTCCAGACAGCCATTCAGATAGACTTCTTCAATATCTTTCAGGCCATTCCACAGGCGATCGCGCAGCCCGCGCTGACGCGCCATTTCACTCGCCATTTCTTCTTTTGCGATGCGGTAAGCCTCACCCATCCCGACAATCTGATGCACGGGCAGCGTGCCGGAGCGCATGCCACGCTCATGGCCACCGCCGTGGATCTGCGCTTCAATGCGTACCCGCGGTTTACGGCGCACGTACAGCGCACCAATGCCTTTCGGTCCGTAGATTTTATGGCCGGAGAACGACATCAGGTCAACTTTCAGCTGGCTCAGATCGATAGGCAATTTGCCTACGCTCTGAGTGGCATCAACGTGATAGATAATCCCGCGGGCGCGGCACATTTCGCCGATCGAGGCAATATCCTGTACTACGCCTATCTCATTATTGACGTGCATGATGGAGACAAGAATCGTGTCGTCGCGCATCGCGGCTTCTAGTTCTTTCAGATCGATAATGCCATTGCGCTGCGGCGCCAGGTAAGTAACGTCGAAACCTTCGCGCTCTAACTGACGGCAGGTGTCCAGCACCGCTTTATGCTCAGTTTTGCTGGTGATGATGTGCTTGCCTTTCTTCTGATAGAAATTGGCAGCGCCTTTAATCGCCAGGTTATCCGACTCAGTCGCGCCGGAGGTGAAGACTATCTCACGAGGATCTGCACCGACCAGCTCGGCAATTTGGTTACGCGCGATATCTACCGCTTCTTCCGCCTGCCAGCCAAACCGGTGTGAACGGGACGCCGGGTTACCGAAAGTCCCATCCATCGTTAAAAATTGCATCATCTTCTCCGCGACGCGCGGATCGACCGGCGTTGTCGCAGAGTAGTCGAGGTAAATCGGTAGTTTCATTGCTCTAAAGCTCCGTACATCACTTTAATGCGTTAGAAGCGAGCGCGTTTTAATACGCCGCTCGCATTCAACTATGGCGTTATGGCAACGGCTTATTATGCGCGCAGTTTTACGTCAATCGCGTCCTGTGCGCGCGAAGAGCGCTGGCTTTCGCCGTGCTGGCGATCGGAAACATCCTGAACTTCCTGATTGTGCATCAGTTCGCCGAGCGTAATATTATTCAAAAAACCGGTCAGGCGATCGCTAAGATCGCGCCAAAGAGCGTGCGTTAAACATTTATCGCCCCCCTGACAACCGCCTTTCCCCTGACAGCGAGTCGCATCCACTGACTCATCTACGGCGCTTATCACTTCACCAACTGCGATGCTTCCTGCATCTTTGCCCAGAAGATATCCGCCACCGGGGCCACGTACACTGGCTACCAGGCCATTTTTGCGTAAACGGGAAAATAGCTGCTCCAGATAAGAAAGCGAAATACCCTGACGTTCTGAAATATCAGCCAGCGGTACCGGACCCGCTTCTGAGTTAAGTGCAACATCCAGCATTGCGGTAACGGCGTAGCGCCCTTTCGATGTCAGTCTCATGTCTTACTTAACCTCAAAGATGCCCCTCGACCCGGGGGTTTATGTTAAACAATGTTTTACATAGCAACCGCAAGTCTGACATTCCTGAGTATTTTAGTCAACTATTTATCCCTGTATTTTACTCAACTATTACCGACTGCCCTTTTTGGTCTTACTGTCTTCACTGAATGAGGAGAGCATGCCGCGCAAAATGTTCAACTCCTGGCTTTCAGGGCGCGCGCGCGTAAATAGACGACGCAGCTTATTCATCACCTGGCCGGGATGGCTGGCGCGGATAAACCCGCTGTCCAATAGCGCCTGCTCTAAATGTTGATAAAAACGCTCAAGGTCGTCCACCAGCGGATAAACGGCTTCTTCATGCGCTTCAGGCGCATCCTGAGCCGCCAGATACGCCATCCGCACTTCATAAGCGATGACCTGAACCGCCATGGCCAGGTTAAGCGAGCTATATTCAGGGTTGGCCGCAATGGCGACGTGATAGTGGCATTTTTGCAGTTCGTCATTGGTTAACCCAACGCGTTCACGCCCAAATACTAGCGCAACGTCCGCATGACGCGCTTCATCGACGCTCTTCACTCCGCATTCACGGGGATCCAGCATCGGCCATGGCAGCGTACGGGAACGCGCGCTGGTCCCGACCACCAGGCTGCAGCCCTGAAGCGCTTCATCCAGCGTATCAACGATATGCGCCTGGCCGATGACATCGCTGGCGCCCGCGGCTAACGCAATGGCCTGAGAATCCGGTTTCACCAGCGGATTTACCAGCCAAAGATTCGTCAACCCCATCGTTTTCATTGCGCGAGCCACGGAGCCCATATTTCCGGTATGCGAAGTTTCGACCAGGACAATTCGAATATTCTGTAACATAGCGTCTTCAACAGGGGGAATTTACCCGGCATGCTACCATAAATCTGAGACACATTCCGAACTCTCTGCTATACTCTGCGCCGTTTTTCCCGTTCTTTAACATCCAGTGAGAGTAACCATGCATCCGATGCTCAACATCGCCATACGCGCCGCGCGTAAGGCGGGCAACTTTATCGCTAAAAACTATGAAACGCCGGACGCCGTTGAAACCAGTCAAAAAGGTAGCAACGACTTCGTCACCAATATTGATAAAGGTGCGGAACGCATCATTATTGAGACGATTCATAAATCTTATCCCCAGCACTCAATCATCAGCGAAGAAGCCGGTGAGCTACCGGGGGAGGATTTGGATGTACAATGGGTTATCGATCCACTGGATGGCACCACTAACTTCGTAAAACGCCTGCCGCACTTCGCGGTCTCTATTGCCGTGCGCATTAAAGGAAGAACCGAAGTCGCGGTGGTTTACGATCCTATGCGTAATGAATTGTTCTCTGCGGTTCGTGGCCAGGGCGCTCAGCTTAACGGCTATCGCCTGCGCGGCAGTAGCGCGCGCGATCTTGAAGGGACGGTGCTGGCGACCGGCTTTCCGTTTAAAGCCAAACAGCATAGCGCGGCCTATATGGCAACCGTGACGAAATTCTTTACCCGCTGCGCCGACTTCCGCCGCACCGGCTCCGCCGCGCTGGATCTCGCCTGGCTTGCGGCAGGCCGCGTTGACGGCTATTTCGAAATCGGCCTGCGCCCGTGGGATTTCGCCGCGGGTGAACTGCTGGTGCGCGAAGCTGGCGGCCTGGTCTGCGACTTTACCGGCGGCCATAATTATCTGACCAGCGGCAATATCGTAGCCGGCAATCCTCGCGTGGTTAAAAACATGCTTGCTGATATGCGTGAATCACTGAGCGAAGCGCTAAAGCGCTAGCAAATACGCTATTAGCGCCCCCGCCACGCGGGGGCGTTTTGTCTGCACGTTGCCGCACCTGATTCGCCCGCCGTACAGCAGCACCTAATCAACGCCCCCATTTCTGTGAGCCAGCCGTAATTCCCGCTAAAACGCCCGCTTAACCCACGTCGGTATTGTCAAGTATTGACTATGCTCATAGCTTAAAAGCGATAACGGGAAATACTCTGGATGACGACGCATAGCCTGCCAGTCCCCCCGACGCTTTCCGGCCCGCAGCGTCTGTGCCATCAGCTATTAATGCTCTGTTTGACAGCCGATTTATCGCCTGCCGCAGACGGTAACATGCCGGAGATAACGCCCGCGGATAAAGCTGAGATATCTGAAACTGTGTGCCGTTATTCGTCGCTACAGCTTATTGAGCGTCCCGGTGGAAAATGCGGGCTTGAAGGCCCAACGTTAAGCCGCCGTCTTTGCCTCGTGCATACCCTGCATCAGGCGCTGCGGCTGTGCCCGGAGTCAGTGCGGGACTATTTTACCCCAGCGCTCAGGCGTATTCTGCAGGCACAAAATGTGCCCCGGGCGCTTTATGACGATTGCAACCTTAATGCGCTAATTGCGCTTTGCGCCCGCAGCCTGGGGCGCCAGTTTAGCGCCAGGGACGCCCATTATCTGCGCCTTGCGTTTCAATATGCTCTGGCACAGCAAACGGCGCCCTCCGCGCCGGAATTTGACGATCCCCAGCGCCGCTGGATAGAGGCCAGCGAAGAGGCCCCTACGGCTAACCTCATTTTTCGCCTCTGGCAGCGGCGAGCCATCGCACCGCTGCACCATCATGAATGCTTATTTATCTCTTTGCTGTTAAGAAGATTATGCATACCGGACCCTTTGCGAGACAGTCAGCCGCATGCACAGCGCCTGCACCGGGCGATTTTACGGCTTACAAATCAGTTTCAGTCGCTGGTGTTACCAACGGTGCAAAACTGATCCACCCCAGCGGTTGAAAACTGATC
>CALYPF010000014.1 GCA_945271245.1 uncultured Enterobacteriaceae bacterium | reverse complement strand
TTAGACCGTTGGTGGTGACGGTAAGTGGATCACTTTTTACCCGTTGTTGACATTGAGGGAGTGCGATAGCTTATCCGCATGGTGGAGCAGGATAAATTTATCTCACCAGCAATTTGTTGAAGCGATCGACGATGAACCCGGTAAGCCGCAATTACGCTTTCACGGCGCGGCCGGTGAACTGGCCCGGCGCATGGGCGTATGCGCAGTTCACGTCTCGCTTGCCGATGAGCGGCGCTATGCCTGTGCGACGGTAATCATTGAGGGAGTGCGATAGCTTATCCGCATGGTGGAGCAGGATAAATTTATCTCACCAGCAATTTGTTGAAGCGATCGACGATGAACCCGGTAAGCCGCAATTACGCTTTCACGGCGCGGCCGGTGAACTGGCCCGGCGCATGGGCGTATGCGCAGTTCACGTCTCGCTCGCCGATGAGCGGCGCTATGCCTGTGCGACGGTAATCATTGAGGGGCGCTATAGCTTATCCGCATGGTGGAGCAGCACAAATTTATCCCAAAGCTGCTCTTCCGTTTCCTGATGAGCAGGATCGACAATAATCGTATTCGGGATTGGGCAGACTTTCTGGCACGTCGGGGTATCGTAATGGCCGATACACTCGGTGCAGCGATCGCTGTCAATCTGGTAAATGTTCTCCCCCATGGAGATGGCATCGTTCGGGCATTCCGGCTCGCACATATCGCAATTAATGCATTTTTTGGTAATTAATAACGCCATGGGGCAGTTCTCATCGCTCTCACAGGGGGCGGCATTATACGCTGAATTATCTTTTGGTTGCAGATCGATATTTATGCATTATTGCATAGAATGCAATCAAGGTGCCCAAAGCGTTGATTTGGCAATCCCTGCTACGTACTGCATTTTCGCCACATCGCTTTTTGCAAGACGGATAGGCGCATGATCTTCATTAACCGGCAGGAGATGATAAAAACCATCCCGCTCAAATAAAAACGTCTTCACCATGACTTCGCCATTGTGCGTGACCACCAGCACTTCATCTCCGGGATGAAAATTATGATTGGGCTCAATAATGACGAATTCCCCTTCTTTAATACGCGGCATCATTGAATCCCCTACGCATTTCAGCGCATAGACTTCCTCATCGCTGGAAGGCCAGCGCAAATAGCCGTCACCGGCACCGACCGGATATTCCATATCGCTCCAGTAGCCGCCGTGCCCAAGCTGCGTATTGCCAAGCACCGGCACGCCGCGCGCGTGAAACTGGCAGGGTTCATTAGCCAGCGCGGGTTTATCGCCGTCGGGATTCTCCGGCATATATTTCAGATCCCGCTCAATCAGATCGACCGGTGACACGCCAAAAAAGCTGGCGATGTGGCTAAGCGTGGTGTACTTGGGATCGCGCACCTCTCCGGTTAACATGCGGTGCAGAGTAGACTGCTGCATTTTAAGCTGCCGCGCCAGGCCAGTAACGCTAGAGATCCCGGCTTTATCCATAAGGTATTTGATATTTCTCTCTAAAGTGTCGGCCATGAGTTCCACGCTATTTCAAACGGCGATTCAATCCATGCATATTCGCATAAAAAAAAGCACGATTCAATTCGTTTATGGATTGCAGTTTAATGCATTTATGGATAATCTCAGTTTGGAGCTATACGGAAACGGATTTCTCATCATGCCGACGGAATGGCTATGTTAAGTAAGTAAAGGTAGGCAGTAGGCAACATTGGCATCGCAGACGCGGTAACATGCGGCTTCAAGGCGAACGGTGATGAGAGGGGGGAGAAAGAATGCGAAATATTCAGCGAGTGCTGGAGCTTTGGGGGGGCTGGGCCGCCCGGGATAATCACGGACTAGGATGGTCACCGGTCGCTGCGGGATTCAAAGGATTAATCACTGCACCGCGCTCTTCGCGCCCGTGCTGCTGTGATGATGATGGTCTGGTCATTGATGCCTGTGTGGCAAGACTGCGCCAGATTAGGCAAACGGGGGAATTCGACCTTGTGGTAGCACATTATGTCTATGGTGCATCTAAAAGAACGCTGGCGCGCCTGCTTAAACAGGATGAGAAAACGGTGCGGGTGCAGTTACAGGTTGCAGAGGGGTTTATCGATGGATGCCTGAGTATGCTAAATGCGCGCCTGGAAATGGACCCCGAAGTTGAAATAGAAATAAAAAAGGCGCCTGAGCACAGTCGCCGCCGCGTTGCGATGTTTGCGTAACGGCGCGTAAATTAATTTGTATTCATAGCCTCACTTTTTTGCGGTGATATTAAATGCTACGCATCGTAGGTTATTATTTATTTATAATCTCAATATATATAAAAGGCGCTGAAAAGCGCTTTTTCTACTTCTGGTATAAATAAGTGAAATAACCGCTTGTGCGGTCCGCAGAAATGCGGTTAAGCTATTTATACTGACGATGAGTTAATAAGGCGCTGAAAAGCGCTTTTTCTATTTCTCATATAAATAAGTGAAATAACCGCTTGCGCGGTCCGCAAAAATGCGGCTAAGCTATTTACACTGGCGATAAGTTAATAAGGCGCCAAAAGGCGCTTTATTACTTTTAATATAAATAAGTGAAATAGACGCTTGCGCGGTCCGCAGAAAAGCGGCTAAGCTGTTTATACTGACAATAGGTTAATAAAGCGCTGAAAGGCGCTTTTTTTATCTCCTAACGTAAGTGAACGATTTGACACAGCAATTCAATCTATCTGGAATATAGAATAATAATCAGGTTTAAACAGTATGAATATTAGTGAAAAAGGAATAGCCCTTATTAAAAACTTTGAGGGATGTCGCCTTGAAGCTTATCCCGATCCCGCCACGGGCGGCGACCCCTGGAGTATTGGCTACGGATGGACGCGGCCCGTTGATGGCGTTCCGGTTCATAAAGACATGAAAATTACGCGTAATAAAGCCGAACAGCTCCTGCGCTGTGGGCTGGTGAGCTATGAACAGGCGGTGAATCGTTTGCTTAAAGTCCCGGTGAGCCAAAATCAGTTTGATGCACTAGTTAGCCTGGCCTGGAATATTGGTACCCGCGCATTTTCCACCTCGCTGCTACTTCAGAAATTGAATCAGGGCAATTATCAGGGCGCCGCGCAGCAATTTTTGCGCTGGACATGGGCTGGCGGGGAGTCGATGCCCGGCCTGGTCAGGCGCCGCCGGGCAGAGCAGGACTATTTTCTTTCCGCAGCATAGCCGGCCATATAAACATACGGCAAATCTACCGCGCCGTGATTCAATTTTAATAAGATGCTCATCTGTCATAATGCATGGACGCTATTTAGGTTTCGCCTGGTTACTTAGTATATTGCTGACTCGTTTTTATTATTTATTAGCGCCGGATAAGTAGTTATCGCGCGGCATGATACCAACGCCGTTTGACGCAAAATAGCTATTTTAATAATAAACGGGCGGAGGGAGATAGTTGAGATCTTCGGGCGTATCCGGAGAAGTACGGTGTACAATATTCATGAGATTACAGATAAAAGCATGAAATGGGTGAATGATTATCTCCCGTCATTATTAGCCGCTGGCGCAGCCGGTAGTATCTCTGCGTTAATGAGCATATATGATGGAAAGTCAGTAGTAAAAACGGTTACCGGTGCGCTGTCGTGTGGCATTCTGACGCTAGCCATAGCCGGTTCACTGGAGTTATTTGGCTTACCGGCAAATGCGGTAACATTCGTAGGGGCGACTATTGGGTTTGTTGGTGCAGAAAAGGTTCGAGATAAAGCGCTGACAATCTTTAATCGGCGCTCACCTGGCAGTGAAATTAGAAAGTCATCGGGGAAATAAACGCAGAATTAACAGGATATTTCTGTGAGCGACATCATTGTATAAAGAATATGTTACTCGCCCAGATTATCACTTTTCTCAGTGAGAAAAACAGGCTGCCTGGGTAAATTTTCAGTATGCGTCTTCAAATAATACGATAGCGAACTGTAAGAAAGTAAATGCTATTAATAATTGAATTTTCTCTTCTGGTTATATTTATCGCCGGTGAGTGATGTAATTAATGGCCTGTTAACAGGTTTTATCGGGGCTGAATAACAGCGCTATTATTACTAACCGGCGGGCTATTACGCGCTGAGCATATTTATTTAATTGTACGGCGCGTTAAGCCTCAGCCAATAAACAGCGTGGTCAACATAATAATGGGAAACTGGGGAACAGCCATGTTGAAGTTTCTTCCTGTCTTTGCATTTATTGCCGCTGGTGCCTTTGGCTATCGGATTGGGTATCAGCGCGCGCAGGAAAAATGGCAGGCGCAATGGGCGCAGTACAGTGCAAAGCAGGCACAAACGCTGGCGCGGCAACAGGCGCAGTTCCGGGTCGAAGAACAGCGCAGAAATCAGGCGGTAAAGGAGGTGACAGACCGTGTGGAAAAACAACTGGCTAATGCGAATCGCGATGCCGCTGATGCCCGCTCTGCTGCTCAGCGCCTGCACGCTCAGCTCAGGCGATATCGGCACGACGCCGGCGCCTCCTGCGATACCGGGGCTTGCGGTGCAGGCGCGTCAGCCAAAACCGCCTGCGATATGCTTGCCCGGCTGTTCGCGCAATCTGTCGCGCGCAATCAACAACTGGCAGCGTTTGCTGACGACGCCTGGCGGCGAGGCCGAGCCTGTGAAGCCAGTTATGACGCATTAACGGTACGATAAACGCACCACCGCCTTTTTGGGTGAGGCTAAACCTGGCGGTAACCGGCGTTCAGCTATTAGCTTTGTTTCGCCAGCCGCACATTTTTTCAATTTCATCGATTTAAAGCCCCGAACTTTCGGGGCTTTTTTATGCGCGCCTACTGCGGTAATCGCGCATTAAAGGAGGGGATGTGACTAACAGTAGCAACGCACCGGGGTGGCTGACGCCCCGGAACGATGACCCGGCGTATGACGCCGAGCTGGATAAACTTATCGCCGGCTGGATTACCGGTGTTTCCGGGCTGTCGTCACAGGCGGTCATCCCGATGCGTAATGAGGGGCAGGAACCGCCGAAGGTGGAGAACTGGTGTGAATATGCGGCGGTATTTATCGGGCGTGACCCGAATGCCGTCTGTACGGCGCAGGAAGAGGAGCTGGTCACGCTAAAGCGGGGCGAGACCGTTTCCTGTCGTCTGTGGTTCTGGGGGCCGCTCGGCCAGCGTTACGCCGCGCGATTCCTTGACGGCGTACTGGTTGCCCAGAACCAGGATGAACTGCGCGCGCTGGGCTTCGCCTTCGGCGGTCATGGGGCGCTAATCGGCGTTGCCAAACAAATTAATAACCAATGGGTAAAGCGTTATGACGTGACGCTGCGCCTTTATCGCACGGTGGCGCGTGAGTACGGCGTAATGTCGCTGACTCAGGCCCCCGTCACTTTCTTCACAGGAGAATAAGTTATGTCACAAGGGTTGCCCGTTTCTAATGTGGTAAACGTTACGGTAAATATGGCCGCCCGCGCGGCGCAGGCACGCAATTTTGGTGCGCTGCTGGTCGTCGGCGGTAGTGACGTTATTGATGGCGGCGAGCGTTTGCGCGCCTATTCAGATATGGAAGGCGTAAGCGCCGATTTTGGGATGGATATGCCGGAATATCAGGCGGCAAGCCTGTATTACCAGCAGTCACCGCGCCCGGTTGATATTTTGATTGGTCGCTGGCTGAAAACGGAATCGGCGGCGCTGCTGCGCGGCGCTACGCTGGCGGAAGACGCCCAGCAAATGGCGCGCTTTACCGCCATCAAAGACGGTGCATTATCCATTACCCTCGATGGCCAGGAAAAACAGGTCAGCGCCGTCGATTTAAGTGCGGAAACTTCTCTTAATGGCGTCGCCGGGCGTTTACAGGACGCGCTGGAAGGCTCGACCGTATTTTGGGACGCCGCCAACGCGCGCTTTAGCGTGCAGTCAATTACTAACGGTGAGGGCTCATCGGTGGGCTATGCCTCCGCGCCGAAAGAAGGCAGCGACCTGGCAACCCTGATGGGGTTGACACAGGAAGCGGGCGCGCAGCCAGTGGAAGGTAAGTCGAAAGAAAGTATCGCCGATTGCCTGGCCGCGCTGTCTGCCGCTTCCGGCGACTGGTACGGCGTAGTCATTGCCGATGAGCAGCTCAGCGATGACGAGGTACTGGCAGCGGCTGCGTTTATTGAAGCGGATTCGACCTCGCGCTGTTTCGGCCATACGGTTCAAAGCACCAGCGTACTGGCCTCGGATACCAAAGACGATATCGCCTCGAAGCTGAAAGCGGCGAATTACAGCCGTACTTTTACTCAGTACTCCAGCGCTTCGCCTTTTGCGGCCGCCTCCCTGTTTGGTCGCGCTTTTAGCGTTAACTTCAACGGAAATAACACCACGATCACGCTTAAATTCAAGCGTGAACCGGGGATCCGCGCCGAAACGCTGACTCAGAGCCAGGCCAAAGCGCTGCAGGCGAAAAACTGCAACGTATTTGTTAACTACAACAACGACACCGCCATTATTCAGGAAGGCGTGATGTGCAACGGCGACTTCTTTGATGAACGCCACGGCCTCGACTGGCTGCAAAACTATGTGCAAAACAACCTGTTTAACCTGCTGTACACCAGCACCACAAAAATCCCGCAGACCGATGCAGGCGTAACGCGTCTGTTGAGCAATGTGGAGCAATCGATGGATCAGGCCGTGGTTAATGGCCTGGTGGCACCGGGAGTCTGGAACGGCGGCGATATTGGTGAACTGATGGCGGGTGATACGCTGACCAAAGGCTATTACGTCTATGCCCCGGCGGTAGCCAGCCAGGCACAGGCTGACCGGGAAGCGCGCCGCGCGCCGGTGATTCAGGTGGCATGCAAACTGGCGGGTGCGGTGCACTACGCCGATGTTGAAATTAACGTTGTACGATAAGGAGCAATAATATTATGGGTACTTACTCTTTTCTGGATGTCACCGCTTCTCTCGCCGGCCCGACCGGCGTTATCGACCTGGGCGCCGGCTCCGCTAACGCGGAAGAGGGCATTAGCGTAAAAATGACCGGGGCGAAAAACACCATGACCGAAGGCATTGACGGTGAAGTCATGCACAGCATGGTGCCGGGTAAAACCGGCAGCGTTACCGTCAGCCTGATGAAAACGTCGCCGGTGAATAAAAAGCTCTCTCTGGCCTATAACGCACAAACTCAGTCTTCTGCCACCTGGGGCAAAAATGTCATTGTCATTCGCAACTCAGTGTCTGGCGATACGATAACCGCGCGCGAAGTCGCTTTTAAACAGCTACCCGAATATAAAAACGGCAAAGAAGGCGGCGCGGTTTCCTGGGAATTTGACTGCGGCAAAATCGACCAGGTGCTGGGAGAGTTTTAAACCATGGAGCTAACGATTAAAGACGCGAATTACCGCATCGCCAAGCTCGGCGTTTTCGAACAGCTCAGGGTTGCGCGTAAGCTACTCCCGGTGCTGGCGGAGCTGGCCGCTGAATTCCAGGAGGCGCAGGGCGCCTCCGAAACCGCCATGGGCGACCTGCTGCCAAAAATCGCTGAGGCTATTAGCAGCATTAGCGATGAAGATTGCGACGCTATTCTCCACCCCTGCCTGGGGGTGGTTTCCCGTGAGCATATGCAGTCCTGGGTACCGGTATTTAGCCACGGCACGCTGGCGTTTGATGATATCGACCTGATGACCATGCTGCAGCTCGTGGCCCGGGTGGTGGCCGACTCGCTGGGAAATTTTTTGCACGAACTCCCCGGCGCGGAGATACCCGGCCCGCTAACGGCCTGATTCTGGATACGCTGCCGGACGGAGAAGATTTTATTCTGCGCCCGGCAGAAGTTTTTCATCTCGACTGGCAGTCGCTTAAAAACGGCGCGGTGGACTTATATGACATCGCGCTCATGAACGACTACCTGGCAATGCAGATGGACAATCAGGCCCGGATTGAGCGCTGGAGAGAGGAACATGGCTAAGAGTAAAACTGCAGGAGCTAGCGCCAGCGAGGGGCGCTACTCGCGCGTCATTACATACCTTGCCAACGAGACGCCGAAAATCAATGAACTCAGCGCGTCGCTGGTAAAATTTAACAATGCGCTACTAACATTCAGTCAAAAAGTGGCGTCTGAATTACAGAGCATATCCCGTGCCAGCCAGCTTGCCGGCATGAAACTGGGGCAATACCAGACGCTGCTGTACGCCACGAAGCAGGTGGGCGGTTCGATAACCGGTACGCTGCAGGCGTTTAGCGCGCTGGGTCAGTTCTTAAAAAACAGTAACAACCGCAGCGTGCTACGCCAGCAGGGCATAGCCACCAAAGACGCGTCGGGGAAGGCGCGGGATACCTATGCGATATTTAGCGATCTCAGTAAGCGGATTGCAGAGCTGCCCGACGCGCAGGCAAGAGCGCTGGCGCAAAAAATCGGTATTGGCGATGACGCACGCATCAGCATGCAGCGCGGTCTGGCGGATAACCAAACGCAGTATCAGCAGTTAACCGCGCAAACGCATTTTGACCCTGGCCTTGCGGAAAAACAGAGCCAGCCATTTTTTACCGCATTTAATAAACTGAATGAGCTGGGGAGCATTCTCGGCAGCAAATACGGCGCGCGTCTGGGTAATGCGCTAAGCGGGCCGCTCGAAAAATTTATCAATCTGATTTTGACGAATATGCCGGAAATCGACGCGGCGATGGACAGCTTTATTAATAAAATTGGCTATCTGGCGAATTTTGCAGTCGATAAATTACCGGGGTTAATTAATCAGATCATTGCAGTCAAAGATCTGATGGGAGGATGGAATAGTGTATTTAATTCGATTCTCATCTTTATCGCAGGAAAATGGCTATTAGGGATTTTAGGGGCATTTGCCAGACTGGGTGTTTCCGGGAAAAAAACGCTGGGTTTTTTAGCGGATATGGCAGGTGGTGGAAGTAAAAAATCAGGAACCAAAAATCGCACTGTTCGTTCCGGGCATAAACCTTCGGCAAAAAATAAACGGAAAGCGGGCAAAGCGAATACGCCTTCGGCAAAACCGGTGCCAAAGTCAAAACCGATTTCGGTAAAAAAACCACCGGTGGCTTTGCCAGCATCCGCGGTTAAAACCGGATGGCGGCAAAAATTAGGGGGCGCTTTTAAAAATATAAGTAGCCTGGCGATGAAAGGCTTTACGCGAGCAGCACCGGTGGTGGCACAGGCATGGAAAGTAGCAAAACCAGCGCTGAGGATCGGATCTGCGTTATTAGGCGGGCCGGTTGGTATTGCCGTTAATGCTATTTCGCTGGGATACGATATATGGAGCAAAAGTAAGTCGGGTAACGCATCACCGGACCTCTCTGCCGCATACCTTGAAGCGTGTAATCGTCTTTCAGAGGTATTATCAAAATTCACAGAAACCTGTATTGCAATAATGCGCCCGATGAGTGCGAAATTAACCGGTGAATTTAATCCCGCTTTAATTGGCATGAATCGTACCGGTATTAATAATTCGATGTTTATGATGCCGACACCCGCCCCGGTAACTAACAATATCCAGCAAACTAATCAGTTTTATATTAACGGTGCGAAAGACCCGCGCGCCACGGCGGATATTTTGTCTGAGAAAATTATGGGTAACTTCTCACGTATCGATCAAATCCTCAGGCCAAGGGGGGTGTAATGGATATTCTTTCTGCAATATTTACCGCCTACGGTCACCGCATCGGCACCCTGGTACCGACGGTGGTAACAGTGGAGACCCACGCGCACAAGCTGAACGTCACTTCGCTACCGGTTGAGCGTGGTGCCAGTATTAGCGATCACGCCTGGGTGGAACCGGCGGCGGTAACAATGAAGTGTGGGTTTGCCGGTGGCGGCTCGCTGCTGAATTTTATAGATACCACCGGCTGGCAGATAAAGTCCGGGCTTAGCCCGGCGGAAACCCTCGACAGCCTGATTGCGCTGCAAAAAAGCGCGGCGCTTATCAGGGTCGTCACCAGCAAGCGGACCTATGAAAATATGCTGCTGACTTCGATAGCTACCTCCACGACAAAGGGCGATGAGCACAACCTAACGTGCGACCTGGAGTTAAAAGAAGTCGTGCTGGTGGAGAGCCAGCAAAAAAGCGCGGCACCGAAAACCAACATGACGCAGGGAGTATCGACCTCGGCGCTACAAAACGCCGGAATGAAAAGCGTCAGGCCGGTGCAGGACAGCGGCAAAAAAATGGCGTTGCGCCAGGGGGCAGTATGACGATAGGCGAGATCCCATTAACGGCGGATAACCAGCGCTTTTCTATCCAGCTCGGCGGTCAGCAGCTGTCTTTTACGCTGCAGTGGCGCGACGAGGCCGGATGGCTTGCTGACATCCGCGATGAGAACGATATGCCGCTGCTGAGCGGCCTGCCGCTGGTAACCGGTGGTGACTTACTGGCACCTTATCGCCACCTCGGCCTGCGCGGAGAGCTGCACGTGATTGCCGACGATCCCGGGCAACCGGCGCCGGGGAAAACCAGCCTCGGCGCGCGCCACCATCTGTGGTACATCAGCGCATAAGGTCAGGAGGAGATATGGGGAAATTCTGGCGGCGGCGTTTTGAACTTGAACTATTAAAAGAGGACGGCTCCGGTATTATTCTGTCGGATTTTAGCGTGGAATTTACCATTAGCTGGAAACAGACCAACACGCCGCGTATTGCCACCATCACGGTTCACAATCTGAGCGCGAATACGGTAAACCGCCTGTTAGCCCATGAGTTTGCCAAAATACGGCTCTCTGCGGGGTATTACGGCACCGGTGCGGGTTATTTTGACGGCGCAGAGGTTGTCGATGCCAGCGAGGTGGGGAAAGCACACACAGTCAGCGACGCCACGCAATATGGCACAATTTTCAGCGGTGATATCCGTATTGTTATCGACGGCCACAGCGGCACGGACAGTTGGGTAAAAATTCAGGCGCTGGACGGCTTTGAAGCTTACAGCTATGCGCGCATTTCCGCGACGCTCGCCAAAGGCTATACCGAAGCAGATGTGTATAACCTGCTGCAACAAAAGCTGGAAAAAGAGTATGGCATCGTGCGCGGGCAAACGGTTCCTTTCCCGGCGCATAAATATCCGCGCGGGAAAACCTTTAATGGCAGCATTACCGGGTATCTGGATGAACTGGCGAAAAACTGTCAGGCGCACTGGCAGTTTTTAGACGGT
Organism: uncultured Enterobacteriaceae bacterium; assembly: GCA_945271245.1. Taxonomy (GTDB): domain Bacteria; phylum Pseudomonadota; class Gammaproteobacteria; order Enterobacterales; family Enterobacteriaceae; genus Apirhabdus; species Apirhabdus apintestini. The sequence continues at coordinate 27,913 of CALYPF010000014.1, read as the reverse complement.
CGGCTGGAAATGTTCAATGATGCCACTATCGTCAACCAGGCTATCGTTTTGAATGCGGCCACCGGGCTGCTCGGCTCGCCCCAGCGCACCACCGGCTCGGCGATTATGGCCGCCAGTTTACTCAACCCAGCGATCCGCATAAACGGGCTGGTGCACATCGATCGTCGCGCTATCCAAATGCAGGCGCTCAGCGATAAGGCGTTGTTGTCCACCGACAAAGACGACGCTTACCGGCAAAGCACCATTTTAACGAAACAGGCCAACGGCGATTATTCCCTGTGGGGAATCGATGAACCGCCGGCGTCACTTGCCGGAGACGGGGTGTATGTGGTGCGTGGGATCACTTACAGCGGTAATACCCACGGCCCGGAGTGGAAAATGGATTTGATTTGCCAGGCGCGCGGCGACACGCGCGAGCCCACCACCGAACAGAAGAAGTAGGGATAAAGCGCGGTATATCCGCCGGCGCTGATTCGCCTGCTTATCACAATCCGTGGGGAGCGTTATTGTCCGGCGATTACGCGTTACGCTACGCCCTGTCTGAGCTTATTCGCCCTACAGCCCGCCTTTCCGGCGGGCTTTTTTTATCCGTGGCGAACGCCGATGTATGCGGATATGGCAGGCAACAAAACCTCGCCTGAAGACGCTGCCCCGCGGCCTGAAATAAGGGCTTAGCGGCGTGGATATCTGCCCTGATTGCCGGAGCGGGGTTAATGGCGCCTTCCTGAAAGGCAGATTTTTGGTCAGGAGTTTTTATGGCATTACAAACAGAAAACCTCAGCGCTGATGCGCTTGAGGCGTTTTCATCGCTGGCGGCGGCAATTGGCAGTGAACTTCACGTGGCGCTGCCCGGCATTATCCAGTCCTTCGACTCTGAAAGCGTTACCTGCGTGGTGAAGCCATCGGTGAAAGGGCGGAGCATGGACAGCGGTGGCGAAGTGGCATCGCTGGATTATCCCTTACTGGTCGATGTACCGGTTATCTTCCCGCGCGGAGGCGGGTGTACGCTCACCTTCCCACTGCGCGAAGGCGACGAATGCCTGCTGCTCTTCGCTGACAGGGCCATTGATTTTTGGTGGCAAAACGGCAGCACGCAGGAGACTACGGCGGCGCGGCAGCATTCGCTGTCCGATGCCTTTGTGGTGCCCGGCCCTCAGTCGCAGGCGCGGCGCATCCCTGAAATCAGCGCCACCGGCGCGCAGCTTCGTACCGATGACGGCGCGGCCTTTATCGAAGTCGCTGCCGCTCACGATATCCGGGTGGAAACGCCGGGTAAGGTCAGCGTTAAAGCCGATGGCGGTGTCGATGTGACATCGCCGACGGTCTCCTTTAGCGGCGATGTCACTATTCAGGGAAACCTGACGGTGGCCAAAAATGCAACGGCGCAGGGGATAAGCCTGGTCACGCACACGCACCCTGGCGTAATGAGCGGGCCGAACAATACGGGAGCACCTCAATAATGAAATATCGCACAGAAATTCACGGCGATTACGTCTTTGGTACCGGGGACGCGGGCTTCCTGGAGAATTCGCCGCAGGCCGTGGCCCAGGCGGTGCGCACGCGCCTGCGGCTATGGCGCGGAGAATGGTTTCTGGATAACACAGAAGGCACGCCGTGGCAGGACGCCGTACTAGGCAAGCAGCCACCGGCGCTGTATGCGCTGGCGGTGCGGGAACGCATAACCGGTACCCCCGGCGTCAAAACCCTGCTGAGTTTTACCACAAAAAATGACAGTCAAACGCGTCGCCTGGTGTATTCAGCGACGCTGGACACCGTGTACGGGGAGGTAACGGTCGATGTATGAAGAGGTGATCGACAAAATGCTGCCGACAATAGGGCAGGCAGGCATGACGGCGCCGGATTTTCAAACCATCCTGGGGCTGTGGCAATCGCTATTCAGAGATATTTACGGCAGCGATATTTACATTGAACCGGACAGCAAAGACGGCATGCTGCTTTCGCTTATCGCCTATGCCATGCACGGCTGTAATAACGCCACGCTTGCCGCCTGGAACTCATTCAGCCCGGCGACGGGTGTCGGTGAAGGGCTATCGCGCAATGTAAAAATTAACGGTATTGCCCGCAAAGCGGCGAGTTATTCAACGGTCGATCTGCTGTTGAGCGGGCGAGTAGGGACGGTTATCCACGGCGGGCCGGTGCGGGATTTGGCCGGCAATGTGTGGTCGCTGCCCGAGGTGGTGACCCTTGACTTACACGGGCAGGCCACGGCCACGGCGACCTGCCAGACCATTGGCGCCATCGGCGCTTTACCCGGCGAAGTGAGCGAAATTGCTACCCCGACCCAGGGCTGGCATGGCGCCACCAATCCGGCGGCGGCAACCGAAGGGCGGCCGGTAGAAACCGATGCCGAACTGCGCCAGCGGCAGGCGCTTTCCGTGGCGCTGCCGTCGCGCTCGATTATGGAGGGGCTGCACGGCGCGCTGGCGAACCTGACCGGCGTGCGTCGGGTGCGGGCGCTGGATAACGATACTTCCGAAACGGATGCTAACGGTATCCCCGCGCACAGTATTGCCGTGGTGATTGACGGCGGTGATTCGCAGAGTATTGCGCAAACCATCGCCCTGAAAAAAACGCCCGGCGTGCCGACCTGGGGAACCACCCAGGAAACGGTCACGGATGCCTGGGGCATCGCACGCACGATCAACTTCTTTCGCCCCACCCGCATCCCGGTTTATGCGGAAATTAAACTGAAGCCGCTTGCGGGCTACACCACTGAAATCGGCAATGGCGTCGCGAATGCCGTCAGTAACTATATCAATACGCTGACCATTGGTGACACGCTGTATTGTTCGCGCCTGTTCAAGCCCGCCAGCCTGAGCGCCAGCGCCGGGGGAAATACCTATGAAATTTTATCGCTGGACATTGGTATCGACTCACAGGCATTAAGCGCCGGCAATATTGATATCGCCTTTAATGAGATGGTGGTCAGCGCGCCTGAAAATATAGCCATCACGACGGTGAACGCATGAATAAATATGACAGGTTAATTCCGTCAGCCCAGCGTGAAGGAAAAAAGTTTTTTGCCACCGTCAGCGCGCTTGGCGATGCCTTCAGCGCGCAGCAGGCGGCCAGCGCCGCGCTGGTGCCTGCATTTGATTTGGATAGCGCCGCTGGCAAGCAACTGGATATTTTGGGGCTATGGATTGGGCGCGGGCGGCGAATCACCACCCCCTTAACGGATGTTTATTTCGCGTTTGATACTGAAGGCGTGGGGTGGGAGCAGGGTAGCTGGAAAAGGGAGTTTGATCCTGATGATGGCGTCACTGATCTGGATGATGAATCTTATATCGCCATGTTAAGAGCTAAAACATTGGCTAACCAATGGAATGGCACTTACGAAAAGTTAGTTGATATATATAAGAGCATGGCTTTAGGGAAGTCCATTAATCTCTTTTTTATTGATAATCAGGATATGTCTATAGATGTTTATTTGACCGGCGGCATTATACCTGAAGCAATTAAAGCCTTGCTTAAGCAAGGGTATTTAAATGTTAAGTCATTGGGTGTGCGTATAAATAATAAAATAAGCTCTGAAGAGAATTCTGGGATTTATGGTTTTGATGTTGATAACGGCTTGGTTTCCGGATTTGATTCTGGAAGTTGGGCAATAACACTTTAGGAATAAATGATGGCTAAGAATGAATTTTTACCATTTGCTATCGCAGATGGGGCGAACGTACTAACCACAGAAGAATATGCAAAATTATTATCTCGAAACAGTGGGTTTAGCGCTGGTGTCGCACGATCAAAGGAGCTGAATACTGTTTGGCGACAGTCATCGGTCATTTCTCATGTGGTTGCGCAGTTTATTTCGGATACCATGGATAATGATATTATTGATAATGGTGATGTTGAAGCTTTAAAAGCAAATTTCATCAATGCGCTATCCAAACATGTTAGCAATACAATACCAGCCGCATCGGGAACGGTGGCCGGGATTACTAAGTTAAGTAGCGCTATTGATAGCAATGATGAAACGATGGCAGCAACACCCAGGGCCGTTAAAGCTGCATATGATATTGCCAGTAAAGTAAGTATTGATGGTATATATCCGGTCGGCATAGTGGTGTGGTTCGCGCAGAATAAAGACCCCAATAAGCTATTCCCCGGCACGGTATGGAAATATATTGGAGAAAATAAAACAATACGATTAGCCGCAGCGACCGGTGCCGATGTTATGACGGTGGGGGGCGCCGATTCTGTGACACTGGCAGCGGGAAATCTTCCTGCGCATAGCCATGCGTTTTCAGCTACAACCAGCAGTTTTGACTATGGAACGAAAACTACCAGCGGTTTCGATTATGGAACTAAATCTACTAACAACACAGGCGCTCACACCCATGATGTAGGCGCAGACATGAAATCATTTTATGGTGATGCAAGCCATACCTCTTTACAGCCCGGTACAGGAAGAAAAAGTGGTTCTGCGGGCGCTCATGCTCACACTGTGGCCATTGGCGCTCACTCGCATACGGTTGGTATGGGAGCACATACTCACACCCTCTCAGGAACCACGGCTAACACCGGTTCTGGATCTGCGATATCGGTAATAAATACCTTTATTAAATTAATGGGGTGGTACCGTATTTCTTAAAATCTATTCAATATATTTTTTAAACCTGGCAGGGTTTCCGGCATATAAACAATAAGGCGGAATATCTGTTGTTACTACTGAACCTGCAGCTATAACGGCGCCTTCCTCAATACAAACACCCGGAAGAATAATGGTTCCTCCGCCTATCCATACTTTATCTTTAATAGTTACGGGAGCGGTTATTCGCCGGGTGTTAACTCTGTCCTGGTAATTTAACGGGTGAGTCGCGGTATATATATGAACGCCCGGGCCTAAGGCACAACCTTTACCAATGGTAATATAATCATTATCAATAAACTTACAATCCGTATTGATGTAAGTTCCCTCGTCAAAGGAGGTTTTACCTGAACAAAAATAAATAGGCTTGGTTAAATAGCTATTATTTAATACTATTCCGGCTTTTTAAACATTGAAGTATATTGTCGCCTGGATAGCTTGGTAGAGTTGAAAATCATTACTGCCCGGCGGGGAGATATTGTTTTACATAATAAAGTTAAATAGTAGCTTATTATCATGATGAATTATCTGCGCTGTTAAAATTATTAGTAAGATTCTATCATCCGCTTCATAACAAATAAAGGCGCGCCGCTGTTGGTTATAGCTCCAGACTCTACTCCCCCAACCGCCTCACCAGCGCCTCGCTGTGACGAATATATTTTGCAGCGTGATCCGGGTGATGCTGAATCAGCGCCATAAACAGCAAATCGGTGAGCATCATCTGTGCGCTGGTGGAGGAGATAGCGGCGCTGCGGGTTGCCCGATCGTCTGCGCCGGTAAACAGGCACGCACTGGCGCACTGGCGCAGCGTGTTCGGGGTAAAGCCGGTAATTGCCAGCACCTGGGCGCCGGCGCGCCGGGTCTCCTGCGCGGCAAGGTTAATCTCCCGGCGCTCGCCGGAGCTGGAAACGGCCAGCAGCAGGTCGCCCTCACGCATCGCCTGGCTGGCGGCCAGCAGCGCGTGCATGTCTTGCTCAGCGCCGGCGTGAATGCCTATTTTCATGAGCTTCCAGGCCAGGTCTTTCGCGACTAACCCGGAAGCGCCAATGCCGGTGAGCAGGATGCGTTTGGCGTTGGTAATTAGCGTGATTGCCTGCTGTAAAGTCGCCTCATCGTTCATCTCTAGGGTGGCGCGCATGGCCGCCGTCTTCTCCTGAATCAGCTTCTCGCCCACGAGGCGCAAAGGATCGTCTGCCAGAATATGATTGTGCAACTTCCGGGCAGGGGCAAAACTCCCCAGCGCGTCGCTGATGGCTATCTTCAGCGAGGGAAAGCCTTTATAGCCCAGGTGCTGGGCGAACTTCACCACGCTGGACTGACTAACGCCCGCGGCCTGCGCCAGCTGCTGCGAACTGAAATGGCGCGCTCTGGCAGGGTCGTCCAGTACGTAGTCCGCCAGTTTTTTCCCGCCCGGCGTCAGGCTGTCATAGCGCTGGCGCAGCGTGGTTAAGCAGTTCATTGCCTGTCTCCTGTTATCGTTATTTCGCGTGATCGTTACCAAAGATTGGGGCTTTTCTACTCGCGAATTTGAATTTTATATTCCATCATTGGCGCACTTTTGTGAATAAATTATTCAAAGGAATCGGTATGAATCTCGGCGCTTTACTTTCTGAGACCCGTAATCCCCACACGCTGGATCTCGACTCTCTTTCCTCGCTGGATATGGTAACGCGTTTTAACGAGCAGGATGCGCTGGTCGCGCCAGCGGTTAAGGCGACGCTGCCGCAGGTGGCGCAGGCGGTGGACGCCGCCGCGCAGGCGCTGCGGGCGGGGGGGCGCATTATTTATATGGGCGCGGGCACCAGCGGGCGCCTGGGCGTGCTGGATGCGGCAGAGTGCCCGCCCACCTTCGGCGTGGCACCGGACAGGGTTATTGGTTTGATAGCCGGTGGGCCGGGGGCGATTCTGAAAGCGGTGGAGGGCGCGGAGGATAATTCTCGTTTGGGCGAAGAAGATCTTAATGCGCTGCGGCTTGAAGCCCGGGATCTGGTGATTGGGCTGGCGGCATCGGGCCGCACCCCTTACGTGATAGGCGGCCTTGAGTACGCGCGGCGCTGCGGTTGCTGCACCGTGGCTATCTCCTGCAATCCCGACTCCCCGATAGCGCAGGCGGCGGATATCGCCATTTCACCGCTGGTCGGCCCGGAGGCGCTGACCGGCTCTACCCGCCTGAAGTCCGGTACGGCGCAAAAGCTGGTGTTGAATATGATTTCGACCGGCGCGATGGTGCGCTTTGGCAAGGTATACCAAAACCTGATGGTGGATATGAAGGCGACCAACGTGAAGCTTATCGATCGCGCCTGCCGCATCGTGGTTGAGGCAACGGGCGTCCCCCGCGAAGAAGCGGAGGCAGCGCTAAAGCAGACCGAGTATGACGTTAAGCCCGCTATCCTTATGCTGCTGGGCGGCGTGGATGCTGATACGGCGCGTGCGCGGCTTGCCGAACATCAGGGCTATTTGCGTGCGGCGCTGCGCGGCGAATAAGGAGGCTACAGTGGATACACGGACGTTGGCGCGGGCAATTATTCAGGGCGTGGGCGGCGAGGATAATATCCTGCGCCTGGAAAATTGCATGACCCGCGTGCGCATCGAAGTTCACGATGCGTCGCGGATGGCGCCGGAGGCGCTTAAAGCGCTGCCGAAGATAAGCGGCTACGTGAAGCAGGGCGAGCAGCATCAATTGATCGCCGGGCCGGGGCGCGCGGCGCAAATTGTAGACGCCATGCGCGAGCAAATGCGGCCGCACGCTGCGGAACAAGACGCGGCGGCGCGCACAAAAGCCCGCGTCAGCGCGCGCTATAAAACGCCGGTGAGCGATGCGCTGCGCCAGCTCGCGAATATTTTCATCCCGCTCATTCCCGCGTTTATCGCCTCGGGGTTAATTACCGGCATTATTAATATCCTGAAGCGCCCGGATCTCGTCGGCGATTTTGCCGCGCACTGGCCCAACTCGCTGGGGCTATTAGGTATTTTTGGCAGCGCGGTGTTTGCGATCATGAATATTCTGGTTGGCGTTAACGCCGCCAAAATTTTCGGCGGATCGATGGCGATGGGCGGCGTGATGGCCGGGATCCTCTCCAGCCCTCAGTTGGCGCAAATTACCCTGTTTGATGAACCGCTGCAGCCGGGGCGCGGCGGCGTGATTGCGGTGGTGCTGGTAGTGGCGCTGATGTGCTGGATTGAGAAGCGTCTGCGTGCTCTGCTGCCCGGGGCGCTGGAATTAATTCTTAATCCCCTGCTAACGACATTAATTGCCGGTACCGCGGCAATCGTCGCGCTGCAACCGCTGTGCGGATGGATGTCGGATGCTATTGCGCACGGCGCTATGCTCGCGGTTGAACGCGGCGGGCTGTTAATGGGCGCGATTTTATCCGGCGCTTTTTTGCCGCTGGTGTTGACCGGCCTGCATCAGGGGCTGGTCCCTATCCACGTGGAACTTATCCAGGCCTATGGTTACAACGCGCTGTTTCCCATCCTGGCAATGGCCGGCGTCGGGCAGGTAGGCGCCGCGCTGGCGGTACTGGCGAAAACCCGCAGCGTGCGGCTTCGGCGCGTTATTACCAGCGCGCTGCCCGCCGGGCTGCTCGGGGTCGGGGAACCGCTTATTTTTGGCGTCACGCTGCCGCTCGGGCGGCCGTTTATCGCTGCCTGTCTGGGCGGCGCCGTCGGCGGCGCGCTAATGAGCTATTGGGGCGTGGCGACGGTGATTACCTTCGGTATTTCAGGTTTGCCGCTGGCATTGACGATCGTATCCGGGAAAGTCATGCTATATCTGATAGGGTATTTAGCGGCGGTTGTCGCCGGTTTTGTATTTACCTGGCTATTAGGTTTTCGCGATCCACAGGAGTAACGGTTTGAGCGCAGGCGAGCGACGCGTAGTTTTCTTTGACCTTGACGGGACGTTGCATCAGCAAGATATGTTTGGTTGTTTTTTGCGCTGGCTGCTTCGCCGTCAGCCGCAGAATATGGTGCTGGTGGTCCTGATATTGCCGCTGGTGCTGCTTGGTTTGCTGGTTTGGGGGCGCGCGGCCCGCTGGCCGATGAGCGCGTTGCTCTGGGGCTGCACCTTCGGGCATCGCGAGGCTCGCCTCCGGCAACTGGAGCGCGATTTCGTCGCCTGGTTTCGCAGCCGGGTTACCGGTTTCCCTGGCGTACAGGCGCGGCTGGACGACTATCTGGCTCATGATGATGTTGATGTGTGGTTGATTACCGGCTCGCCGCAGCCGCTGGTGGAGCAGGTTTACGGCGATCGTCGCTGGTTTAGTGAGGTTAATCTTATCGCCAGTCAAATCCAGCGGCGCTGGGGCGGATGGGTATTGACGCTGCGCTGCCTGGGGCCGGAAAAAGTTATCCAACTGGAGCAGCGTATCGGTTCGCCGTTATGCCTGTGGAGCGGCTATAGCGACAGCAGCCAGGACAACCCGTTACTGTGGTTTTGCCAGCACCGCTGGCGCGTAACGCCGCGCGGCGAACTGCAGCAACTGGAATAAGGCTTTTCGCTGTGTATAATGCGCGACGCATTTACCTCCATGGAGAGCCGTGTGTCAGAACATGCCAATGATGATGAATACTGGATGCGTCACGCCATGGCGCTGGCTCAGCGCGCGTGGGACGAAGGCGAAGTGCCCGTAGGCGCTGTGCTGGTGCACGCCGGGTGCGCTATCGGCGAGGGCTGGAACCGCTCTATCAGCCGCCACGATCCTACCGCGCACGCTGAGATTATGGCGCTGCGGCAGGGCGGCGCGGTGTTACAGAATTATCGCTTACTGGACAGCACGCTCTACGTCACGTTGGAACCGTGCGTGATGTGCGCGGGGGCCATAGTACACAGCCGCATCGGCAGGCTGGTGTTTGGCGCCCGTGATGCGAAAACGGGCGCAGCCGGCTCGCTGCTCGATGTGTTGGCTCATCCGGGAATGAATCACCGCGTACAGGTCACTGAAGGCGTGCTGGCGGAGGCGTGCTCTTCGCTGTTAAGCGATTTTTTTCGCGAGCGTCGCCGCCAGCATAAAGCGCAGCGCAAAGTGGAGTCCGGCGGAGCGTAACGCGCCTTAAGTGTGAAGGCGCTATCTAAGAACACATATCACCCAATGGCCGTAACCCAAAAAGGAATATGAAGTAATGATTAACCTTCCTTTTGTGAGGATAGTGTGCCCTTTCTGGCGCCCAAATCTCTTCACCTCGGTGACCGTTATCCCGTAACTCCGACTTCCGCCAGCGCCTCGCGAACATCATTCAGCGTGAACGGTTTAATAATCGCATCGATCTTTTTCATGAAATATCCTGACTTCAAATCAACGCTGCGACCGGCTTGCACGGCAACCGGCGCTCTTCAGTGCGGCAGTGCGCGCCAGTGGTAAAATTACAGTTTGAAATCATTAGCATCCAGTTCATGGCGTGCCAGGAGTTTATAAAATTCAGTGCGATTTGATTTCGCCCAGCCATAAGCGCTGCCTGAGTGACATTTCCTCGAAAGCATATTGCAGAGGCACGATGATGATTTTTAAGCGATATGGAGCGTGATAATTAGAATGGTTACCATGAAAAAGCAGATATTAAAATCATTCCTGTAGGTTTAGCTTTATGGAAACACTTGCTTTTTGAAAGCCTCTCATTCTACGAAAGGCCTTACAGGTTTCCATTTTGCTGAATTAATTACTATTTAATATGCCTCCAATAATACCAAACCCCACCAACTGTAGCGGTGAAGTGACGATATCAAGCGTCATGGCTACCGGCCGTAATGCTTTCGCTGCCCCGAATGAAATACCGGACGTTTTATATTTATAAAATGCAACGTAAAATGAGTGATAGAATTTGAGCTCCTTTGAATAGTTCTGCTTATTATTTTTCTTATGAATGCTTCCCTTCAATTTATAAATGTTTTTTGTGCAGTCATTTCCCGAGCAGTAAAAATTGTAACTTATTGCGGCCTGCCTTTCTTCCTCGGTTTTTATCTGATATTTGAGCGTTAATTCACCCGTAAATTGCTTTTTATCATAATTGAGCGTGAATTTTGCCGGATGGTTAACGTTCATAGTATGTCGGTCGATACGAGGGTCCATAAGCATCTTAACTACCTCATCGCCGCCTTCCAGGAGTAGGTAGTCAAAGATCTCCCCGACAAAAACATATCTCTTCTTTCCTTCGGTATTCTGTGCCAGCGATAAACCAATGATTGTGTCATTTCTCCAATGCTCTAACTTATTTTTATATCCGGAGTTTGTTGCCAGCATTATGCTGAAACAGCCAGAAAGCATGAATCCTGCAGAAGAGATTAATAATAATTTTGCTATCCGGGAGTAATTAATATTCATTTATTCTCTGATTAAAAAAGGTAGTAATTCTAAAAATCTGACTATGATAATTTAAAAATAACAATAAAAATAGAAGGGTATTATGGGGCCGTTTTAACCCAGTTACGGTCGATGAAGGAGATAATTAAACCACTGAACGTCAGACCTATTTACGCTGCATATTAACGCGGCTTTTATGCGCCGTGTGGGTTGCTAAATAACAACCTGATAGTAGAGAAAAGCGGGTGCGCAGGCGGCTAATGAGTAAGCATCTGCATTAGAGAGTTTGTGGAGATTGAAGACGTATCCTCATCGGTGTCGGGGACGGGCGTCATCAGCGCTGGCTCCATGCGCGGCTGAGCCACCTCCGGCGGTTTCACCACCGGGTAGCTTTGCGCCAGGCGCTGGTGCAGCATTTTCTGATGCGTTTTTTCCATTAGATATCCCACCAGGCTCATATGGTATTTGCGAATATTTTCTACATACGCCAGCGCTTCATGGCCGCGCGTGTAGCCATAGGTCGTTTTCTTATACCAATTTTTCTGGCTGAGCAACGGCAGGGTTTGTTTCACGTCGCTCCAGCTATCGGGGTTTCCGCGCAGCTTTGCGGTTAGCGCTCTGGCGTCCAGCATGTGCGCGTAGCCCATGTTGTACGCGGCCAGCGCAAACCAAATGCGCTCGCCTTCCGGCACAGAATCTGGCACTTTTTCGAGCATATCGTTCAGGTAGCGCGCGCCGCCGCGAATACTCTGTTCTGCATTCAACCGATCGGTCAGGCCTAAACTCTGCGCCGTATTTTTGGTGAGCATCATTAGCCCCCGAACGCCGGTTGGCGATGTCGCATGGGTATCCCAGTGCGATTCTTGATAGGCGATGGCCGCCAGCAGGCGCCAGTCGATGCGCGTTGCGTATTTCTTAAATAGCGGTAGCAGTGAGGGCAGAATATTGTCGACGGCCCGCAGGAAGCTACGGGTATCCACATAGTCAAACGCGCCGACGTGGCCCAGATATTTTTCTTCCAGCCGCGATAGGGTGCCGTTGGCGTTAACGCGGGCAAAGAAATCGAGCATCGCGGCGGACAGGCTGTCGTCACTATCGCGCGGAGTAAACCAGGTAACCGGCTGCTCGTCCGTGATATCCAGCGCGACGGCGAGCTGAGGGTGGATGCGCTGGAAAAGCCCTATCGCCACCGAGTCGGCGATCGTATAGGCCAGTGTCCCATCCAGAACTTTCCGTAATAACATGGTGCTGTTGCGCGTGGCGTCGACCCGCCATTCAAGGTGCGGGTACTTTTCCTGTTTGAGCGTATTTAAATCGTTGAGTACCGCCAGCCCGGCGGCGATAGTTAGGTTTTCGCTGGTGATTCCTGCAAGGCTTTTGGGGCGGGGAGACCCCATGCGATACACCATTTGCTGCGAGACGGAATAGTAGGCGGGGCCGGGCTGGTAATTTTTACTGCGCGCGTTGTTATAAACTAGTCCGGCGGCCAGAATGTCGGCAGCGCCTGTATCTAAATCATCAAAAAGTTTATCAATGCCCGAACGAACCGTAATTTTAAGCTCTACCCCCAGATAATCGGCGAACTCGCGGGCCAGTTCGTAATCCAGCCCCACCGTTTCTTCATTATTGATTCGACTCCAGGTGAGCGGTGAGGCAATCGTGCTTACCCGCAGTTCGCCGCGCGCTTTAATCGCAGCGATACGGTTTTCCGTGCCGCCGGTCCAGGGCACGGTAGGCCAGAGTGCGACGGCCAGCAATAGCGCGACAACGCCGATCAGCAGATAGTTAAGCTTTAGTTTTTTCAATAAGTTAAATCTCTGCAATAGCCTAAGCGCGAGTCAAAAGCCGTAATGTTCTCAAGGGGAAGTTGTTTTTTGAGAGCTGCATTTTGCTCAACAATCCCGGTGCTGGCAACCTGAGTACGTTATTTGTGCACAGTTTGTTACGGCCAGTCCGCGGTTTTTATTTTGACGCAAACGGTTTCGTCAGCGTCGGGGTTTCTCTATAATGGCTCTCGTTTTCCAGCGTGGCGCCACTTTTCGCGGCGTCAGGACGTTTCGCAAACGAGAGACCTTATGATGGAAATTCTGCGTGGTTCCCCCGCCTTATCGCCCTTTCAGATCCAAAAACTTCTGACCCAATTCGCCGAGCGGCGGCTGCCGATAGTGGAGATTCACGCTGAATTTGTGCATTTTGCCGATTTAGCGCATGGCCTGGATAGCGATTCCCATGCCCGGCTGGTGCGCCTGTTATGCTATGGCCCCACTGCCCGTGAGAGCGAGCCAATGGGGCAGCTTATTCTGGTCACCCCGCGTCCGGGAACGCGCTCGCCCTGGTCTTCAAAAGCGACTGATATCGCCCATAACTGTGGTTTGCCCCAGGTAACGCGTCTGGAGCGCGGTATTGCCTATTATTTGGCCGGCGAACCGCTGAGCGAGGCGCAGATAAGCGCGGCGATAGACATCGTGTGCGATCGTATGACCGAAGCAGCGTTTACCCGCATGCAGGACGCACATGCGCTGTTTACACACCGGGCGCCAGCGCCCGCACAGCATATAGATATGTTGACGCAAGGGATATCTGCACTTGAAGAGGCGAATGTCAGGTTGGGGCTGGCGCTGGCGAAAGATGAAATTAGGTATTTATTCGATGCTTTTACGCGGGAAGGCCGTAACCCAACCGACGTTGAGTTATACATGTTCGCGCAGGCGAATTCCGAGCACTGTCGGCATAAGATTTTTAATGCACGCTGGACCATAAACGGTGAAAAACAGCCGCATTCGCTGTTTGACATGATTAAAAATACCTTCCGGCAAACTCCGGATTATGTGCTGTCTGCCTATAAAGATAATGCGGCAGTTATGGAAGGCTCAGATGCCGGACGTTTCTTTGCCGATCCTACGTCCGGTAGCTACCGTTATTCCCACGAGCCAGTACATATTTTGATGAAAGTGGAAACCCACAATCACCCAACGGCGATTTCGCCGTGGCCCGGCGCGGCTACGGGTTCTGGCGGAGAGCTACGTGATGAAGGCGCCACCGGGCGCGGCGCGAAGCCAAAGGCCGGGCTGATTGGTTTTTCAACCTCCAATTTACGTATCCCCGGTTTTGAGCAGCCCTGGGAAACGGATTTTGGCAAACCGACGCGAATCGCTTCCGCTCTGGAAATCATGACGGAAGGGCCGCTGGGCGCGGCCGCTTACAATAACGAATTCGGCCGCCCGGCGATTAATGGCTACTTTCGTACCTATGAGGCCCGGGTGGTGAACCATAACGGCACTGAGCTACGCGGCTATCATAAGCCGATTATGCTGGCGGGCGGGGTAGGCAATATTCGCGCGGAGCACGTGCAAAAAGGGGAAATCCCGCCCGGTGCGCAGCTTATTGTGTTAGGCGGCCCGGCCATGAATATTGGGCTGGGAGGCGGTGCAGCGTCGTCTATGGCCTCGGGGCAATCGGACGCGGATTTGGATTTTGCCTCCGTGCAGCGCGATAACCCTGAAATGGAGCGCCGCTGCCAGGAGGTCATCGATAGCTGCTGGCAGCAGGGTGCGAATAACCCGATTCTATTTATTCATGATGTCGGCGCGGGCGGGCTATCCAACGCTATGCCAGAGCTAATCAATGACGGCGGGCGCGGCGGACGCTTTACCCTGCGCGATATTCCCGTTGATGAAACCGGCCTGAGTCCGCTGGAAATATGGTGCAACGAGTCGCAGGAGCGCTATGTTTTGGCGGTCGCACCGCAGCGTCTCGCTGAATTCAGTGCGATTTGCCACCGGGAAAGGGCGCCGTTCGCCGTTATCGGTGAAGCGACGCGGGCGCAGCGGCTTACGCTGACAGACGCACATTTCGACAATCAACCGATTGATTTAGCGCTGGATACGCTGCTCGGGAAGGCACCGCGCATGGAGCGTCACGTTGAGCGCCTGCAGGTCTGCACTCAGCCGCTGGCCCGTGAAGAAATTAAGTTACAGGAAGCGGTAAAGCGCGTGCTTCAGCTGCCCGCAGTGGCGGAAAAAACATTTTTGATAACTATCGGCGATCGCACTGTCGGCGGTATGGTCGCGCGCGATCAAATGGTTGGCCCGTGGCAGGTGCCGGTAGCAGACTGCGCGGTGACTACCGCCAGCTTTGATAGCTATTACGGCGAGGCAATAGCCATTGGGGAACGCACCCCAGTAGCGCTTCTTGATTATGCCGCATCGGCAAGGCTGGCGGTGGGCGAGGCGCTAACCAATATCGCCGCTGCGCACATCGGCGATTTGCGGCGCGTAAAGCTTTCCGCGAACTGGATGGCCGCAGCGGGCCACCCCGGCGTAGACGCCGGGTTATATGCCGCAGTGAAAGCGATAGGGGAAGAACTGTGCCCGGCGCTCGGATTGACTATCCCGGTTGGGAAAGATTCGATGTCAATGCAAACGCGCTGGCGACAGGGTGAAACGGAGCGGGAAATGACCTCGCCGCTGTCGCTGATTATTTCCGCTTTCGCACGCGTAGAAGATGTGCGGCGGACCGTGACGCCTCAGCTTAGCCTGCAGGAGAATGCGCTGCTGCTGGTGGATTTAGGCAAAGGGAAGTGCGCGCTGGGGGCGAGCGCGCTGGCGCAAGTGTATCAGCAATTGGGCGATAGCAGCGCGGATGTGCGCGACGTCGCACAGCTCAAGGGGTTCTTTGAGGCTATTCAGACGCTGCTCGCCTGGCGGCGGTTACTGGCCTATCACGATCGTTCAGACGGCGGATTGCTTGCAATGCTGGCCGAAATGGCGTTTGCCGGGCGCTGCGGGGTTAATGTTGATATCGCAGGATTGGGTGAGGACGCGCTGGCAGCGTTATTTAATGAGGAATTGGGCGCGGTAATCCAAATAGCGGTGGCTGAGTATGACGCCGTGATGGCAACGTTTACAGAATTCGGTCTGGCAGACTGTGTACATTATCTGGGGCGCGCGGTGCCGGGCGATGAATTTATTATCACCGCAGGCGAGGAGACGGTGTATCGCGAACACTGTTCGGTGTTGCGTCAATGGTGGGGGGAGACAAGCTGGCAAATGCAGCGGCGGCGTGATAACCCGGCCTGCGCCGATGAAGAGCATGAGAGCAGGGCCGATGTGACCGATCCCGGCTTAAATGTGAAGCTGCACTGGGATACCGAAGAGGATATTGCCGCGCCCTATATTGCGAGCGGAATACGGCCTGTTGTCGCGGTATTGCGCGAGCAGGGCGTTAATTCACACGCAGAGATGGCCGCGGCGTTTCATCGGGCGGGTTTTGACGCGGTGGATGTGCACATGAGTGATTTAATCGCCGGGCGTTATTCCCTGCAGAATGCGCAGGCGCTGGTCGCCTGCGGCGGTTTCTCCTATGGCGACGTATTAGGCGCCGGGGAGGGATGGGCGAAATCGATTTTATTTAATTCGCTTCTGCGGGATGCTTTTAGTTCGTTTTTTGAGCACCCACAGACGCTGACGCTTGGGGTGTGCAACGGCTGCCAGATGCTCTCCGCGCTGCGTGAACTAATTCCCGGTAGCGAAGCGTGGCCGCGCTTTGTTCGTAACCGCTCGGCGCGCTTTGAGGCGCGCCTGAGCCTGGTAGAAGTGGCGGACAGTCCGTCTCTGCTGTTAGCCGACATGGCCGGCGCGCGGCTGCCGATAGTTGTTTCACACGGAGAAGGGCGCGCGGAACTGCGCGATGAGGCGCATCTGGCTCTTCTGGAAGAGAAAAAGCAGGTGGCCATGCGCTTTGTTGATAATTACGGGCGCACTGCGGCGCGCTATCCGGCAAACCCAAATGGTTCACCCAACGGTGTTACCGCTGTGACAAATGAATCCGGGCGCGTCACTATAATGATGCCGCACCCGGAGCGCGTTTTCCGAACCGTTACTCACTCGTGGCATCCGCAGGAATGGGGAGAAGATAGTCCCTGGATGCGCCTGTTCCGTAATGCTCGCCGCCAGCTTGGCTGAGTGGTATACAAGGTTGAATACGCGGTGCGGAGAAGGCTAACCTGCGTACTTACTTCTTGTGAGCGATGCCCGACTTACCTGCCCGTTTGAGAGAGGCGGCCGCCGGAGCTGCCAGCGGCGGAGGCGTTTTTTAAAACGTTATCAGTGCCGTCTGTCGTGCAGGCGGTACTGACGCGACCATTTCTAATTTGGCGTTTAATGAATAAATGGTGCGCAGGAACTTCCCTTTGGAGGATGGTTTTTCTAACCCGTTGATTATAATGCGTGATAAGAAAAATCTGCCTCCAATGGCTGCCCGCTGCCAGGCGGGGTGCAGGGTAAATGAAACGTTATTCCACCAGGCTGGTGCTCCATATAAATATTCACGAGTGATTATCTGGCGCAAAAATGATGTGGGAGAGAAACGGTTATCAGCGGTTTTTACGCTAAATCGCGTATAGCCGTTGTTTGCTGTGCTATATGACGAATTACTAAGGTCATAGTTTCGTGTTGTCGATAAAACAAAATATATGCCGTACTGTTAACGGCATTACTGCCTGAATGCCAGCCAAAGCGTTGCGCGGTCGCGGAGGATTAAAACGATTTTACGCTTTTTGGCTGCTTACCTGGCGCTGCTCGCGTCCCGAATCATCTAATCACTCCACAAAGCGAACCTCGTGAGCCCGGCATCCGGTATGTGAGACTGTTCGTATTAGACGACTTATGCAGGCAGGGCGTCAGCGGTGTTGCGATATGCCGTTAGCAACAATGAGACTTTAGGGTGTTCCGGTTTATAGAACGGCGGTCATTTATCTGCGTGCGCCAAACGGGCGCACAGCTATAAGTGATAATATTTTTATTGTTACGGCAGGAAACGTTACGACGTCGCATAATAGCGACATAGGAATAATCAGAGCGTCTCCGTATAGAGACATATAATTCATTGATTTTATTACTTAATGTATTTTAACGTAATAATATGTCGCTTATGGAAGACGAATTGATGATTTTTTATTACTTTGCTTTAATCATTTTAACAAACAATAACACCCGGATAATGCAGCGAAAAAGGCTGGCTTAGCAATATTGGCACGGAGATTGCAAGTGATATTGCAGTGGCTCATTCACTTCGTTACGTCAGCCCCGCTTAGGTTGTGCTACATAACACATCGAATGACGCACTCAAAGGTGCCTGCCGTCCAACTCCTGATAATCGTAACTTCGGTTGCCTATCAGCCATCGGGCGAAACGTTGAGTTAGGCACCGCCTGATTCCGAATAAAGGCAGAGCGCAGGCTCTGCCTTTATCATTTCTACGCCGCGCTTTTCAGGCGCCGTGCACTCCGCTAGCATTATGCATTCGTTATTCAATGAGACACATCCTTGAAACGTTGGCCTTTCTTTCCCCGCTCATTACGACAATTAGTAATGATGGCGTTTTTATTGGTGCTATTGCCGCTACTCGTGCTGGCATGGCAGGCATGGCAGAGCCTCAATGCGTTAAGCGATCGGGCCGCACAGGTGAATCGCAGCACGCTTATTGATGCTCGCAGAGGGGAAGCGATGGCGAATACTGCGCTGGAGATTGAGCGCAGCTATCGACAGTACTGCGTACTGGATAACCCGACGCTGGCAAAGGTTTACCAGCGCCAGCGTAAACGCTATGCCGATATGCTGGCTATTCATGCAACGGTGTTGTCTGAGCCCGCGCTGGTGCGCCGTTTAAATGACGACCTTACCGCACTGGCGACATTAAAATGCCACAGCGGCAGCCCTGACGCGATTGCGCTGACCCGGCTGGATGATTTCTCTCACGCGAATGCCGAGATGGTACAGACCACGCGTACCGCTATTTTTCAGCGCGGGCAGCAGGTTCAGCAGGAAATTGCCGCCCGTGGCCGGTTTTTTGGCTGGCAGGCGCTGGCGCTGTTTCTGGTGACTCTGGCGCTGGTGTTACTGCTAACGCGCATGATTATCGGCCCGGTAAAGGTCCTGGAGCGCATGATTAATCGGCTGGGCGCCGGACGCGATCCGGGAGAGTTGCGTATGTTTCGCGGCCCGAGTGAGTTGCGATCGGTTGGGCAGCGCATCATTTGGCTGAGCGAGCGGTTATCCTGGCTGGAGGCTCAGCGGCACCAATTCCTGCGCCATATTTCCCATGAGTTAAAAACGCCGCTGGCCAGCATGCGTGAGGGAACAGAACTGCTGGTGGACAGGGTCGCCGGCCCGCTCACCGCTGAACAGGATGAAGTGGTTGCCATACTGGATACCAGCAGCCGCAATCTTCAAAAATTAATTGAGCAACTACTGGACTATAACCGAAAACTGGCCGACAGCGGCGCGAGCGCGGTACGGGTTGCGCTTGCGCCAATGCTAGAGAATATTATTGCGGCGCACGGTTTGCCCGCGCGCGCTAAACGTATGCGAGTGACAATGCGACTGGCGCCAGAGGATTGCGTGGCCGATCCAGGATTATTGCTTAGTGCGCTGGATAATCTCTACTCCAATGCGGTGCACTATGGCGCTGAATCCGGTAACATTTATCTTAAAAGTTATGTGACTGACGCTGGAAAACTGGCGATTGATGTCGCAAATACGGGCCCGCGTATTCCTGAAAGCGAACGCGACACTATCTTCGAACCTTTCTTCCAGGGAAGCCTGCAACGTAAAGGCGCTGTTAAAGGCAGCGGTCTCGGGTTGAGTATTGCCCTTGACTGCGTGCGGCGTATGCAGGGGACGCTGGATTTGGTTGAGTGCGAGGAGGCTGATGTCTGCTTTCGGATTGAGCTGCCCGTGGTTATCGGAAGCCATCATCCATGATGTATTGTATTGTGAAGTCGCTGCAACGCCGGGTCGTTCGGCTGTTGCATTGTGGTTTTTCCCGCACGATCGGCGCTGCGGTTGCGTTCGCGCCGATGGCGCTTACCGGCTGTGTTTCTCAGGCTCCGCAGGGGATTCCTGCTTTGACATTGCTCTCTGCGCCGCCGGCTCAGTCGCTGGCGGATTATTTAGGGACCGACTGTGAGGCTATCTGGGCGCTTAAAGGTGAGCAAGTAGATAACAATCCGTTATTTTGGCTGCGTGGCATGGACTGCGCTACCCGCCTGGCGCCCGAACGCGCGCGCGCGTTAGCCCGGGGCTGGGGTGAGATGCGCTGGCAGTCCGCTTTTCGTCAGGGCATTTTATTGTCGAAAGCAAGGATAACGCCGCACGAGCGGCGCTACTATGTCGATCGCCTGGATACCCTGAGCGCGGAGATTCCGGTGCGCGTGCGCCCACTTTATCAAATGTGGCGCGATGAGCAGGCGCTTGAGCTCGGGCTGGTTGAAGCGCGTGGGCGCTGTAATCAGCTTCAGCAGCATAGCGATCGGGAGCTGGATGCGCTGCGTCTCCAGCATCAAAAATTGAGCGCCGAGCTGGCGCGTACGCGGCATCAGTTACAAAACCTGATGGATATTGAGCGCCAGCTTTCCAGCCGTAAATCCAGCGATAATTTTTCGTCTGAGCCGGCTTCTGCCGCAGGCGATCGCGAGCGGGTTCCCGATGCGGGCGCATTACCGTCCGGCTCCGCCGGAAGTACTTCAATTAACGAGGTGAAACCATGACGTCGCAGGCGACCGCCAGACTTTTATTGGTGGATGACGACCCGGGCTTATTAAAGCTTTTGGGGATGCGTTTGCGCAGCGAGGGATACGATGTCATCACCGCCGGTAGCGGTCAGGAAGGGTTACGTATCCTGCTGCGGGAGAATATTCAGCTCGTCATTAGCGACCTGCGTATGGATGAAATGGATGGCATGCAGTTATTCGCTGCAATCCAAAAGCGGCATCCGGGGATGCCGGTAATTATTCTTACCGCGCACGGCTCGATCCCGGAGGCGGTCTCTGCTACGCAGCAGGGTGTGTTCAGTTTTCTGACCAAACCCGTAGATAAAGATGCGCTTTATCAGGCAATTAATGAAGCCCTGTCTCGTGCGGCTCCGAGCGGTGATGAACGCTGGCATGATGAGATAATCACGCGCAGCCCGGCGATGCACCGGCTGTTGGAGCAGGTGCGTCTGGTGGCTCAGTCGGATGTGAGCGTACTGATTAATGGGCAAAGCGGAACCGGGAAGGAAGTGCTGGCGCGCGCGATTCATCGCGCCAGCCCGCGAGCGAATAATGCCTTTGTGGCTATTAATTGCGGCGCTTTACCGGAACAATTGCTGGAATCTGAACTGTTTGGCCACGCGCGAGGAGCGTTTACCGGCGCGGTAAGTAGCCGTGAAGGGTTGTTTCAGGCGGCTCAGGGCGGCACGCTGTTCCTGGATGAAATCGGCGATATGCCGCTTTCTTTGCAGGTAAAACTATTGCGCGTTCTTCAGGAGCGAAGGATCAGGCCGCTGGGCAGTAATCAGGATATTGCTATCGATGTGCGTATTTTATCCGCGACGCATCGCAATTTACCCAAAGCAATGCAGCGAGGGGAGTTTCGCGAAGATCTGTTTTATCGCCTGAATGTGCTAAGCCTGAAATTGCCGGCGCTTCAAGAGCGCGCGGAAGATATTCCACTTCTGGCAAATCATCTGTTACGGCAGGCCGCCGGGCGGCATAATGCGCACGTGCGCAGTTTTTCAACGGATGCGATGAAGCGCCTGATTGCGGCAAGCTGGCCTGGGAATGTCAGGCAGCTCGTGAATGTGATAGAACAGTGCGTGGCGCTAAGCCCGGCGCCGGTAATTAATGAAGCGTTGGTACAGCAGGCGCTGGAAGGTGAAAGTACCGTACTGCCTACTTTTGCCGAGGCGCGCAGTCAGTTTGAGGTCAATTATTTGCGTAAATTATTACAAATCGCCCGGGGAAATGTCACTCAGGCGGCGCGTATGGCCGGGCGAAATCGCACTGAATTTTATAAACTCCTGGCACGCCATGAACTGGATGCTAATGATTTCAAACTGTAATTTTGCCGCTGGCGCGCACGGCCGCATTGAAGAGCGCCGGTTGCCGGGCAAGCCGGTCGCGGCGTTGACTTGAGGACAGGATATTTCATGAAAAAGATCGATGCGATTATTAAACCGTTCAAGCTGGATGATGTTCGCGAGGCGCTGGCGGAAGTCGGGATTACGGGGATGACGGTCACCGAGGTGAAGGGATTTGGGCGCCAGAAAGGGCACACTGAATTATACCGGGGCGCGGAATATATGGTGGATTTCTTGCCGAAGGTAAAGATTGAAATCGTTGTTCCCGATGATATTGCCGATACCTGTGTGGATACGATTATTCGCACTGCGCAAACCGGGAAAATCGGCGATGGTAAGATTTTTGTGTTTGATGTCGCGCGCGTGGTGCGGATCCGTACCGGTGAAGAAGACGATGCGGCTATTTAGTTTATCTGGCCTTTAATCATGCGATGTCTTCGGTAGTTCATTAATATACGACAGGAAACAAAGCGCAATAATCCCGGTTCGAGCAGCCTGAAGCACATAAATTGAAGTGAATGTTGATTCTTTCGAAGGCTTATGTACGACGCAGAGGTGAGTGGAAATTAGCGGGAAATCAGGCCCGCTATTTACGGACCTGAATAGACGTTCATGCGCCTTTAGGTTTGCACTGCCGCACCACCGGTTACAGGACTTTATGCGGGCCAAAGCACTCGTAGTGAATACGCTCCTGCGTTACGCCCAGTGCCACTAATTGTCGGGCGATAAATTGCATAAAACCAATCGGACCGCACAGGAAAAAGTGCATCGCCGGATCGCTGAGGCGGCTTTCCAGCGGGGCTAATTCCATTAACCCTACGCTATCATAGCCGTCTTTTTCTTCCGGCGAGCTGTACCAGATATGTTGATAAAAACGCGGCAGGCCGGCGCCTAAGCGTGCGACCTCATCGCTGAAGGCGTCAACGCTGCCGTTCACGGCTGCGTGGAACCAGTTTATCTGGGCTGGATGCTGACGTTCGCTCAGCGCATCAAGCATGGCGAGCAGCGGCGTTTGTCCGACGCCGCCGGAAAGGAGCGCGATCGGTGTGTTCGGCGTAACGTTCAGATAGAAATCCCCCGCCGGAGCGGCAACCTGTACGATGTCGCCCTGCTGCGCATGGCGGTGCAGCCAGCCGGAAACCAGCCCGTTATCCTCACGCTTAACGGCAATTCGGTAGCGCTTTGCATTGGGTTTCTGGGTGAGGGAGTACTGACGGATCTCCTGATGCGCAAAGCCATCGGGTTTTAGCCAAACGCCTAAATATTGTCCGGGATGGAAATTTGCTACCGCGCCGCCATCTACGGGCTCAAGAACGAAGCTGGTGATTAATGCGCTCTCAGGCTTTTTTTCCACGATACGAAACGCGCGCGTACCGCTCCAGCCGCCGGGCTGGCTGGCGTGAGACTGGTAAATTTCGTTTTCACGGTTAATAAATACCTGCGCCAGCACGCCATACGCCTGCCCCCACGCGTCCAGCACCTCTTGGCCTGGATGAAACAGCTCGTCCAGAGTGGCTAGCAGATGCGTGCCGACGATTTGATACTGTTCTGGTTTGATTTGGAAACTGGCGTGTTTCTGGGCGATTTTCTCAACGGCGGGCAATATTGCCGGTAAATCCTCAATGTGCGTTGCATAGGCGCAAATTGCATTAAACAGCGCTTCGCGCTGATCGCCGTTGCGCTGATTACTCATGTTAAAGATGTCTTTTAATTCCGGATTGTGCTAGAACATTCTATCGTAGAAATGGGCGGTGAGTTTGGGGCCGGTAGCGGCCAGTAAAGGGATAGTAGACTTAACGGTTGCTATGGTATTGGCATCAAGCATGGAATGTTCCTTCATGTAGTTTATATGATGTATTTTTAATGCATCTTATTTTGATGTTGCTTCACTGTAAAGGCATGTAAAACAAAAGGTGAAAAATAAGGTAAGGGATGTAAGAAAATACTGCTTTAATCGCCAGCGCAATTAGCCACGTTATCGCTCCCTTAATACCGCGTTTTACGGATTTGGTGAACGGTTCTTGATTCAGCCTTAAGCTTTAAGCATTGAACGTCCTATCACAAGCGAATATTTTTTGCGGTTTTTTAAGCTGTATTTTGGAACGCAATTAGCGATAGGATGCTTAAAAGTAATTTTTTACTGTCTGATTTTATTAATGCCAAACGTTTGCGTAAAAACCTGTCGTTGTATCTGTCTTCGCAGGGGGAATCAGTTATACTGTGGGCCGTCGCCCAATACGGGCAGTCCTAATATCGTTAGCTGAGTCAGGAGGTGCGAATGTTAAAGCGAGAAATGAACATTGCCGATTATGATGCCGAATTATGGCAGGCAATGGAGCAGGAGAACCTGCGTCAGGAAGAGCATATTGAACTTATCGCCTCCGAAAACTACACCAGCCCGCGCGTTATGCAGGCTCAGGGCTCTCAGCTCACGAATAAATATGCGGAAGGTTATCCAGGCAAGCGCTATTACGGCGGCTGCGAATATGTGGATGTGGTCGAGCAATTGGCTGTAGATCGCGCAAAAGCGCTGTTTGGCGCTGACTATGCAAACGTTCAGCCGCACTCCGGTTCTCAGGCTAATTTCGCTGTTTATACGACGCTGCTTGAGCCTGGAGATACGGTTTTAGGGATGAACCTGGCGCACGGCGGGCATCTGACGCACGGCTCGCCGGTGAATTTCTCAGGCAAATTCTACAATATTGTCCCTTATGGAATAGACGATAGCGGTCGGATTGATTACAGCGAGCTGGAAAAACTGGCGCAAACGCGCAAACCAAAAATGATTATCGGCGGTTTTTCTGCCTATTCCGGCGTGGTTGACTGGGCTAAAATGCGAGAAATTGCCGATAGCGTCGGTGCTTATCTGTTTGTCGATATGGCTCACGTAGCCGGGCTGGTAGCCGCTGGTGTTTACCCGAACCCGGTGCCGCACGCTCACGTTGTTACCACCACGACCCATAAAACGCTGGCTGGTCCACGCGGGGGATTAATCCTGGCAAAAGGCGGTAGCGAAGAGCTGTATAAAAAATTGAATTCTTCTGTGTTCCCGGGCGCGCAGGGCGGACCTTTAATGCACGTTATTGCCGGTAAGGCGGTGGCGCTTAAAGAAGCGATGGAACCCGCGTTTGCCGACTATCAGCAGCAGGTAGTGAAAAACGCGAAAGCGATGGTGCAGACCTTCCTCGATCGCGGCTATAACGTGGTTTCTGGCTCTACCGATAATCACCTGTTTCTATTGGATTTGGTGGATAAAGATATTACCGGGAAAGACGCTGATGCTGCGCTGGGGCGCGCGAATATTACCGTAAATAAAAATAGTGTGCCGAACGATCCGAAAAGCCCGTTTGTCACATCAGGCATACGCGTCGGTACGCCCGCTGTAACTCGCCGCGGCTTTAAAGAAGCGGAGGTTCGCGAACTGGCCGGCTGGATGTGTGATGTGTTGGATAATCTGCATGATGAAGCCGTGATTGGTCGCGTTAAAAAGCAGGTGCTGGACATCTGCGCGCGCTTTCCTGTTTACGCATAAGCGCCAGGAGTTCCTGCTGGCGAGACGCTGCAGGAACGGCTCCCCCCGGTAAACGCTTTTAAGCCTGTTAAACAGCGCTTATCCAGCCCGGAGGGGGCGATGGTGACTGTGAAAAGCGCCCGACACACCGCCGGGCGCTGTTAGTTTTCTGGGCTAAAGCACCGCCTCTGAGCGCTGGAGATAACCGGCGTTCAATGTTCCTTTCTCTTACCCCGCAAATTTCGTGGTCAACGCCGTGTAAAGAGGCTATCTCCGGATTGATAGCCTGCCCGGAAAGATGTGTTGAGCTCTTAGCACAAACCTATCGACCAATGTGTTTTTACACCCAATGAAGCATTATTCGCCGGAAATAATTTATTGTTATGGCCCCTAATGTGTAGCGCGCTTCTGGCGCATAAGCTTAGGGTAATTAACGCTTATCGAGAGAGTAGGCTCCAGGCCCGCACGCTGCGAGCAACAGAAAAGCGGCGGCAATACTGATATTCTTATAGAAGTTAATCATATTTGGCGTAACCGCATCGGCAGGCATATTCCAGTAGTGATGCCCTATTATCGCGGTGCCTAAGGTATAGAGCATAAAAACAAGCGCCAGAGGCCGCGTATAAAATCCTAATATAATAAGAATCGCTACCAGTACTTCCATTACGACCGCGATAACCGCAGACAACACGGGCAGCGGGGCGCTAACGGATGCCATATATTGTACGGTACCGCTGAATCCCATGAGCTTGGGATAGCCGAAAATCAGGAATAATAATACCAGCGCAATGAGTAACACCGCATGCCGGGATGAACCTAATTCCAAATAGCGTAACTTGTTCATAATTATCTCTTATACAGGTAATGAGTGGTTTATTAGCAATGCCGAGCAGAGCTTAAGGGAGCAAGATGCCGGCCTGTTACCGTACAAAGCAGGTCAGGGCACGCGGGATATTCCGTAATCTCTGCATAATGAAAAAGGCTTTTTAAACCTAATACATGAATGTTAACGCCGCCATGCGTGCATAAAAAATGGCGAGGGTTTATCCCGTGTGCCCGGATGCGTGCCGGGATTTTTAAAATGAAATATAGTAGAGGCCGTACATGCTGGCTCCCAGTCAGAGCCGCGTATCTTCTATACTGTTATTCCCGGCGCAGGAGCCGGGTAGTAAACCGGGAATTTATGAAAAAAACGCTACTGTGTTTAATTTTGCTGCCGCTAACCGGCGAAGCTGCTCAGGCACCCGAGGTGTTGCCATTTGCGCCGGCGATGGCGAGTTTGTCGAACGAGCTGGCGTTTGACGCACTGCGCGGGCGAGTGAAAACCTTTGAGCAAATCCTTTACGGTGAAGATTCGCTACCATTAATGGTGGCTAAAGGACGCTTTGATAAATCAGGTTGCCTGGTGGAGTATGAACGCAGTGAGCGCGGAGGTGAATCGATGCACCTGATTCGCCAGGCGGGTAGTGATACGCTGGTGTCTGCTCTGGATAAGCGCAATACGGTGGTGTTAGATAAGCATTGTCAGATTGTCTCCATTACCTCTCCTGGCGTGGAGCACCGACGCTATTTATATCGCGACGGCCTATTAGTGAAAGTCAAAGATACCCGCGATGCATGGGTTTATAAGGAGTATTTCTACACTCCTGAAGGCATGCCGAATACCATGGTGATGTATGGTGAGCAGCATGATGTATTAATGGCGACGGAGCCTAAACGTAAGCTGGAGGAACCTTGGGATTTTCTGACACGCGGCCTGGATAACGGGCGGCTTTTTTATCTGGCGGCAAAAAAATGCCGCTATGATGATGTCGGAAATCCGCTGGAATGCGCCAATATTGTCGAGACTCAGGACGGCGGTAAAACTGCGCAGGAACGCCAGCAGATCCGTTACACCACCACCTACTATTCTCAAAAAGATTAACGCCATCGCGCCGGTATTGCTTGCTTATAGCCGCCGTGGGTGTCCCGCGTCAGCTGTAAACTTTTTGAACCGCGAGGGTAAGTTTAGGGCTGTTCCAGAATGTCACGGATGCGCCGCTGCTGCAGCTCGTTCAGCGGTGGTGCTATTTGCAGGATTGGCGCAGAGAAAAGCGGTAGTGAGGTGGCCCAGGGCGTGACAATCAGCGCTATGTCCGGCGCCGGGCCGTTGCGCTGAAAGTCCTGCAGCGTTTGATGGCAAATAGTGAGTGGCAATAGCGTCACTTCACGCAGCGCCTGTGCTAAATCTGCTTCCAGGGCAGGATGATTATTGGTTAACAGAAGTATCTGCTTTTCCTGTAGGTCAGTTTCTCGCATTAGCCAGCCGCCGAAGATAATGGTAACCAGCGCCTTTTCCGCCTGAGAAAACGTAATCTGGTATTCGCTTTCGAGAGGGCCAATCGCGCTGTGCGTTGTTCGGCTCAGGCGTGGGTATAGTCGCATAATATCTTCGGGCAAATGATTCTCTATACCAATATTAAAAATAGCGCGCTCCAGCGCTTGCCCCAAATGCATATACAGGCGCTGCTGTAAGTGGTGTTGGTTATGAAATGTTACCCCTGCCAGCTGTCAACAACGGGTAAAAAGTGATCCACTTACCGTCACCACCAACGGT